>CALDHY010000001.1 GCA_937901445.1 uncultured Selenomonadales bacterium
GTTTAGATTTCAAGGAGCCTTGCTGAAGTGAATCAGCTTGCATATATTACTTCATTATTCCCTTTTTGTCAATACCTCTTTTAAAAAATTTTTTTCCGCATTCCAACGCCGTTTTTACCTTAAAAATATCAAAATCCCTAAAATTTTTTTTCAACCATTAAAAATTTTTTTGTGAAATTCAAATAAAAAATCTGCGCGACGAAATTTCAAAAAATTTTTTCCTGCTTCTATACTGCTTGCTCTTTTATGATGAAGCATCTTAATATTTTGCCCGTCATTGTAAAGGATTCTAAAACTAATCAGATTTACTGCTGATTTTATCAACTTTTCAACTTGACAGACAGTAAAATAAAAAAATTTTGAGTTAAAAATTGACGCCCTGCGCGAAAAATTGTAAAATACGCGGGTAATTTGAATGTATGAGGAGATGCTTTAATTGCTTTTCTGGAAAAAGAAATTTAGAATTGCCGCGCTTTTAACGGGCGGACTTTTGGCTTGTTCAATGTTTACCGGTTGCGGCGGAGGTAATGCAGCGGCAGATGAAATTGTTGTCGGCTCCAATTTTGAACTTACCGGCAACGTTGCACAATACGGCTCCAATGCTGCTAAAGGTTTCAGACTCGCTGTCAAAGAAATTAATGACGCGGGCGGTATCAACGGCAAAAAAATTAAAATCGTCGAAGCCGATAATAAATCTGACGCCGCCGAATCAGTCAACGCGGCTACAAAATTAATTTCCGATGATAAAGTTGTTGCACTTATAGGACCGGCTGTAACTGCAAATGTTATCGCCGAATCTCAAGTTGCGACTGATAACAAAGTTGCAGTTATCGCCCCCGCCGCCACTAACCCCGATGTTACTGTTGAAAACGGCGCGGTTAAACCTTTCATTTTCCGCAGTTGCTTTATCGACCCGCAACAGGGCGAAGTTATGGCACAATTCGCCGCGCAAGATTTAAACGCCAAAACGGCTGTACTTTACCTTGACTCAAGCTCCGATTATTCAAAAAGTTTAGGCAAAGTCTTTAAGGAAAAATTTGAAGCGGCAGGCGGGCAAGTTGTAATGGAAGAGGCTTTTCTTGCAAAAGACCAAGATTTTAAAGCCGCATTAACAAAAATTCAAACCGCAAACGCCGATGTAATTTTTGTACCGGCTTACTATGAAGAAGTTGGAAAAATCGTAAAGCAAGCGCGTGAACTCGGAATTACTGCGGCGATTCTCGGCACTGACGGCTGGGACGATTCAAAAGTTGTTGACATTGCCGGACAAGACGCCCTCAACAATACTTTCTTCTGCACACATTTCTTTGAAGGCGATGAAGACGTTCAAGCGTTCCTCAATTCTTATAACGCCGAATATAAAGAAGCCCCCAACGTTTTTGCCGCGCTCGGTTATGACTCCGGAAAAATGCTCATTGACGCAATTCAACGCGGCGGCACTGATTCAGAAAAAATCCGCGACAATATCGAAACTATCAAAGATTTAAAAGTTGGTACAGGTACAATCACAATGGACGCTGCCACTCATAATCCTATCAAAGGTATTGTTGTTATCGAAAATAAAGACGGCGGACGCGATCTCCGTACCAAAATTGCGCCGCAAGGATAATCAATATTTTTCTTAATAAAAAAATTAAGCCGCCCTAATTGGACGGCTTTTTTAGTTTGCAAATATAAATTATTTTTCCGGAATACTTTCGCCTCTTTCGGCGGTAACAACATTAATTTTCCAAACGCCGGATTCAAAAACCATTTCAATTTCGCCTTTCCACGGCGTGTAAATAGTTTGATTGTTATTTTTCGTTCTTGAACCGGCACTGTATCCAAGTACTACGGAATTTTCCTTTGAAGAAATTTCTGTAAAAACTTCGTCAAAATTAAGTTCGGTAAGTTGCGCGCCACGTAACGTAAACTCTTTTTTTGACACTTTAGATTTATAATTATTAGTCAACATTTCGTCGTAGGCTTTTTCATAATCTTTTCGAGCAATGGTATTTATAAATTTGTGTAATGCAAGTTTTGCTTGTTCAAAATTATTATCGCTTGGAGGCGCAACTAAAATTCGCGCGCTTATCTGTACTACGGTGTTTGAAATGTGCGGACCGTCAACAGAAAATCTCAAAACGCCTTTCTCATGGTTGAGAGACTCAAAAGAATACTCATAAACTGTAAATTTTTCTTGAGTTTCGTTGGCTTTCGAGCCGTATTGGGTTATAACTTCACTGTAATGCAAGCCTACATGAATACCTTTAGAAGTTGTAACGTCCGGCGCATCTGTCATAAGCGCGTAAACTTTGCCGTTGCGCACTTCAGCCTTGATATTGCTGTACCTGTAAAGTTCGTATCCGTCCAAATTCTCTACTGATTCCGGTGCACCGAGAATTTCTTTGAGCCGTGCAACTTCAACGCCAACATCAACTCCGCCCAAACTTAAATCTGTTTGTGATTGAGGCTTAACCACTTTATGTTCTTCAACGGAATTTACAGAAGGCGTTCCAAATTGATTATTAAAAAAGACAAACGCCCCCACCGCCACTACAACTGCCAGCAACAAAGCACCTAAAACAGGAACTCTAATAATACCACCTCCAAAATTACTCAACTAAAAAGAAAAATTTTAAAAATTACTAACGTATTCTGTCATTTTTTATTTCAAATGTCAACGTGGTAAATTTGAAATCTGCGCGAGAGTTTCGATAATTAAATTAACGTGCGGCTCAACGGTTTTCAAATGCAACCGCTCTTTTGGACTGTGAATAAATTCATTGGTCGTACCGGTTGAAACAATATCTAATTTAGGATTTTTGACGGCAAAGAAACTGCATTCAAGCCCGCCATGCGTTGTAAGAATTTTCGGCGCAAAATTATTTTGGCGTTCAAAAATTTCTGCCATAATTTTTAAAAGTTTACTGTCAGGGTTAAAATCCCACGCGGGCGCGGGCGTGCCGAATTTCACTTCAAATTTTGTAACTTTGGCAACCTGCGCGAAAGTGTCGGTAAAATCTTCAAGCACTTGTGAAACATTTGAACGCGCCAAAATATTTACTTCGACACTTTCAGTCGTGCGAATAATCCCAATGTTTGCTGAAGAAATTACAGTATCGCCGCGCATTGAATATACGCCGCTGTGAATCGTCAAAATCAGCGCAATTAAATTTTCAAAGTCTGATTCACTTAAAAATTTTTCCGGCATTGCTACAGGCGTAATTTCAATTTTTAAATTTTCACCGTAAATTTTTTTGACATTACTTTTAAGTAAATCTGCGCGAGTAAAAATTTCATCAGCCGAAAAATCTGTGCCAATAATAATTTCGGCGTCTGAAGGAATAACATTGGGAGCCGAGCCGCCGTCAAATTGCGCAAGTTGAAAATTTCCCTGACTTAAAAATTTTGAGGCAAGTTTAATAGCGTTGGCGTAGTTTTTAGAAATTTCAATTCCGGAATGTCCGCCGTGCAAGCCGCTAAATTTTATTTTTAAGGCATTGGAAAATTTCGGCTCAATAAAATTAATTTTTTTGCTAAAATCGACGTGGATATTTCCGGCACTGCCTGCAACAATTTCTTCAAACTTTTCAGAATCGCAGTTAATAAAAAATTCGGCGTCTGCAAGAAATTTTTTGTCAAGGTTAATTGCGCCCGTCATTCCCTGTTCTTCGTCAACCGTGAAAATAATTCTAAGCGGACCGTGCGAAAAATTTTCGTGATTCTTGACAATATACAAAATTTCGGCAATTCCCATCCCGTCATCTGCGCCAAGACTTGTACCTTCAGCCGTCAAAAAATCTTCCGTGCGAATTAATTTTATAGAATCCTCAAGCGGGTTGAACTTATAATTTTCTTCAGCAACGCAGACCATATCCATATGTGCCTGTAAAATCGTACGCGGTGAATCTTCCTTGCCACAAATTGCGGGAATTTCGGCAATAATATTTTTGCTTGAATCTTGTACAACTTCAAAGCCGTAAGATTTAAGATAGTCGCGCAGGAAATTACTGATTTTTTCTTCATGTTTTGAAGGGCGCGGAATTGCCGCCAATTTTTTAAATTCGTCCAAAACTTTTTCCAGCATAAAATTCTTCCTTTCAACCAAAAACGCCGCCCATTATTCGAGCGGCGCGCAGAAATTTAAAATATTAAAAATTTAAGTAAACATTGTGAAAAGGCGGGGAGTATTTTCTCTGGCGTAAGCCGCATTGTTCGAGTAAAGGGATTCGCTTTCATCTTGTGCATTTCTATTGGCAAAATCCATTATCGAAGTAAAAAGCCTGTCGCCTTGAAAATTCGCCAAGTCAATGTTTCTGTCGAGTTGACCGGCTAAACCTTCACTGCCGAGAGCCGAATTAACGCCTTCAGAATTATTGTTAAGCGCGTAAGTAAAAATTGATTCATTGAGTGAAAGAAAACCTTCAGCATTTGTTGAAATTCCAATATCATTTAAAGATTCATTCAAATTGCCGTTGTTGAAATTATTGGCAAGGGCTGACATACGACTTGACATACCGCGATTTTCATCCAAATAAGACTTAGTTGCATTGAAGTCACGCACCAAATCTCTGACTTCAGAAATACGGCTGTTTTCTTCAGCATTTGGAGTACTGCCGTTATTGTTGGGAGTTTCGGCGGTAAGATAATTTTCGGCGAAATTTTGAAGGGTATTTTGCGGCGGCGGTTCCGGTCTGGGCGTTGCTTGCGGGCGCAAAGGAATATTGGCAAGGTTCCTGCGTTCCGGCGGAATATTTCCATTTGCAAATTCGCCTAAAGTTGAAAGAGCCGCGCCGGTGTTATTATCTGCGTCAGTATCTGCAACTTCAGCAGTTCGGTCGCTGTCGTCGGCGGATTCAGTTTCTGCAGATTCTTTAACTTTGTCTGAAGACTCTTGCAAAGAATTAAGATTTTCACGGAAATTTTCACTGAAAGTTTCTCTGTCTTTACTGTAATTCTCAATCAAATTTGTTAGCGCGGGTTGCCCGCCGAATTCTGAATTCAGGAAATTGAAAAAATTCCCGTAACCCGGACCAACTAACATTGATTGATTAGCAGCCTCACGATTTCCCGGAAAAAATTTTGTCGATAAATGAGAAACCATACTGGCTTGATTTACTATAGAATTAACTGTTGGCATATTGCACACCTCCTTGAAACAAATCACGTCCTATTTAGCCACAATCATTTTATAATTTCAGTGAAACGTTGTCAATTATTTTTAGAAACTCCCTAAAAGTTTATTCGTCGAAATTTTTTCATACTTAACCCTTGCCGCAAAATTTTTTTTAATCTGCGCGACGATTTTTTATGAAACTTCCTCAACATTAATATTAACGGTAATTGAAGTGCCGGTCGCCGGTTCAGAATCAATTTGCAAAAATCCTTTGTGGCGTTCGACAACTTCACGAATTAATTTCATTCCGTAGCCGTGCCCTGCGCCCTTTGTCGTATACGCGCCAGCAAGTACATCAGCAATTTCTTTTTCAGTCATTCCGCAGCCGGTATCGTCAACAGTTATTGTTAAGCCCTGCGCAGTTACGCCAATAAAAACTTCAACTTGTCGCGCAGGTTTTTTATCGTCAATCGCCTCAAAAGAATTTTCAATCAAGTTGCCGATAACCAATGCAAGTTCCCGCGTCGAAAGGAACAAATTTTTTTCAGGAAGGTTGCTGTCCCTGCGAAGTTCAAAGTCTATATCCAATTCGGCGGCGCGGTTAGCCTTGCCGATTAACAGCGCGGCAATGGTTTTATCTTGAATCATTCGTAAAATATTTTGCCCGCACTTTTCTGCAGATTCTTCGTTGATAAATTCTACAGCCTGTTCATTTTCGCCGAGTTGCAACAAGCCTGAAATTATGTGAAGTTTATTTCTGAATTCGTGCGTATTGGCGCGCAGGGCGTCGATAATGTGATTTAAGCCGGTAAGTTGTTCGGTAAGATTTACAAACTCCGTGCGGTTGCGCAGAATCACCATAACCGCGTCAAGATTTTCAAGCGGGCGCAGCGGTATCATACTTACCAAAAAAGATTTTTCCTCAAGTTCAACCATCGACCACGAAATAATCATATTGGAGCGCAAACACTCAATGGCTCCCGCGTAAAGCGGCGATTCTTCAGACAAAATATTTTCTTTTATGTAAGACTTTGCCGGCAGATTTTTATAAATAATTTTTTTGTTTTCGTTGACGACAAAAATTCCCTCGTTGAGTTTGTCAAGAATTTCTTCACGTTGCAAATACATTTGTGCAAAAGTTGTAGGGTCGTAGCCTAGCAAAATTCGCCGAATACTCCTTGAAATTGCATACGCCAAAAATAATCCCGTTGCAAGCGAAATTGCTAAAAATCCCAATGCACTTGCAACAATATCATGCTTGTGCCGTTCAATATTTTTTGTCGAAGTGCTAGCCATAACGAAGCCTATAACTTCGCCGTTGCCGTTTCGCACAGAATGAAAGGCGCGTTTCTGTATGTCAGGATGCCCCTTAAAAGTTGTAACGTATTTATCACGAACGCCGGTAATTGCCTGCGTTTCATCGCCGCCAACAAATTTTTGCCCAATAAGATTTTTATCAGGGTGGTAAAGTCTGATATTTTCAGTATTCGCAATTACAATATAATCGACAGTGCTTTTTGTAATGTGTGAAATACCATCAAGCCTTGCTCGAAGTTGCGGGGAACATTCGCCGACCTCCAACGCAGATATTATTTCAGAATCATGCGCCACAATATAGGCGATTCTTGACAGCGTATTTTCTAAGTTGGTGTTCATTTCTTGAATCTGTCCAGGCAAAATCATTAAGACTGATAACGCCGCCACTACTACAACCAACAACACATAAGAGATTAAAATTTTTCTTGTTACTGACAGGCGTTTCATTTTCTTTCGCTCCTAATTTCTGAACAAATGACGATTCAAATTGATAATTTCGGCGATTAACATTTTGCCGCGTAAATCGGGATGCATACCGTCAATCGCAAAACTTGCCGACATTTCGCCCGCCTCATTGTAAAAGTACGGTTCAATGTCAATGTAAAAATCCCTAGTCTTTAGAAAATTATTTATTGCGGTTAATTTTTCGTGCCAATTTTCATCTGTTTCAGTGCGGAAAACGTAATAAATATTTGCGGGATTAATCGGCATAATCGTTAAAAAAATTGGGCGAATATCATTTTCAAGGCAAAACTTTTCAATTTCTTTGAAATCGTCAATTACACTTTCAGCCGTAATGCTTGCATCGCGCAGACAATTAGTCCCTGTCGAAATAATTAAGTTTTTGGGGTGGAAGGGTAAAATATCGCTGTAGACGCGCTGTAATGACGTGTGAGCCGTGTCTCCGCTTCGGCTAAGGTTAATTACCTTAAAATTTAAAAACGTGTTGTAGGCGTATTCTAGGGCGCGTGGAGAGTAACTGACTGCGCCGCCGCCATGAGCTACACTGTCGCCCAAAATTGCCACGTCAACGCCGCCTGTATAATCTTCAACGACAAATTTTTCAGAATCAGACCACGTGCCTATAGGATTATTTTCAGCGTCAAGGGCGCGCACTCTCCAATAGTACGGACCGGCATAGGGGCGGGCGTATTCGTCATA
>CALDHY010000002.1 GCA_937901445.1 uncultured Selenomonadales bacterium
GAAAAGCCGCGTGTCCGAATTGGTCGTACTGCGCGCGTTTTTGCGGGTCTTTCAAAATATCGTACGCCACATTAACTTCCTTCATTTTTTGCTCGGCAGTTTTTGGGTCGTCACGGTTTAAATCGGGGTGGTATTTCTTTGCAAGTTTTTTGTAAGCTTTTTTAATTTCGTCGTCAGTGGCGTTTTTGTTGACGCCTAAAATTTCATATAAATCTTTTGGTTTATCCGCCATAATTTTTCACCTTCTAACACAAATAACGGGAAGGAAGAAAATTTCTCCCCTCCCGCGTTTTTTAGGGACTAAAGACTAAGGAATAAAGATTAGGGAAAAATCCCCTAGCCCCTAGCCCTTAATCCTTAGCCTTTACTTTTCAGTGTATTCGGCGTCAATGGTGCCGTCGTCATCTTTTTTTGAAGAATTATTTTGTTGTTGTTGCTGATTATCTTGAGAGTACTGCTGATTATTTGCGCCGCTCTGATAAGCCGCCGAACTCAATTTATAAAGGGCTTGGCGTACGTCTTCAGTTTTCTTTTTGAGAGTTTCAACGTCAGCATTATCTAAATCATTTTTGAGGGCGTCAGCCGCCGTGCGAACATCTTTAATTAAATCGTCGCTAACTTTGCCTTCAAAGTCTTTGCAAACTTTTTCAGCTTGGTAAACTGTTTGTTCGGCTTCGTTTTTGGCGTCAACTGCTTCACGTTTTTTCTTATCTTCAGCCGCGTTAGCTTCAGCCTCTTTAACCATTCTGTCAATATCTTCCTTGCTCATACCGCTTGAAGATTGAATTGTAATTTTTTGTTCGCGCCCTGTGCCTTTGTCTTTCGCAGAAACATTAACAATACCGTTAGCGTCAATGTCGAAAGTAACTTCAATTTGCGGAATTCCGCGCGGCGCAGGCGGAATATCTGAAAGTACGAAACGCCCAAGAGTTTTATTGCCTGCCGCCATTTCGCGTTCGCCCTGCAGTACGTGAATTTCAACGCTTGATTGATTGTCAGCCGCCGTTGAAAAGACTTGTGATTTTTGAGTAGGAATGGTTGTATTGCGTTCGATAATTTTTGTGCAAACGCCGCCGAGTGTTTCAATACCGAGTGAAAGTGGCGTAACGTCCAAAAGTAAAACGTCTTTAACTTCGCCGGCAAGTACGCCGCCTTGAATTGCCGCGCCGACTGAAACGCATTCATCAGGGTTAATTCCCTTTGAAGGTTCTTTGCCCAAAATTTCACGAATAGCATTTTGCACGGCAGGAATACGAGTGGAGCCGCCTACCAAAATAATTTTGTCAATATCTTTGCCGCTTAATCCGGCGTCTTTCATTGCGGCTTTAGTCGGTCCCATTGTGCGTTCAACCAAATCTTTTGTAAGTTCGTCAAATTTAGCGCGTGACAAAGTTAAATCCAAATGTTTTGGACCTGAAGCGTCAGCAGTAATGAACGGCAGATTGATATTTGTTGAAGTCATTGAGCTAAGTTCGATTTTAGCTTTTTCAGCCGCTTCAATCAAACGTTGCGCCGCCATTTTATCTTTTGACAAGTCAACGCCGTTATCTTTCTTAAATTCGGCAACCATCCAATCCATAACTTTTTTATCGAAGTCGTCGCCGCCTAAATGTGTATCGCCGTTAGTTGCTTGAACGTCGAAAGTGCCTTCAGTCAATTCCAAAATTGAAACGTCGAAAGTGCCGCCGCCCAAGTCGAATACCAAAATAGTTTCGTCAGCATCTTTATCGAGACCGTAAGCAAGAGCCGCCGCCGTCGGTTCGTTGATAATTCTCAAAACTTCAAGCCCTGCAATTTTGCCGGCGTCTTTAGTTGCTTGACGTTGTGAATCATTGAAGTAAGCGGGAACAGTTATAACCGCTTGAGTTACAGTTTCGCCCAAATATGCTTCAGCGTCTGCCTTTAATTTTTGAAGTACCATTGCAGAAATTTCCGGCGGCGTGTAGTCTTTGCCGTCGATTGTAACTTTGTAACTTTCGCCCATATGGCGTTTGATTGAAGAAATTGTTCTGTCAGGATTTGAAACGGCTTGACGTTTTGCAAGTTGCCCGACTAAACGCTGCCCGTCTTTAGTAAAACCAACAACCGAAGGAGTAATTCTGCTGCCTTCAGGATTTGTAATAACTGTAGGCTCGCCGCCTTCCAAAACACTAACAACACTGTTTGTAGTTCCTAAATCTATACCGATAACTTTACTCATAGTTTTTGCCTCCAATTTATGGAAATTAGAATTTATTTAAAAATTTTAACCGTTATTCACAACCTGTACCATACTCGGACGAATGACTTTGCCGCGTGCAATGTAGCCGCGTTGAAATTCGGCGGCTATTGCGCCGTCTTCCTTAGTTTCGTCTTGAACTGCGCCGACTGCTTGATGAAAATTCGGGTCAAACATTTTATCTTTTGTGTCGATAGGTTCAAGCCCGTGTTTCGTCAAGGCGTTGATTGTTTCATTTTTAATCATTTCAATACCCTTGCGCAGATTTTCAACGGTGGAATTTTCGCCTTCAGCCGCATTCGACGCCCTTGCAAGGTTATCTAAGAGCGGCAGTAAATCTGTCAAAAAACTTTGTTCAATAACGGCGGCAAGTTCAACTTTTTCTTTCGCCGCGCGTTTGCGGAAATTGTCAAAATCTGCCTGCAACCTCAAAAGTCTGTCATTTTTGGCGGCAAGTTCAGCTTTAACTTTTTCCATTTCAGCCAATAAATTTAAATCGTTGTTTTCAGGTTTTATTTCTTCAGGCGAAGACGCCAAATCATTAGTAAATTCCGCGCTGTCACCGTCCTCATTTTCAACTGTAACTTTTTTTTCGTCTGCCAATTCATCAGCCCCTTTCCTTTAGTTCGTTGCAAAGATTATCACTAATTAATCAAAAAGTCAATACTTTTTTTAAAATTATCAAAAAAGCGGCGAATTTGCAGGAAAAGACTTTGAAAAATAGAATAAAAATTTTGCGGTGATATTTGTCACAAATTAGAAAGAGGGTGATTTTATGGAAATGGCACTTGGTTTTTTGGTACTTTTGGTGTGTTTAATTGTCGGCGTCAGGCACGGCGGGATTGGATTAGCCGTTATCAGTGGTATTGGACTTGTAATTTATGTTTTTATTTTCGGCTACAAACCCGGCTCGCCGCCTATTGACGTTATGCTTACAATTTTGGCGGTTGTAACGTGCGCGGGGTTTTTGCAAACTTCCGGCGGCTTAACGGTTATGTTGCAGTACGCCGAAAAATTTTTGCGTAACAATCCAAAACACGTCACAATTTTAGCTCCAATGACGACTTGGTTTTTAACGGTACTTTGCGGCACGGGGCACGTAGTTTATACAATGTTTCCAATTATTTATGACATTGCAATTAAACAAAATATCCGCCCCGAGCGTCCAATGGCGGTATCGTCGGTTGCCTCACAAATGGGAATTTGCGCCTCGCCTGTTTCTGTTGCAATAGTTTCAATCGTAGGATTTATGGCTACTGCAGGTTATCATTACACTGTTTTACAAATTTTGGCGGTTTCAGTTCCTGCAACGGGCTTAGGCGTATTTTTTGCGGCGTTATGGAGTTACAGGCGCGGCAAAGATTTAGACAAAGATGAACGCTTTCAAGAATTTATCAAAGACCCGGAAAATAAAGCGTATGTTTACGGCGATTCAGAATCACTGCAGGGAAAAGAATTACCGCCCAGTTTTTTCCATGCAATGTACATTTTCTTCATAGGAATTTTGGTAATTGCGGTACTCGGCAACTTCCCTGACTTGTTGCCACATTTCCCGAACGCTAAGGGCGAAATGAAGGCAATTTCAATGACGGCGGTTATTCAAATGGTAATGCTGTTGGTTGCGGCGATAATTTTATTTGTCTGTAAAGTCAAGGCAAAAGACGTCGGCAACAGTCAAGTTTTTAAATCGGGTATAGTTGCGCTTGTTTCGGTTTACGGCGTAGCGTGGATGGCGAATACTTGTTTTGGCGCGCATATGGCTTTTTTGAAAGAATTTTTGGGTAACGCGGTTGCCGAATATCCTTGGGCGTTTGCAGTCATTGCGTTTTTAACTTCAAAGTTGGTTAATTCGCAGGCGGCGGCAATAGCGATTGTCTTTCCAATGGCTTTAAGCGTCGGTATGGATCCTGTAATAATTATGTCATTTATCAGCGCGTGCTACGGTTATTTCTTCCTGCCGACTTATCCTTCAGATTTGGCTTGTATCGGCTTCGACCGTTCCGGCACTACAAGAATTGGCAAGTACATTTTAAATCACTCGTTTATGATACCGGGTTTAATCGGCGTCATAAGCGGTTGTTGCGTTGGTTTTGTTATGGCGCACATTGTTTTATAAAATTTTTAAAATCTGCGCGAGCCGTCCAAAAGCAACTGCTCCGATTTGTCACAGTTGCAGGGCGGCTTTTTTTTGAAAAATTTTTCTTGCCAAATTTTGAATAATCATTTATACTAAATACGAAATTTGAGCAGAATAAAAAATCCGCGCCGCAGGCGTCACAACGCCATTTGTAGCACTTTTGGAGGCGAAAAACCCGTGAAATTGTCTGAAAATAATTTCCGCGCCGCAAACCCCACTTTTAGCCCGCATTCCAACGCCATTTTCAAGGGGTAGGGTTTAGAAGTGCTATCTCCGTAAGGAGTCTGAAACTTTAAAATAGCACCGTCCCGCACTTTATGATCTTGGTTTAGAAGTGCTATCTCCGTAAGGAGTCTGAAACCTTTTTCCATAACTGCCTTGTTATCGGCGACGAATTTCGCGCAGGGTTTAGAAGTGCTATCTCCGTAAGGAGTCTGAAACTTTTTTTCTTTAAAGGCGTTTTTAACTTCCACGCTTTGGAAGAGTTTAGAAGTGCTATCTCCGTAAGGAGTCTGAAACAATAATAAAGCTAACATTTTTATCAAACCTCTTTATGTAAAAATTTAACTGACGTTTAGAAGTGCTATCTCCGTAAGGAGTCTGAAACTAGAGGTTAACATTCTGAAACTGGATAAATCCCTTTGTTTAGAAGTGCTATCTCCGTAAGGAGTCTGAAAAATAAAAAGCTCCGTCAAAAGGCGGGGCTTTTTTTGTTGGTGTAATTTTTTGCAAGGCGTGTTATAATTGCAGAAAAATTTTTACAGTGAGGCTTTTTATGAATAAATCAGAATGGAAAAAATTTTTTGAGGAGCGCGTCAAACGTTGCAAAGTTTTGGTAGTGGGCGACGTAATGATGGATAAATATTATTACGGCGAAGTTCACAAATTCGCAAGTGATGCGCCTGTACCCGTTGCCAAAATTATAAAGCGGCGCAGCAGTTTAGGCGCGGCGGCTAACGTTGCAAACAATTTGGCGTTGCTCGGCTGTCAAACTTACATTGCAGGATTTGTAGGAGATGACCATAATTTTGAAACTTTATCGAAACAACTTGCCGCGTGCAAAATAAATCAAGACGGCTTAATAAAAACTGATTCACCGACAACAACGAAAGTTAGAATTATCAGCGGACACCAGCAAATGTTCAGAATGGACTTTGAAGACAGCGCGCCAAAAACTGAAGAAAAATACGCCGCGCTTGAAAAATATATTAAAAATCTGCTGAATGACAGTTTAGACGCGGTTGTAATTGCAGATTATGAAAAGGGCGTCTGTACAGAATATTTTTGCAAAAGTGTAATAAAATCTGCGCACGATCACGGCGTGCCTGTAACCGTTATGCCGTACGGGCAACGCTGGATAAAATATGAACAGGCTGACTACGTGACGCCGAATATCGCCAAAATTAATAAAGTTATGCTCGCGCCAATTTCCGGTGAAGATGATGAAACTGTTGAACGCGCGGGGCGGTACGTAATGCGCAAATTTAAAATTAAAAATGTTTTGGCTACGCGCTCGGCTCACGGCGTTACTTTGGTTACTGAAGATGAAGTTTCACACATTCCCACAAAATCGCAGGAAGTTTTTGACAGCGCGGGCGTTGCAGATACTGTGGCGGCTGTTTTTTCAATGGCACTTGCAGGCGGCTTAAAGCCTTCAGACGGCGCGTATATTACCAACATTGCGGCGGGAATTGTCGTTTCAAAATCCGGTACTTACGCCGTTTCAAAAGATGATATGATGCACGCCATGAACTTAAAAAATTTTGATGAAGACGCCGTAAGTCTTCCCTACGCCGTTTGAAAGGAGCAAATTAATTTGGCTGTACTTGAAATAAAAACTGCGGGCGAACCCGTACTTAAACAAACTGCCGCGCCGGTAAAAAAAATCGATAAACGAATTAAAAAACTTTTGGACGATATGGCAGAAACAATGTATGCAACTGAAGGAATTGGAATTGCCGCGCCACAAGTCGGCGTTTCCTTGCGAATGATTGTTGTTGACGTGGAAAATAAACGCTACGATATTATCAATCCTGAAATAATTTCCCGTGAAGGCTCGGCGGTTGATACTGAAGGCTGTTTATCTTGCCCGGATTTATTCGGCGACGTTGAACGCGCTGAAAAAATCCGCGTTAAATTTACAACCCGTTATCACAAAGAAAAAGAAATTGAGGCTGAAGGACTTTTGGCGCGTTGCATTCAGCATGAAGTGGATCATTTGAACGGCAGACTTTTTATCGATATTGCAAAAAATATCACGAAGGGCAAGCCGCAACGTGAAGGGCAGGTTAAATAAATTGCGCGTAATATTTATGGGGACGCCGGAATTTGCCGTACCGAGTTTAAAAATTTTGTATGAAACGCAAGAAATAGTTTGTGTTGTAACTCAACCTGACAGACCGAAAGGGCGCGGGCAAAAGTTACAACCTTCGCCGGTAAAAATTTTCGCCACTGAAAAAAACTTGCCGGTACTTCAACCGCAAAAAATTAAATCGCCTGAAGTTGTAGCCGAATTAAAAACTTTTCGCGCAGATTTAATTGTAGTTGTAGCATTTGGGCAAATTTTATCGCAGGAAATTTTGGACTTGCCGAAATTCGGCTGTATCAATGTACACGCTTCACTTTTGCCGAAATATCGCGGCGCGGCTCCTATTGAATGGTGCTTAATCAACGGCGAAACTTTAACCGGCGTAACAACAATGAAAATGGACGCGGGACTTGATACAGGCGATATTCTTTTAAAAGCTGAAGTGCCAATTTCTGAAGAAATGATTCTGCCGGAACTGCGCGAAAAACTTTGTACAGCGGGCGCGGCGTTACTTTCTGAAACAATAAAAAATCTTGAAACAATTCAGCCTGTCAAGCAAGATGATTCACTTTCAAACTACGCGCCAATGTTGAAAAAAGACACCGGCAAAATTGACTGGAATAAACCTGCGCGAGTGATTCATAATTTGGTACGCGGTTTGTACGGCGGCGCGTTCACTACTTTTAACAACGAAAAATATAAAATTTGGCGCACAAAAATTTCTGACACCGAAAAATTAACGGCGGGCGAAATTAAAATTATTGGCAAAAAATTTTTTGTAGGAACGGGCGCAGGTACTTTGGAAATTTTGGAAATTCAAGCTCCCAATTCAAAAAAAATTAGCGCGGCAGATTTTGTAAACGGCAGAAAAAATTTTGCAGGGAAATTTAGCAATGGATGAAAGAATTATTGCAACTGATGAACAGGTTGCTGACGATTGGCAGTACAGCTTACGCCCGCGCCGCTTGAGTGAATACATTGGGCAGGAAAAAGCTAAAGAAAATTTAAAAATCTTCGTTAAGGCGGCACTGTCGCGCAGGGAAGCACTTGACCACGTTTTATTATATGGACCGCCGGGACTCGGTAAAACCACTTTGGCGGCGATTATAGCAAATGAATTGGGCGTAAACTTTCGCCCGACTTCCGGACCGGCGATTGAACGCAGCGGCGATTTGGCGGCGTTGCTTACAAACTTGCAAAAGGGCGATGTTTTATTTATTGACGAAATTCACAGGTTAAGCCGTCAAGTCGAAGAAATTTTATATTCGGCAATGGAAGATTTTGCACTGGATATAATTATTGGCAAAGGTCCCAGCGCGCGCAGCATTCGCCTTGACATTGCGCCTTTTACTTTAATTGGAGCAACGACTAAGGCGGGCGCGTTATCGCCGCCGTTGCGTGACAGATTCGGCGTTATTTCAAGGCTTGAATATTATTCGATTGACGCGCTGACAAAAATTATTACACGCGCTGCCGAAATTTTAAAAATTCCCGTTGAAAAAAACGGCGCGGTAGAAATTGCAAAACGTTCAAGAGGCACGCCGCGTATTGCCAACAGACTTTTAAAGCGCGTGCGGGATTTTGCCGAAGTTTCCGGCAATACAAAAATCACTGACGAAATTGCAGACAATGCTTTAATTGCGTTGGAAGTTGACAGCGCGGGGCTTGACAGTACCGACCGCCGAATGTTGGAAGCCATGATAACAAAATTTCGTGGCGGTCCCGTCGGGCTTGACACCATCGCCGCCTCTATCAGTGAAACGCGCGAAACTATCGAAGATATTTATGAACCGTACCTTTTGCAACTTGGTTTTATTATGAGGACGCCGCGCGGGCGCGTTGTTACTCAAGCGGGCTATGAACATTTGGGTTTTTCTTACAAAAAATCTGCTGAAACAAAACTTTTCGACTTCGAGTAAATTAATTCGTAAACTTTAAAAAATATTTGACGTTGACATTTCAATTTTATATAATTTCAAAAAAAATTGAGGTGATGACGTTGCAAACAGTTACAAAAAAAATCAGCACAGCCGAACTCACAAAAATTTCAATGTGTGTCGCGCTGTGCTGTATTTCTGCAAACATTGTTTTTCCGCTGCCGTTTACGCCGGGAATGGTTACGGCGTTGACGATCGTTTTGAGTTTAGCGGCGTACATTTTGACGCCGAAACAAACTTTCACGGTAATTTTGGTTTATTTGTTGCTGGGAATTGCGGGCTTGCCGGTATTTGCGGGAACAGGCGGCGTTGGTCGACTTTTGGGACCGGTGGGCGGCTTTTATTTTGCATGGCTTTTGGCGTATCCGCTTTTAAGTTATTTCAAGGGCGCGGAAATAAATTTCAAACGCTACGTGCTTATGAATTTTTTAATAGCAATGCCGGTAACTTATTTGGGCGGGTTAATTTCAATGGTTTATTTTTTGGAGATTGACATTTGGCAGGCGGCAACAATGGCGGTTTTTCCATTTATATTTGGCGACGTTTTGAAAAGTTGTGCGGCGGCGTTTTTGGGCGTCAAACTAAATTCCATTCAAAAATTTCAAGAATAAAATTATTTCAGTCTGAAAAGTTGCGCCCAATAATGTTTATATTTTGAATCCGGCAAATATAAATAGCCCATACCGAGTTCTTTAAATTTTGGATTCATAATATTTTCTCTGTGACTTGGCGAGTCCATCCACGCCTGAACAACTTCTTCTGCGGAGCGTTGTCCGGCGGCGATATTTTCCCCGACCATTTTGTAAGGTTTTGGAATGACGGTAAAGCAGGAATAGCCGCTCGGTCGCGTATGAGAAAATTTTTTTGTAATTTCTTTGGCGCGTATTTGGGCGTAGTGATTCAATGAGCTTGAAAGTTTCAGCGGCTTCAAATGTTCCTTTGCCCTTTCTTCATTTACAAGTTCCAAAACTTCCTTAGCAAAATTTTCTGATACTTGTGAAGTGTCTTTCCATTTTGATTGAGCAAAGGCAACGCTTGCGGTAGTGATAATTAAAACTGTCAACAGTAAAAAAAGTTTTTTCAAGATAATTCCCCCTATACGTTAAAAAGACCGCCGCAAACTTAGCAGCAGTCCTTAAAATTGTCAAAATAAGTTGGTGCGATTGGGGCGATTTGAACGCCCGACCTACTGCTTAGGAGGCAGTTGCTCTATCCTGCTGAGCTACAACCGCGCATTTGAAGTTTATCACGTTTAATTTGCATTTGCAAGCCGCCTTTTGTTAAGTTATCATTAAAAAATTTTTCATTCAGTAATTACGAACGGGATTTTCTTTGTTCAATAAAAAATTTTTGTAAAAGTTTGCGGCTCTCAAATTCCAAAATTCCTGCAGTAACTTTCAGCTGATGATTTAACGCCGGATTGTTTACCACATTGAAAATTGATTCAGCCGCGCCAAATTTTGAATCTGCCGCGCCGTAAACCAGCCTTTCAACGCGGCTTAAAACCAACGCGCCCGCGCACATTGCGCAAGGTTCAACCGTAACGTACAGCGTGCAATTTGTTAATCGTCGCCGCTTGAGTTTTTCGCTTGCCTCGCGCAGGACTAAAATTTCTGCGTGCGCGGTTGCGTCATTTAACTGTTCAATTCGATTATGATTTTTGCAAACTAAAACGCCGCTCTCGTTATCCACAAGAACGGCACCTATTGGAACTTCCCCTTCAATATAAGCTTGCATTGCTTCTTCAAGAGCCAGCCACATATTTTCTTTATCGCTTGACATTTAATCACCCTACCTTAAAAGCGCGTCTAAATCTAAACTGCCGTAATAAAAAAGTCCGGTATTTTCGCCGCTTAATTCCAGATTGTAAGCCGCCGAAATTTCGCTCGGCTTATTTTTTTTATTAATCACGCGCCGCAATTCATTTAGAAAAGAACTGCTTTTATCTTCGCGATGGTTATTGCTGTCGAAGCGGCGTCCAACGTCATAATCTACCGGCTTTACGCGGGCGATTTTTTCAATTCTTTCTACCATTTTTGACATCTCCTTTCACAAACTATATCGAACATTCAGTATAAAAAAATAAACTCCACCGCAGTTACGGCAGAGTTTACTTTAGTGTGATAGTTTGATAGTGTGGTAGTGTGATAGTTTTTACTATTCCACTATCCCACTATAACACTATCCCACTACTTAAGGGCGTCTCCGATTTTTGAATTGGTATTGCGCGCCGCTGCGACACTTTCAGCAAATTTAGCTTTTTCTTCTTCAGAGAATTGAATCTCTACAATTTTTTCCATGCCGTCTTTACCGAGAATGACAGGTACGCCAATGCACAAATCTTTTTCGCCATATTCGCCTTCAAGATAAACGCAACAAGGAATAAGTTTTTTGGCGTCAAGAGCAATAGCTTCAACGAGAGCAGCGGCAGCCGCGCCCGGAGCATACCAAGCTGAAGTACCCAAAAGTTTTGTACAGGTTGCGCCGCCGACTTTTGTAGCCTCAATCGCTTTATCAATCGCTTCTTTGCTCAAAAGTTGAGTTACCGGAATACCTCTGTAAGTTGCAATGCTTGCAAGCGGAACCATTGTTTTATCGCTGTGCCCGCCGACAACCATACCATCAACATCAGTTGGAGTTGCAGGATAACCCGCCTCTTGCAATGCTTCAGCAAGATAATAACGGAATCTGCTGCTGTCCAACATACCGCCTTGACCAATAACGCGGTTGCGCGGAAGTTTTGAATCTTTCAGCGTTAAATAAGTCATTGCATCCATTGGATTTGAAATAATAATCAAAATTGCGTCCGGCGAATATTCCAAAATCTGATCAACGACGCTTTTAACGATTTTTGCGTTGGTGCCGATTAAGTCTTCACGGCTCATACCGGGCTTGCGCGGAATACCGGAAGTAATAACAACAACCTGCGAGCCTGCCGTTGCCGCATAGTTATTTGTTACGCCTTTAACGGTTGTATCGAAGTTAAGCATGTGCGCAGTTTGCATAATATCCATAGCTTTACCTTCGGACAAGCCTTCTTTAATGTCAATCAAAACAACTTCACTTGCAAAGCCTTTCGTAGCCAAAACATTAGCTACCGTTGCGCCTACGTTACCTGCACCAACTACTGTTACTTTCATTATAAAATTCCTCCGTTCAAAAAATTATTCTTCAGCAGTAAAATCTTCCTTGCCTACGCCGCAAAGAGGGCAAACGAAATCTTCAGGCAAATCTTCAAACTTTGTACCCGGTTCAATGCCGTTATCGGGGTCGCCCGCTTCTTCGTCATATTCCCAACCGCAAACGTTACAAATATATTTCATCGTTAAAACCTCCCCTAATTTTTTAATTATTTTATCACAAGTTTTAAATTTGTCGATAAGAAAATTTTTTGCTTGGAAATTTTAGTTGTCGGTAAAAAATCAGCCCTTCAGACGCGCTGTAAGCCACGTAGCGCGGCGTTTGATACACTTCACAAGGATTTAATTAAAAATTAAAAACACCCGCCTTAAATTCGATTTTTGGCTTTTAATCGTTACGTGTAACTTGATAAAATTTTAAAAATTGTTGAACTTTTTCTGATTCAGCCTGCGAAATATCGGCGTCAAAAAATTTGTTTTGTGCGATAATTTTTTTTGCTTCTGCAAGTTCAGTTTCGTTTAAAGCGTGAAAAGATTTGCGCCATTCTTCAGCCAAATTTTCGTACTTAAGCCTGTAGATAATCATAGCTTCCGGCATCCAAAGTAAATCGTTGAATTCGTCAAGATTTTTACCGAACGCCTTTTCAAAGAATGAACGCCCGCGCCCAATTTTGCCTTTCGTTGCATTGATAATCGCTTGAATTGCGCGGATAAATTTTTTATTCCAATGTTCGCCCAAATAATCACGGTTGCGAAAATATTGCGGGTCTTTTATCGGGTGGTATTTCATTGGAAAAGAATAAATTGCAACGTTCAATTCTTCGCACAATTCGATATTCAATTTCAGGCGCAAATATAATTCTGCCGGTGTATCGTGAAAATTGTACAGAATATAATTTGACATACTGCGAACGCCGTACTTTGCAGCTAGCCGAATTGCCTTTTCATAAATATTTTTTTGCTGGTAATGGTCGAAGGCGATTCTCAACGGGCGAATATTCAACTCGGCAAGTTTCGCCATTCTCTCTTCATATTTGACAATCAGCCGCGCGTCCAGTCCTTGATTAAAGTCTACGTAATGCGTGCGCTTGGTATGTTTAAAATATTTTTCAAAAAGCGGGCGCGCCGTTTCATCGAATGCTAAAATTTTTTCTTTCGCGGCTGTACAAAAGTGCAATAAAAAATTTTCTTCCCGCGCAGAATAAAATTTGCCCGCGTCAATTTCCGGCAAGCGTTTTTCCAATTCTTCATACAGGCGAATAATTTTTTTTATATAGGCGCGGTCGTTGAAACCTGCGCGAAGATTTTTTATAGTCAAATCGTATTCATCGGAGGGCGTGTAAGTTGAGCCCTTGCCGAATCCGCAAGCTTTTATATCTTCGACAATCTGAAAAAATTTTGTTGACGCCAAAACATTATTATCCATCAGCAGTAAATGTTGTTTCTTGCCGAAAAGTTTTTCAACTTCTTGCAATTGAATTTTTATATAATCTTTGTAAAGCGGCTCCAGCGTGCTTACCGCGCAAAATTCACAGCGTCTGATACAGCCGCGCGTTGTGTAACCGAAATAGGCGTTTCGCGCAGGATATTTATAATCTATTTCCTCAAGAATGGAATAATCCGGCGGCAATTCGTCAATTATAACTTTGTCAGTTTTCCCTAAATCGCCCGGCTTGTCCAAAAGTCCGATATGAATTTTAACCGCGTCGCCAATTTCTTTTTGCATTGCGGCGGGTACGAGCGTTGCCGCAATTCCTCCAACGTAAATTTGCCCGCCCTTTGCCAAAAATTTTTCCGCAAAATTTATCGTGTCGATTGTCTTTTTCCAATAAAAAGTGAACAGCGAATTGACGCAGATAATTTCAAATTGCGGATAAGTTTTATTTTGAAAACGGCGGCGCAAATCCCAAATACTTTTTTCAAAATCAGTACCGCGCAAATTCGGAATATTTTCAAGGTAAAAATTTTTGCCTGTTTTTATAAAATTAATCAGCGCGTCATAATGTTTGCCGAAATTCTCAATGCCGCTAAATTCTTCAAGCAACAACTGCGCCGCAAAAGTTTTTACAAATGCAAATTTAATTTTAAGCCTTCCGAGTAACCGTTTGGATAAGTATAAATTTTTTTGTCTCTGTCAAAAGTTGGATTGGCGGAATGTATTATTCTGTGATGATTCGGACAAACTATCAAAAGGTTATCAATGTCATTGTTCAAACTTTGCACAAAATAATTTATGTGATGACATTCAACAATTTGTACGCCGTAAATTTCGCCAACATTTTTTCCGCAAATTTGACATTGAAAATTGTACAGCTTTTTCAAATAATTTCCAATGCTGCGGTTAAGTTTGCGGACTTTTGTCAATCGATATTTTTTTACAATCGTTGCTTCAGAATCGGTAAGTTTCGGCGAATCGAAAAGACTTTCCAAATTTTGTTCAGTTTCAATAGCGGCGGGATTTATAATTTCATCAGCGAAAATCGGCTCAATGTAAAAAGTGTCTTTTAAATCTGTTGTGTAAAGTACGATGGATTCTTCAACATTCGCTTTTAAATTTTGCTCGCGCAGTGCAACTATTTCGTTAAAAGAATTTTGGAAAAGATTTTTAAGGCAGGCTGCGAATTTTCCATTTTGAGAATAGATAATTTGCCACATATCTTTATGTTCGGGATATTTTTGACGGTCAAAATTTACGCTCGTTAAAGTAACCTCGTATGTTTCATCGTTCAAAATAATTTTTACATTTCGCTTTTCGCCGTGTTTTAAAAATCCGCTGTTTAAATGCAACGCCAAAATATTTTGCATTTCAACCGGAATAGCAAAACCACGATTAAACAACGACCAATCGACAAACTTTTTTAAAATAAAATCTTGAGTCATTTTCATCTACGCCGCGTCAAAATATTTGTGTAATTTGCAGGAAATATTTTGGAGTTTCTCTTCAAGGCGGCATTCACTTTTTGAAGCAAACGCTTGAACTGTTGCCAAAAAGTCATTCCAAGTTTTAATTCCGCCAAAATTTGTATCAGAAGTATCAATAATTTTGCTGATAATTGAGTCCATTGTTTGCGAAGTATCGTCAATATCTGCAAAAAGCATTTCAAGCGATTCTCTGTCATCTTCGTAAATGTACTTAAACTTTTTCAAAATTTTTTCGCGCAGATAATCTTTTACAATATTTTCCGGAAGGTAAGTTGTAACGCCTTTGTTTTCATTGAAGGGCGCGTAGTACCGAACATTTTTAAAGGGCGCGTTGCCAAGTCCGAGCCTTTTATAATCAGCCGCAATATCTGAAAAATTTTCGTCCGTGTTGGGATTGTGAATCGCCATTAAATCTTTGCCCTTGACATTAAAAATTATGAACGCGGTACTTTCTGCGCAACAGTCCAGAATAGATTTTATTAAAAACATTGCGTAACTTGTTTTGGCGGCAAGCCCGGAAATTCCCGAAATATTCAAGTGCGCGCCTTCCGGTCCCAATAAAAATTGCGCGTTAAGATTTACAGGCAAAAAAATTTCATTGGGCGTACCGGCGTACATTTTCATAAAACCGCACGGCAATACATTTTGAATTTTATCAAGTCCGAGAGCCTGTTTTATTTCTTCAGCCGTCGCCAAATAAACAGGCGCGTCATTTTTTGCGGGCGTGTAAATATTTTTATCGTTGTAACAAACTGCAACCTCAACATAATTCATACCGATTCGCAAAGTCGGCGGATTAATTTCAGTGTCGCCGAAATCGTTTGAAATATAATTCGTCAGAAAACTTTTTGCGTCGGTAATGTGAAAAATATTTTCCACTGTGCCAAAAGAAAAAGAGCCTTCCAAATGTTGAACTTTCACAACGTCGAAGGCGTTCAATCGAAAATCTGAATTAGTCCAAAAATAAAATTTATCCATCGTCGCAGGATATTTTTCGGTAGCCGCCACGCGCCCTATAATTTTGCCCATAAATCCACCTCAAAACAAGTTCAAAAAAGTTTCAGCCGCAATGCATTTCGATTTAACAAAAGCTTCAGTCAAAAAAATTGGGTAAATATGATTAGCCCAGCGATTATCCGAGCCGTAACAAACGGGGTTTCTTTCATTGATAATGTGCGCACTCAAAAAATTTGCCGATTCACTGTCAATTTTGCCGGTTGCAATTTCTTCACGCGTAACGAGCATTTTTTCAACTTTCAGCACGCCGTCAAAAGGCGATTCTGTAAATTTTCTGTCACGAATGCGCAAATACCAAACTGCAAATTTTATATCGCCGTGCAAAGAGTCATTTTCAAAACAAATAACCGGCGTCCGACAGTAAAGCGGCAATTCTGCAATGAAGCCGGGATTTGCGCCGCCGTTGTTTGTAAAAAGTGCGGGATTAAATTTTTTTGACAAGCCGATAACATAATTAAAATTATTTTTGAAAGTTAAAAATCTGCGCGAGTTTTTGGAAATTTCTTGCGGTATTCGATATTCAAGCGAGCCGTCTTTGACAAGGTAACTTTTGGGGTTGAGTTTGTTTTGAGAGACGAGCGCGGCAACCATATTTTGTTCAGCCTGATACATAGAATCTTGAATTTTTGCAACGGCGCGATCTTCAAGTTTGGATTCTTTAGTTTGCGGTTGACTTGTGCTGTATTCAAGGATTTTTGAAAGTGCGATTTTAAAATTTGGCAAGGCGTTAATTTTTTGAGTAAGAGCCGGAAAAAATCCGCTGCTGCCGTTAGCGTTTGCAATATCCGGCAAAGTCAAAATTATTTCGCTTAAAAAATTTTCGGCGTGCAATGTTTTATTTTGGCGAAGGCAACAACCGACTGTAACTTGCCCTGCAACAACGGGGTAAACCATTTTTCTTGCGCCGCCGTGCCGGTATGCAATTTCGTCAACTTTGTAAACGTGGCGCGAGCCGTCCAAAAAATATTTAAAAATCGAATTGGCATCAGTAATTTTTCTTACCAAATTTTTCAGCGATATGTAAGTATTATATTTTTCAGTTTCGCCGTATTTTGGATTTTCGAGCCGCGATTCTTGATTGTCTATCCTTGAAATAGAATCTGTTTCCACGTCCAATTCAATTTTGTTTGCTTGATAACTTTCGCCCGCCGTTTCAGTTGCGATTAATTTTAAAATTTCTTTCGACAACTTGTACACCGCCAAAAATTTTGCTTTAAATTTGTAATGAAATTCGTTATCGTAAAAATTAATCCTGCGCGGCAAAAAATTTTTTCAATGATTCAGCCGCCGCCCTGTTCATACTGGGTACAGTTAAAAGTTCGTCAAGCGTGGCAGATTTTATTTTTTGTATTGTGCCAAATTTTTTAAATAAATCTGCGCGACGCTTTTCGCCAATACCTGAAATGTTATCAAGTTCAGATTTTAAATTTCTTTTGCGCCTTAGTTTTCTGTGGTAAGTTATGGCGAATCTGTGCGCCTCGTCACGAATCCTTTGCATAAGATAAAGGGATTGACTGCCGCGCGGCAATTCTACAGGGTCAGATTTTCCTTCGACAAAAATTAATTCAAACTGTTTAGCCAATCCTACAACCGGCACTGTCAAGCCTAAGCCGCGTATAATTTCCAGCGCAGAATTTAATTGCCCAATCCCGCCGTCAATTACGATTAAATCAGGCAAACTTTCAGCCTTGCCGTAGCGTCTGCCAGTAACTTCCCTCATTGACAAAAAATCGTCGGGCTTGCCTTCAGTTGAACGAATTTTAAAACGGCGATAACTTTTTTTGTCGGGCGCGCCGTTTTCAAAAACTACCATTGAAGCAACAGTTTCCGCGCCTTGAAAATGTGAAATGTCAAAGCATTCCATACGACGCGGCAATTTCGGCAAGTTCAAATATTCTTGCAATTCGACAACCGCGCCGATTGTTTGTGCGTTTTTTAAATCTGCGCGAGCGTTTTTTTCTTCAAGAAACTTTTGGGCGTTTTCATTCGCCATTTCAACCAGTGAAAGTTTGACGCCGCGTTTAGGCTCCGAAATTTTTACATTCAGCCACTCTGCCAAAATTTTTAAATCTTCGTCAGCCAAATTTACCGGCAATAAAATTTCTTCAGCCGCAATTTTTGTACTGCTGTAATATTGTTTCAAAAATTCGGCAACGGCTTTTTCATCTGATTCATCAGCCGCGCCGTTTAATAAAAAACTTTCACGCCCGGTAACTTTGCCATCGCGTACAAAAAAAATCTGCGCGCAAACTTCAGAATTTAACCGCGCCAATCCCACCGCGTCCAAATTTCCGGCGTCCGTAACAATTTTTTGCTTTTCAGAAATTTTTTTTACTGATAAAAGCACGTCACGAAATTTAGCCGCCAATTCAAAATTTAAACTTTCAGCAGCCGCCGCCATTTTGGTTTCTAAATCTTTTTCAACCGCCGCTGTGTGTCCTTCAAGAAATTTTTCAACCGCCTGTACAAGGTACGAATAATTTTCAGCAGAAATTTTATTGACGCACGGGGCTAAACATCTGCCAATTTGAAACTCTAAACACGGTCGCGCAGGAATATTTTTACAAGTGCGTAGCGGAAACAATTTGCGCAAAAGTTCAAGCGTTTCCTTGACTGCAAAAGAATTTGTGTACGGTCCAAAATATTTGGAGCCGTCCTTTTCAAGCCTCCGAGTTACAAAGACACGCGGGAATTTTTCGGCAAGCGTCAACTTCAAATAGGGATAGCTTTTATCATCCTTCAGGCAAATGTTATAGCGCGGGCGATATTTTTTTATTAAGTTGCATTCGAGAATTAACGCCTCAACCTCCGACGCCGTTACAATCGTTTCAAAGTCTGCAATTTTTGCAACCATAGCTTTAACTTTTGCGCCGTGATTTTTATTTGAGTGAAAATATTGGCGCACGCGGTTTTTTAAAATTATCGCCTTGCCGACGTAAATAATTTTTCCTGCCGCGTCTTTCATAATGTACACGCCGGGCGAATCCGGCAACGTCTTTAATTTTTCTTCAAGCAAAGTTATAACTCCTAGATTTATTTTTTCAGATAGTTTATCATAACAAGTCAAGGAAGGAGTTTTTAATTTGAGTGAATTTAAAATTTATACTGACGGCTCGTGCTTGGGGAATCCCGGCGCGGGCGGCTACGCGGCAATTATTATCGACGAAAACGGCAACCGGCAGGAATTTTACGGCGGCGAACCTGAAACTACAAATAACCGAATGGAACTTATGGCGGCGATTGTTGCACTGAAAAAAGTTTCGGCTGATGATTATATTGAACTTTTCACTGACAGCAACTATTTAAAAAATGCTTTTACTCAAGGCTGGCTTGCAAACTGGAAACATAACGGCTGGAAAACTTCAAACAAAAAACTTGTGCTGAATATCGATTTATGGAAAAAACTTGATACGCTGATTTTAAATCGCAGTATAAAATTTAATTGGGTAAAAGGACACGCGGGCAATATTTTTAATGAACGTTGCGATAAATTGGCGCGCGCAGAAGCTGAACGCCAAAAACTTAAACCGGTAATTAAAACTAAGCCGGTACAGTTGACTTTATTTTAAAATAAAAAAGCCCGCAGGTCGGAATTTCCTGCGGTTGAAAGATGGTATTTATTTGCCATTCTGTTAATTGAATGGTTTATTTTACGTCGACGTCTGATTTAAGCAGATTTTCTGATTTTGCGAATTGGCAAGCTGTAGCCGAGTCTGTCGTGTTCTTCATAAACAGTGCGGATATATTGAACGCTTACCATTTCTTTAAAGTTGTGAAGTTTAACAGCCATTGGAACGCTTAAGCCGCAAATTATCAGTGCGCTGTCTTCGTTAACACCGAATTTTTCAAGGGCAATCCGCGCTTCAATGTAGGCAACGCTTCCAAAAACATCAACCAAAATTAAAATTTCTTTATCGGTGTTATCTGCAATGGCTTTTTCAAGTTGTGCAACAGATTTTTGATAATTTTCCGGCTCGAAAGTAATTGCCTCCGCGTCAACTTCCTTAAAGTAGTGATTCATAGTTTTTGCAACTGCCTTTGCAACATTTTCTTCTGATACTAACAACATTTTCATTTTGGTTACCTCCTTAGTTTTCCTTGACCTTTCCTAACCTTACTTCGTTTTCGTTGGTTGTATGATAAAAAAAATATCTCAAAAACGCAACAAAAAACGGGCGATTTTTGGCGCAAAATCTTGTTATTTGAAGAAGTTGCAGCTATACCGGTGTCATTTAACAAAAAATTAACATTTTGGAGGGAAAAGATATGAATTCACGCGAAAGACGAAATAAAATAATGGAAATGTTACACGAAAATAAAAGCGTCTACATTTCAGATTTAGAAAAAATTTTTGACGTTTCCTCAATGACAATTCGCCGCGACTTGCAGAAATTTGCAGGATTAAATATTGTAACTTTAGTACACGGCGGCGCGGTTTTAAATGAAGGAATGGCAACCGTTGCAAATGTTAAGGCAAGATTAAACGTAATGACACTCGAAAAATCCAAGATTGCCCAATATTGCGCCGACTTAATCAAAGAAGGCAACGCGGTATATTTAGACGCCGGAAGCACGACTATAGAAATTGCAGAAGCTATAAAATCCCGTCAGAATATCACCGTACTTACTCATTCATTGCCGGTACAAAATATTTTATCAGGTTCTGAAAAACTTCAACTTTTCGCAATGCCCGGCGTTTATGATAAATCAATGAGCGGCTTTTTTGGCGGTATGACTTGCCGCGCAATTCGCACTTTCAACATTGACATAGCTTTTTTTGGTACAGATTCAATCAATATTGAAAATGGCGTTACAACTCCAAATATCAAAGATCAATCTGTAAAAATGGCGATTTTGGAACGCGCAAAGAAAAAAGTTGCCGTGATAGACCATACCAAAATTAAAAAAGTAAGTTTCGCGCAGGTCTGCCCGATAAATTCTTTAAATATGATTGTTACCGGCAAGGCGGCAGACAAAGAATTTGTTGAAAAAGCACTAAAACGCGGCGTCGAAGTTGTACAAATTTAGTGAGGTGTAAAAATTGGATAGAAAAATTTTTTATCAAGCGGCTACAATAATTTTTGCGTTGACGTTGATTTTTTCAACGGCAAGCGCGCAGGGAATTTGGCGGCTTGACGGTTCGGCGGCGTATGAAATGCCGCGTAATTTTAGAGTTATGGAAGATTTAAATATTTCCGGCAGCGGTCAACCTTCATTAACGGGGCTTGCAATGCTTTACAATGAAATTCGACGAAAGTATTATTTCGACGGCAATATTTATATTGTTGACCTGCGCGAGGAATCGCACGGCTTCGCAATTCGTAACGGCTGGGAAGGTTTTCCGGTCAGCTACTACGAAAATAAAAATCTTGCAAACTTTTTCACACCGCGCAACCAAATTGAATCCATTGAAATTGAACTGCTTACAGATATGATCGGGCGGCAATTTGATTTTCTGCCGCTCGGCAATGAAGACAAAAAACTTTTCAAGCCGGTAAATGTTTTGGTTGAAAATGTAATGACCGAACACCAAAAAGCGGACGAATTAGGCTTTATTTACGTACGCTTCCCTGTAACTGATATGTTTTTTCCGGAACCGGCGATTGTAGATCAATTTATAAATTTCGTGTCAAGTTTGAGGGAAAATGATTGGGTACACTTTCACTGCCAAGCCGGACACGGGCGCACTACAACTTTTATGGTTATGTACGAAATTTTGAAAAATCCCGAAAAATCTTTAGGGGAAATTTGCGCACGTTACGACACAAATTTAATCGAACACAAAGTTGACAACGGCGACCACGATTATTACGTTGAGGCGCATAACTCCCGCGCAGAGCAACTGATTGATTTCTTTTTCTATGTACGCGGCGTCCAACGTGAAGAAATTGGCTTGCAATGGAGCGAATATGTTAAGCAAAAAACGGCGCAGTAATTTAAATTGGCGGCGCGGCAGGATAAAAGCAAATTTGCTAGAAATATACTTTCAGAAAAATAATTGGAGGTTTTGTTTGAATGAAAGACTATACCAGCGAATTTATTAGAAATGTAGCAGTTGCAGGTCACGGCAAAACGGGAAAAACTTCCTTGCTTGACGCCTGCCTTTTCAATAGCGGCGCGGTTAAACGTATCGGCAAAGTTGACAACGGCACAAGCGTTCTCGACTATGAAGCCGAAGAAACTAAACGCAAAATGACTATCGGCGATTCCCTCGCCGTTACAGAATGGAAAAATAATAAAATAAATTTCATTGATACGCCCGGCTATCCTGATTTTGTCGGTGAAGTTATGGGCGCAATGACGGCGGCTGATTGTGCATTGATAATCGTTGCGGCAAATGCAGGCGTCGAAGTTGAAACTGAAAAGGCGTGGACGCTTGCCGAAAATTTAAATCTGCCGCGCGCTTTCTTTATTAACAAAATGGACAGGGAACACGCCGACTTCAGAAAAACCCTTGACGATATACGCGCAAAATTCGGCAACAGTTGCGTTCCCGTTCAAATTCCTGTCGGCAAAGAAACTTCTTTCAAAGGCGTTATCGATTTAATTAACAGCGGCGAAGTTCCGGCAGATTTGGCTGATGAAGTTGAAACTGAACGCCTTGAAATGCTTGATATTATCGCTGAATTTAATGACGAACTTATGGAAAAATATCTTGAAGGCGACACTGATAACCTTGACGAAAAAGAAATTGCCGCCGCGCTTGCTGAAGGCATTCGTCAAGTAAAAGTTTTCCCTGTCTTTGTAGGCTCCTCCCTTCAAAATATCGGCGTTGACAAACTTTTAGATAGTGTTGTAAATTATCTGCCCGCGCCGAATTTCAGAGCTAAAACCGGTACAAACGGCGATGAAACTGTTGAACGCAAAATTTCTGACGCTTTCAGCGGGCAAATTTGGAAAACAATGGTTGACCCGTTCGTCGGGCGTATGTCTTATATCAGAATTTTTAGCGGCGATATGAAGGCTGATGGCAACTACCAACTTATTGGCGAAAATTCTGAAGGCACTGAAAGAATCAACGGCTTGTTCACAATGCAGGGCAAAACTCAAATTAACCTTGAAGTTGCACACGCCGGCGATATTGTCATTACTGCAAAACTTTCAAACGCCAAAACTTGTGATACTCTTTGCGAAAAGGGCGCGGCGATTAAATATGAGCGCGTCAATTATCCTGAACCTATGCTTGCAATGGCGGTCAGCTCCGTCAAGAAAGGCGAGGAAGATAAAGTTATTGGCGCAATTACCCGCCAAATGGACGAAGATCAAACTATTAAACTTGTCAAAGACCCTGCAACCCGTCAAACAATTTTAAGCGGCGTCGGGGAAGTTCACCTTGATATTTTGGGAGAAAAAATTCAGCGTAAATTCGGCGTTCAAATGGTACTCGGCGAACCGCGCGTTGATTATCGTGAAACTATCAAAAAGACTGTCGAAGTTCAAGGCAAGCACAAAAAACAATCCGGCGGACACGGACAATACGGCGATGTTTGGCTTAAAATCGGTCCGAACAAAGAACCTAATCCCGAATCGCACGACGGCAATATCTGGACTGAAAGTATTTTCGGCGGCAGTGTACCGCGCAATTTCTTCCCGGCAGTCGAAAAAGGCACTTATGAAACTTTGGCTGAAGGAATTATCGCCGGTTATCCCGTTGTAAATGTAAGCGTCAATCTTTATGACGGCTCATATCATCCGGTTGATTCTTCGGAAGCCGCCTTCAAAATGGCTACCGCTATTGCAATTAAAAAAGGCGTCCTTGCGGCAGATCCAATTTTGCTTGAACCTATCGACGAAATTACCGTACTTGTTCCAACTGAATACATGGGCGATATTATCGGCAAGCTCAATTCAAAACGCGGTAAAGTTTTGGGGATGGATCCTAAGGGTAAAGGGCAAACTGAAATTAAAGCGTTAATTCCTGCGTCTGAACTTTATAAATACGCTACAGATTTACGTAGTCAAACTCAAGGGCGCGGCTCTTACAGCCTTAAATTTTCACACTACGACCCAATGCCTGAAAATCTTGCCAAAAAGATTATCGAAGAACATAAAAAAGCTGCCGAAGATAAATAATTTTTAAACTTTAAACAAACTGAAAAGCCGCCGTGCAAAAACTGCGCGACGGTTTTTTAGTTTCAGTATTTAATAAAAAAATCCCCGCCACTTCGACGGGGATAAAAATTTTTAGGTAAGTGTTTTTTTAGTAAAGGAAAACAACTGCAGTATTTTCAAGGAAATGTGAAGATTGATTTTCGCTCAAAATGCGGCGTGCATCTTCCATGCTTACAACAGGATTTGCATTGAAGTCTTCAACGCCAACAGCCTTAATAACCAACGGGTTGGAACCTGCGCGAGAAGCTTGGCTCATGCTGTCGGCATAACTTGCCATACCGTATTCAATGACTTTATCGGGATCTAAATTTTTGTGCCCGTAAATTTTTTGTCCGTTTGCATTTTTGATAACAGGGCTCATGACGGGTTGTACACGGAATCCGCGGCAGTCAATGATTAAGCCGGTGTAGCCGCCGTCGATCGTGATTGTGACGCTTGCGGAAATTCTTTGAGTTTGAGGTTCAGGGAGAGGTTCAATTTCTTTCGGGCGTTCCAAAACAGCTTCGGCAAGTCCGCCCGCGCCAAACATTGGCAGTTGCATTGTGACTTCATACGCGCCATCAGGTGAGAAATTTTCGCTTACGATTTTTGCGCCTTTGATAACGCCTTCAACGTGCAAATTAATTGTATCCGAACGTACCATTGCCATTTCAACAGTAGTTGTTGCGTCAATCTGTACGCCCTTTACAATTTCCAACAACTGCCGGTAAGCGTCTGCAACCGCCGCACGTCTTGCCAAAATTCTACCTTGCGCGGGATAAGTTCCTGTCGGCGGAACACCTGTTCCAATTACAGTGATCGTTTGAGTGTTCCAATCTGTACCCGGAACTGCTTCTGCGCGAAAACTTGTGCAAAGTAACAACGCCGCTATCAGTACACTAAAAAAACTAAATTTTAACTTCATAACTAAAACCTCCTTAAATTTTCTTGAATTTATTTTAACACACTATTATTAAAAAAGCTTTAAAATTTTTGAGGTTTACTAAAAAATTTTTTAATAAGATTTGTTTTAAACTTTTACTATTCTACCAAGCTTTTTGACAAAAAAATTAACGCCCGTTATAATACAGGCGTTGCCGCAACCACTCCGGTGACGGAGGGGAGGTGGTAAGAAATGGATATGTTGCTGAATTTCATTCAAAATGTCGCAGCGGGCGTCGTGGCTAACCTAATTTTTCCGCACGTCCGCAAGTGGCTTGACAAACTTCGTAAGAAGTTGCGGTAACAAGCCCAATTCACGCTGAATAGGCGTAATCCCCAAGTCATCCAACCTAACAAGATGACGAGGGGATTTTTCTTTCGCCCGTGACTTTATGGATATGTTGCTTATATTTTTTATTTTAATCACGCCAAAATATTACCACGCACTTAAAATTTTTGCAAGTCTTTTATTAAAAATCAACACTCGGCAGATTTTCCACAATATCCAGCGTCTTCAAACTGACAGTGATACAGCTTAAAATTAAATCTAAAATATAGCGCGGCTTGTTATGTTCAGCGCACCAATCGTTGGGATTGTTCGTTATACCGCTTGCCTTGTCTGTTTTCACTTGGTAGCGGTCAATTATCCATTCAAGCGGACTGCGCCCATTTACCACGTACTCAAACGCTCGCGCAGGAATATTTTTCACTGTGATAAAATCGTTGTAAATCAGCGCGGTTTTATCTTTGCTAAGGCGCAACTTTTGCACGCGGTAATTTTCGGCGGTCTGTATCACTTCAACATTTGCCGCCGGTTGCTCCTCGTAGTGCAAATGTATCTGCGCCAATTCGTAGCCTGCGCGACGCAACTGCTTAAATTTTTCGGCGTCCTCAACTAAAAAGATTCTCGGTAAAGATTTTTTCAAGTCGGCTGAAAATTTCTCACGATAACCCGGCAAGTGCAAAAAGCCATAAACATAATAAAATATATCTTCCTTCGTTACGGCGTCGCCATACATCAGCCGCGCTTGACTCAAAATAAAATCTGTTACACCGTCCCGCCGCTCGTATTCTTCGCCGCCGCCAAATAAATTCCCCATTACCGCAGATTTTTTTTCGTACCAATACAGCGGAAAACATTGAGATTTTGAAATTAACTCAAGGTCTGGAATTTTATCAACAATCATTACAGAAAAATTTTTACTGCTACCAATTCCACTTACACAAATTAAAATATTTTCTTCAGTGCCATTGGGAAAAAGTTTTGGCATTTGATAACGACGATGATTTAAAAATTCATCATAATAAAAATTTGATTTAAAAAATGGACGATAAACACTTTCAAAAATTTTTTCGGCGTCAAATTTAATTTTAATTCCACGTCGTGAATAACTTTCAAGCGAACTTGACCAAGAAATTTTTGTTGAGTCTTTATTTTCGGGAGTATTTAAATTATAAAAATCAATCGTAGAGTTCATAATTTTTGCAAGTTTAGTTTTTGAAAAATTATAAACCCAAGCATCACGATTAGTTTGTACACCGTTGCTACCAGTAACAAAAAAAGAATGAGCCGCCGCGTCAAATTTCTTGTCAGGAGCAAGCGGCAGAAAAGTTTCAAAGTCGTTGCCGCGTTGGTTAATCCAGTCGCCTTTTTCATTCGGTACAATAATTTTAAAATCGTCAGTCAAAACGGTTTTCATATTTCTAACGGCGTCAAGTTTACCTTGCTTAGTTAAATAATCGCCAACCTGCGCGTAAAAAATTTTTGCCTTTGAATTTGTAGCGTTGGGATTTTTAATTAAAATTGTTATCGTAATTGGAGCGCGTGTACCTTGTCCAAAAATACTTTCGCGTTCCTTGCGTTGAAGTTCGCCCATTGTTCGTTTATTACCGCGTAAATTGTAAACGTAAATTGTAGAAAATTCATTGGCAAAACAATTTCGCAAGCCGTCCATAGCCGCGCCGTCAAGCCAGCCCGCGTTAGTCACAAATGCAATAATCCCGCCGCCGTCGATTCTGTCAGACGCCCAACGAAAAGCCTTAATGTAAGAATCGTACAAAGAATTTTTATTAGTGGCGTTCGTGCCTGCGGCGTAAGTATCAGAAATACGGCTTTCAAGTTTGGCGTAGTAATTATTTTGGGCGTTGTCATTGGCGGATTTTTGACCGACGGAATAAGGCGGGTTGCCGACGATAATTTCAATTTTAGTATCGAGTTGCTTTTTAATGAGAGCGGAATTTTCGCGCAGGGGATTTTCAAAGTTGGAAAGATAAATATTTTTATTTTCGGCGTTTTCGTAGCTTTGAAAAGTATCAGTTAAGCAAATGCCGTTGAAATTTTGATATTCATCAGTAGCGGCGACACTGTGGAAAGAATTTTCAATGTTAATAGCGGCGATATAATAGGCAAGCAAAACAATTTCATTGGCGTGGAGTTCGTATTTGTATTTACGCAAAAGGTCTTTCGGCTGAATCAAGCCGCTTTGAATCAGGCGAGTAATAAAAGTGCCGGTGCCTGTGAACGGGTCGAGAATGTGAACATTTTCATCAGAAATAGAGCGGTGAAATTCCTTTTGCAAAACGTCATTAACCGAATTTAAAATAAAATCGACGACTTCAACGGGCGTGTAAACAATACCGAGTTTTTGAACGGTAAGCGGCAGAGCCATTTTAAAAAAGCTGTCGTAAAGGCTGACGATAATTTTTTGACGGTTGGCGGCGTCGCCCATATCGCGGCAACTGTCTTTTACTTTGTCATAAAAATCTTTGAGTTCGGCGCGTTCGTATTGCAAGCCGGTTTTATCGAGTTGGTACAAAATTTTTTGCATCGAATTAGAAACGGCGTTACTTTGAGCGAAGGAATAATTTTCAAAGAGAGCCTCAAAGACGGGGCGAGTAATTAAATGTTGCGCCAACATATCGACGGCATCAGCGGCGGTAATGGCAGGATTTATAATTTTGTGTAAATCGTCAAGGAAAATTTGGAAGGCGGCGGCTTGCGGCGAATCTTTAACGGCGATAATTTCTTTAATTCTTTGAGTGTGGCGTTGAACGATAACCGAAACTTTTTGCGCCCAATCAAGCCAATAATTTTTGTTGCCCGCGTGATTGACAACCTGCGCGATAAGTTCAGTTTGGAAAATATCAAAAGGCAAATTCGTTTGTTCGGCGTCAAATTCGGGCGTGCGAAGGATTTTAATTTTGGTAGATTTGCCGGTTGCTTGAAGGCGTTCAATTTCAACATTCATAGTTTCATCGTGTGCGCCCAACATTCTTGCAACTTCGTAAATTGTGGCGTACTTTTCGTTATTTTCCTCAAAAAATTTTTTAGTTTCGCCGTTTACGACGCTGGGAACAATGATAGGCACAATGACATAGCCAAATTTTTTATCTTTGGCAATACGCAGGGCGCGACCGACGGCTTGAATAATATCAATTTTAGATTTTTTGGGCGTGAGAAAAATAACGGCGTCAAGGCTGGGAACGTCCACGCCTTCAGAAAGGCAACGAACATTTGAAATAATTTTGCAAATATTTTTGGGCGTATTTTTTAATTTTTGCAAACTTTCTTCACGATCGCCGGAAGTCATTGAGCCGTCAACGTGTTCAGTTTCAATGGTGATAAGTTTTTGGCGTTCAGTTTCCGGCAGTCCCGCCTTGTAAAGATTTTCAATCGTTTCAAAAATATGTGCGGTAACTTTAGAATTTACGATTTTTGGCAGGAAGGCAACGGCTTTATTCATTGGCTGTAAATCGCCCTCAAGCAAAATTTCTGAATCCTTTGTAACGCGCTTTGACATTGCGTTAATCGTGCCGACAAGTTTTGCAATATCGTCAACGTCGAAACTCAATTTAATTTCCTTGCTTGACTTGCCGTATTTTTCCTCAATGAATTTTTCAACCGCGTCAAAAATTTCTGCCCGCATCGCCTGTTTAACTTCGTTTTCGCTGACGGCAAAAATTAACAGTTTGTAATCTGAAAGGCAGTTTAATTCAATCGCCCGCTTGAAACTGATTCTGAAAAATTCTTTGCCGAAAATATTTTCATCGTCCATTGACCAGACGGTTAAATTTTTTTCTTTGGCGGTATTTTTAAGATTTTCGCTGTAAAGTTTAGGCGTTGCCGTCATATAGAGGCGGCGTTTTGAAATAATTTCGGCGTTATCGTGTACAAGTGAGAAAAGTTTAGAATCTTTATCTTTTTTGGAATTACCGGCGGTGCGGTGCGCCTCGTCGCAAATTACCAAGTCGAAATTTAATTTTGCGGCGATAACTTTTTCAATGGATTGGTAAGTTGAAAAAATAACCGTCATACCGAAATTGCCCTTGCGATTTACGGCGGCTGAAATTTCTTCCGGCTGATTGGTAACGGGAATTTTCAGCATTACATTTTTAATATCGTCATCGGCGGCAACAGTTTTATCACTGCAAACGCAAATAGCGCGTATGGCGTCGGCAGAAAAATTTGTCCATTCGTTGAGAGTTTGTTTGACGAGGGACAACGACGGCACTAAAAATAAAACTAAGCCGCAATTTTGAGTTAAATCTTCGGCAATTCGCAAAGAAGTAAAAGTTTTACCTGTACCGCAAGCCATTATTAACTTGCCGCGTTCATTATTTTTAAAATGTTCGTGCGCGGCGTCCAACGCCTCAATTTGATAATCGCGCAGGTTGCGTTGAAGTCTTACAAATTCGCCCGCGTCGAGTTTTTCCCAGTCAACGGCGGCATTTCGTAAATCTTCCATACCAATTTGAATAACGGGCGGCGTTTGATTTTCAAACATTTTAGCGGCGTTTTCAGTGAAGTTGTCAGAAGTTGAAATAAAAATACGCAGTGAAAATTTTTTGCCGTTAAAAGTCCTGCCGCTGTTTGAAATGAAAGAATCGACGGCGGATTTTTCAATGGTAGTATTTTCAGCGTAGAATTTGCACTGAATCGCCCAAAATTCGCCGCCGGAAGTTTCGGCGACTAAGTCAATACCTAAATCTTTTTCGTTGCTAAATTCCTGCCACAGCATAACTTTTTCAATTTCGCCGCGATAATTCAGAGGCAGGAAATTTTTCATCAGCACTTCAAATTTTGCGCCCTTGTCTTTTTCATTTTCTGCAGCGGCGCGGTATTTTTCTAAAAGTTCGTCAATCGTCATAAAGTTTTTCCTTTCAAAAATTTTTGAGGAAATAATATAAAAAACGGCAAATCTTGACAAGCAAATTTTGTAAGGCTATATTGAAATGCTTTACAAAGTGATTAAAAAATTTCTAAAAATTGAATTCAAAAAAACTTGTAATATTCCCCCGTGTTATGTTATTATACGCGCAAGGAGGTTGATTTTTGTGACGGTAAAATATGAAGTAAAAGTGACGGCTGTTGGTAAGGACGCGCGCCCATTTCTTGACAGTAATAAAAGTTTTATTCTGATGGACGAAAATTTGCGCCCGAATTTGGCTGATATGGTTGTACAGCATACGGTTGCAGAAGTTGCGGCTGATATTGCTGAAGGTGACAATTTGCGGGTCGGCAACACGGATTTTACTGTTGAAAAAGTTGGCGCGGCAGTCAATAAAAATCTGCGCGAGGGCGGTCATTGCACGGTTGTTGTTAACGGCAACGCCACGATGCCCGGTCAAATTGCCGTAAAAGGCACTGTTATGCCGAGACTTCGCGTAGGCGATACTGTTAAATTTTACTCGGAATAAAATATTGTGATAAACTCTTGGGGCGGGGCGAAATTCCCCACCGGCGGTAAAGTCCGCGAGCCTTTGGCACGATTCGGCGCAATTCCGATACCGACGGTACAGTCCGGATGAAAAAGAGCAATTCTATTTCTGCCGCCTTTTATTTTGGCGGCTTTTTTCATGTCAAGGAGTGTTTGATAATGAAAAAAATTTTCGGCGCGGCACTTGCAACATTGCTAATTTCAAATTCTGCGCTTGCAATGCAATTTTCTAATCCGGTACAAATTGGGCAAATTGGCTTTCCCGTGCAAGCTCCATACAACGGCTTTGTAATTACCGGCGCAACTGAAAACACCGGCACGCCCTATATCGAGGAAGGACAATTTTTAAACGACGGCACGCCGCTAAAAACTTATGCTAAAGGCGTTGCACATTGGGAAAAGCTTTTCTGCGACTACGATTTCAACGCTGAAGATTTTCTGCACTCAATAAAATTCGGCGGCTTTGAAAATTATGTTTTGGCGTCTGATATGTCTTTCAAGGATATTTTTAAAATTGACAGCGACGAAGATTTAACGCTGTATGTTTTCTATCACGAATACTGCACGACACACTTAAATATAATCGGCTGTCAAAATGGCGCGTGGCAGAATTACATTGACAGCAAAAAAATCAGTGAAATTTATTTTGGCGGAAATGACGGCTACAAAATGGACGGCAGCATTTTTTACGACAAGCCGACTTGCAACGGCGATAAAATTGTAATTCCGTACCGCCGCTGGCACTGGGAAGGTACTTCACAAATTGAGGGCGAAATTCGCTTGAAATGGGACGCCGCCGTGCAATGGTTCAGCATTGAACAAATTAAATATTGAGGTGATAAATTGTTCACGGGAATAATTGAAGAGACCGGCAATTTGAAAAGTTTGAACGGCGGGCGAATTGAAATAACCTGCGCGAAAGTTTTAAGCGATATAAAAATTGGAGACAGCATTTGTACCAACGGAATTTGTTTGACTGTTACAGATTTTGCAGAAAATTATTTTGCGGCTGACGTAATGCCTGAAACTTTGCGGCGGACTTCACTTGAAGAATTGAATATAGGCGGCACGGTAAATCTTGAACGCGCAATGAAATTTACTGACAGATTCGGCGGGCACATTGTAAGCGGGCACATTGACGGCACGGGCAAAATTTCAAACATTCGCACAGACGGCAACGCAATTTTTATAAATGTTTCTGCTGAAAATTTTTTGCTGAAACAAATTGCCGCCAAAGGCTCGGTTGCATTGGACGGGATAAGCTTAACCGTTGTTGACGCGGGCACAAATGATTTTAGCGTTTCCATGATTCCGCACACTCGCGCAGTTACCAATTTTAAATTTAAGCGCGTCGGCAGTATCGTAAATATTGAAACTGATATTTTGGCAAAGTACGTTGAACGGCTGCTTACTTTCAAAACTTCAACCGAATTGACGCGGGAATTTTTAATTGAAAACGGTTTTTGAGGAGGTGAACTGAAATGACGAACGAAGAAAAAATTTTATCAATGCTCGGCAAAATGCAAGCTGACATTGATACTTTAATTTCTAAAGTAGATTTTCAAAATGAAACTTTACGGCAAGAAAAAAAATTGCGTCAAATGGCGGCGTTCAACAATTTTGTAAATTCCAAGACGGACGAAGAAGAACCTGAAGCAACGGCAGAATTTTTCAGAATTATGGACGCTGAAGAAGCAAGAAAGGCGGCGTTTTAATGAAGTATTTGCTCGATACAAATGTTATCAGCGATTTTATGCGCAATGATAAAAATGTTGTCCAAAATATGAATAACGCCCTTGAAAACGGTGATTCAATTTACATTTGTTCGATTGTTTACTATGAAATTGTGCGCGGCTTAAAAGCGGCGGGTAAATTTAAACGCTTGAGAGAATTTAATATTTTTTATGAGAATTACGACAAACTTTACCTTGACAGAGACGATTATAAGACAATCGATAAAGCCATTGAAATTTACATTCAACTTCACAAAGGTAAACAAATTGAAGATGACGATATTTTTATTGCCGCGACGGCGATTGTAAACGATTGTACTTTAGTAACGGCGAATATCAAACACTTTGAGCGCGTCGAAGGTTTAAAACTTATTAATTGGAGGGAGAGTTAAAATACAAATGATAAACTTTGAAGATTTACACAAAAAATTATTGGCGTTGCAAGATACCGAATATAAATTTTTTCAACAACAAATGCTGCCGATGCTTGAAGAAGAAAGAATGATTGGTATAAAGACGGCAAAAATTGTCAAATTTACAAAAAAATTTTTTAACGAAAAAAATACACCAGAGTTTTTAAATTCGTTGCCGCACAAATTTTTTGAAGAAGATTTAATTCACGTTCGGATGATTTCAAACATTAAAGACTATGACGAATGCATTTGCGCAGTAAAAAAATTCTTGCCGTACCTTGATAATTGGGCTGTATGTGATTCATTGATACCGAAAGTTTTTGCACAACACACGGATAAACTTCTTGAGGAAATAAAAATTTGGCTGAAGTCAGATTCAGTTTACATTGTACGTTTTGCAATTTTTATGCTGATGAAATTTTATCTGGGCAAAAATTTTAACAAAAAATATCTCCAATTAGTGGCGGAAGTTAAAACCAATGAATACTACGTTGAAATGATGGTGGCGTGGTTCTTTAATGATGCATTGGTAAAACATTATGACGATGCAATTATTTTCTTGCAAAAAAAATTACTCTTGCCAAAAATTCACACCAAAACTATTCAAAAGGCTTTAGACGGTTGCCGCCTTTCAGATGGACAAAAAGAGTATTTAAAAACTTTGCGCAGGAGGTATGGGCAATGATTGAATTTGCAACGATTGAACAGGCAATTCAAGATATTAAAGCCGGAAAAATGATTGTCGTTATTGACGACGAAGACAGAGAAAACGAGGGCGATATAATTTGCGCGGCTGAAACTGTCACGCCCGAACAAATTAATTTTATGGCAACTTACGCCAAAGGTTTAATCTGCACGCCTATTATTGGACAACGCCTTGACGAGTTGGAAATTGGGCAGATGGTTAATCGCAACACCGACAATCACGAAACGGCTTTTACAGTTTCCATTGACGGCTGGGATACTGAAACAGGAATTTCAGCTTATGAACGTTGCCGCACGATTAAACTTTTGCTTGATAAAAATTCTAAGGCATCAAGTTTTCGCCGTCCCGGTCACGTTTTCCCTTTGCGCAGTGTTGAAGGCGGCGTACTTCGTCGCGCAGGTCACACTGAAACTACAACTGATTTGGCGCGCCTTGCCGGTTTATATCCTGCCGGTTTATGCTGTGAAATTATGGACGACGACGGACACATGATGCGCACTGAAAAATTAAAACAATTCGCCGAAATTCACGGCTTGAATATCATAACTGTTCGCGCCTTGATTGAATATCGCCGCCGCAATGAAAAACTTGTTAAACTTATTGCAGACGCAGATTTTCCCAGCAAGTACGGTCATTTCAGATTAAAAGCCTATGAAAGTTCGATTGACGGCAAATGTCATTTGGCGATTGTCAAAGGCGAAGTTGCAGGCAAGGAAAATGTTTTGGTACGTGTTCATTCGGAATGTTTGACGGGTGACGCGCTCGGCTCTTTGCGCTGTGATTGCGGCGACCAACTTCAAACTGCGCTGAAAAAAATTGAAAGTGAAGGTTGCGGCGTTGTACTTTATATGCGGCAGGAAGGGCGCGGTATCGGCTTAGCCAATAAAATTCGTGCGTACGTTTTGCAAGACGGCGGCAAAGATACTGTTGAAGCTAACGTACTTTTGGGCTTTAAACCGGATTTAAGAGATTATGGAATTGGCGCGCAGATTCTTTCAGATTTAGGTTTAACGTCCATTCGCCTTTTGACGAATAACCCTGCAAAACGCGCCGGGCTTGAAGGTTACGGCTTGAAAATTACTGAAAGAGTTCCAATAGTTATGCAACCTACAAAATTTGACTCAAAATATTTGACTGTCAAAAAAGTTAAAATGGGGCACGTCTTCGAGGCGGATAAAAATTAAGGGCTAGAAATTTTATTATAATTTTTTAATATTATACGCTCGGCTGAAAGGTCGGGCTTTTTTTATTAAGCTTTCATTAAAAATGGCGTCATTCCTTGACAACTTCAAAAGGCAGATTATAATTTTTGCATAAGTTACAGTGTTGTTTTTCAGTTGAGGGGGCGATTCTTTATGGCAAGTCAAAATATTACTGTTTCGGATAATACAAGCAACCAAACTTTATATGGCAGCAGACAAGCAGATACTTTTCAATATTCAAGCGGCGGCAGTAATGACGTTATAGTAAATTACAGCGGCGAGGATACAGTTCAGATTGTGAACGGCAAAGTTGACAGTTATGAATTTGACGGCGGCGATTTAATTTTTAATATCGGCTCCGGCTCATTACGTTTAAAAAATATGACGAATCACGCAATTACAGTAAAAGATTCAACCGGCACTTCAACAAAAATTTACAGCAACGGTTATTCACAACAACAAGTTATTCAAAATTTCGTCCAGTCAATGGCGAATACCGCGCTTAATTCTGCTTTAAAATTGGACGAGGCAATTAAAAATTCTTCGGGCTTTAATTCTTTGCAGGAAGTTATTGATAAAATGGTTGCCGACTGTCGAACGGTAAACGATGCTGAAACTTTCCTGCGCGACTATTGCGGGATATTCACTGATAATAAAGATACGGGCGCAATTATCGGCTGGGATACGGGCGGCTTGACAATGAAAACGCACGACGATTTAATGCCGGAAACTTCAGCCGCCGTTTATCCAAATTCTACAGTTATCAGCAGTCGCGGCTTAACTTTAACTTTGCCGGAAAAATCTTCACTTTCAGAACAAGAACAACTTGTTATTCAAGGGCTCAACAGTTGGTGGCTGAAAAATTCTACCAAATTAATTGAAGAATCCTATGGTTTAAGTTTCAATGATAAGCCGGATACAATTCCATTTTATTTTGAATATAAGCCGGGAGATTTTGGCTGGGCGTGGGGCGGACCTTCAGTTTCTATCAATATGGCGTATACTTCTTTTAAAGAATCAGATAGAACCGGCGGCGGGCTTGACGGAGCATTATTGCACGAATTTACTCACGTTTTGCAATGCAATTTTGACGTTTGGTCGTATATGCCCAATTATATGGTTGAAGGTATGGCAAATCTTACGGGCGGCAGTGATGAATATACCGAAATTGCGGGAAATGCTGACAGTCTCGCCGCGTATTTAAACGTTGACAATAATTTTAGCGATGATGGAAATGTTTATACAGTCGGTTATCTTTTTTGGCGTTATCTTATGAAACAAGCCGCTGATTCTTATGACAGCTTGAGTTCCTATTCGTGGAAAAATAATTCAAATATAACCGGCACGGCAGCGGCTGAATTTTTGACAAGCAGTGGCGAAAATCAAACACTTTCCGGCGGCAACGGGGCTGATACTCTTACAATTTACGGCAAAAATTCTAAACTTTTTGGCGACGAAGGCAACGATTATATTTTAATTGGAGAAATTGCCGAAAATTTGACGGTGCAAGGCGGCGCAGGTAAAGATTCAATTTTCAATCAAGGTACAAAAATAAACATTGACGGCGGCGCAGGTAATGACTCTGTAGAAAATTTTGGCGCAAACGTAACAATCGAAGGCGGCGCAGATAACGATTCTATCACCAGTCAAAGTAACAATGTTGCAATTAGCGGCGGCGACGGCAACGATACTTTGCAAGTTCAAAAAACCTCGAATTATAATTGGGACACTTCATCTTGGGAAGATACATTTTACAAAAAAGCCACAATCGACGGCGGCAGCGGCAATGATTATATTCAAAACGAAAATACCAACGCCACAATAAACGGCGGCGCGGGCAATGACAACGTTAAAAATTATGGCGATACGGTAAAAGTTGAAGGCGACGCCGGAGCCGACATAATCATTAACGGCGAATTTTTTGCAAAGGGCGGCGTCAAAGTTTCATTAAGCGGCGGCGCGGGCGACGATACAATTACAAACAGCGGCTCCAATTCGGTAATTGACGGCGGCGCGGGCAATGATTTAATTCACAACGGCTATTACTATTACGAGCCGTGGGATGCTTACTATGATTCAAGTTATTATGGTGAACATGACGACAGCTTGAAAAGTTCAAACGTTACAATAACGGGCGGCACGGGCGATGATTCTATTTTTAATCGCGGCGAAAATGTCATTTACCTTTACAATATCGGCGACGGCAACGATACTGTTTACGGTTATTTGAGTTCAAACAAAATTCAAATTGCAACCGCAACTTACAGCACAACTTCAAACGGCAGCGATATTATCATAAACATTGGCAGCGGTTCAATCAACCTTATTGACGCCAAAACTCAAACACTCAATATCGAAACTGTCAAGGGCGGCGGTACAGATACTATTCCTACTGATACATTGCCCGCCGGACTTTCAATTAAAAATTCGGTTTTAACCGCGTCAAGCAGTTTTACCGGCACTCAAATTAATCTGGCAGATTATCCGACTGCAACAAAAGTAAACGCCTCTGCTCTCAAAAACGCAGTTGAAATTGTTGGTACAGCGGCGGCTAATTCAATCAAGGGCGGCAAGGGCGCAGATACTATCAGCGGCGGCAGCGGTAACGATACAGTTTCACTCGGCGGCGGTAATGATGTTTATATTTACAGCGGCGGCAATGATTTAATTCAAGACTATAAATCGGGCGCAGATAAAATAAAACTTTCAAGCAGTTCTATTACAAGTGCATCGCTGAAAAGTTCAGACGTTGTTTTGACTACTTCAAACGGCACTTTGACTATCAAGAAAGGCAAGGGCAAAAATATTACCGTCATTGACTCAAGCGGCAATGAAACTACTCAAATTTATCCCGCCACTTCAAATGAAACTTTGCCCGTCGGAATTTCAATTAAAAATTCGATTTTAACCACGTCAAGCAAATTTACCGGAAATAAAATTGATTTGTCAGATTATCCTACAGCAACAAAAGTAAACGCCTCCGCACTCAAAAACGCAGTTGAAATTGTCGGAACAGCGGCGGCTAATTCAATCAAGGGCGGCAAGGGCGCAGATACTATTTCCGGCGGCAACGGCAACGATACACTTTACGGCGGCAAGGGTAATGATTTATTCGTTTACACGGGCGGCGATGATTTTATAGCAGATTATAAAACCGGTGAAGATAAAATTTCTGCAAATTATACAAGTTCGACTGTCACCGGCTCGAACGTAATTTTAACAACAAGTAGCGGCAGCCTTACAATCAAAGGCGCAAAAGATAAAGCGGTTACTTTCGTTGACGGCAGCGAAAAAATTTTCTATGCAGATACTTCCTACTCGCCGCTTGCAACCGGTTTAAAGTATGATACAAAGAAAATTACTTTGACTGCATCCACAAAATTTACAGGCTCCAAAATTGAATTAAGCGAATATCTTTCAAGTGTAACAAAGGTAAACGCCTCCGCACTCAAAAACAGCGTTGAAATTGTTGGAACAACGGCGAATAATTCACTCAAGGGCGGCAAGGGCGCAGATACTTTAAGCGGCGGCAGTGGTAACGATACATTAACCGGCGGCAAAGGCGCGGATTTATTCGTTTATTCCGGCGGCAACGATTTAATCACGGATTACACGGCTGAAGATGAAATTCAAATTAACGGCAAAATTTCCAAAACAACTTACAGCGGCAAAAATGTTGTCTTTACTGTTGGCAACGGCTCTTTGACTGTCAAAAACGGCAAAGGCAAAAATATTTCTGTTACTGATTCAAGCGGCTCTCAAACTTATTCAAAAACTGCAGATTTGTTTGAAGACAATAATTTCATTGCTGACGAAAATAATTTAGATTCCATCACTGAAAGTAAATTCGCCGTAACGCAAATTCAAACGCCTGATTATTCCGCACTCGAACAGAATAATCAAACCGTTTTAACTTTTGCCGAAAAAAAATAAAATCTGCGCGAGGAACTCAAAAAAAATAACCCGTCGAAAAGTCGGCGGGCTTTTTATTTTGGAAAAAAATTTTAAATATTATCGACAGCCAAATTTCTGTCAGCCAAAAGATTCATAGTTTTGATAAATTCTTTGCCGGATTCAAGATCAAGCGATAAACGCAAATTTTGTTCGTTAATTCCCGTTTCACCGAGAATGACGCCGAGCGGATTTATAATTTCAGAACGCCCCAAACTGTTCACGAAAATTACAAAGAATTGATTTTCAATGGCGCGCGCCTTAGTCAAAATTTGACGCGGCACAAGGCGGAGTAAAGTCCATGAAGACGGCACAAATAAAAGTTCCGCGCCCTGCAGTGCAATTTTTCTGATAAATTCCGGAAAACGTAAATCATAGCAAATTGACAAGCCACACTTTACGCCGTCCAGTTCAACCGTAACAACTTTATCGCCGGGCGTAAAAACTTTTTCTTCGCCCGCAAATGTAAATAAGTGCGCTTTATCGTACGTGGCGACAATTTCGCCCGCGCGGTTGCTGACAAGGCAGCGATTGTAAAATTTGCCGTCAACTTCAACTGCAACCGAGCCCGCCACAATGTTCATATTAAATTCTTTCGACAATTTGGTAATAAATTCGGTGGTACGTTCGGCGTTTTTGTCAGCGAAATTTTCAAGCGGCGTAGGAAAATATCCCGTGTTCCAAAGTTCCGGCAAAACTACAATATCTGTACTCTGCGCGTTTTTTATGAAAGTTTCAGCCGTTTCAAAGTTTTTGTCAACATCGCCTAAGTGCGATTTAAACTGCGCCATTGTAATTTTCAGCATAAAAATCCTCCTAAAAATTTATTTGTCAATTAATTCTAATTTCATTGTTAAAATCCTGCGTACCGAATCATTAATTCTTTCTTCGGAAATTTCTCCGCTTTTAACCGCCTCAAAAATTCCTTCATAAATTTTTCTTTGCTTTTCGTATTCGTGGCAACTCAAAATAATATCCGCGCCGGATTTTACAGATTGAACGCCCAAAACTTTTTCGTCGTGATATTTTGAAATTGCGCCCATATCCAAATCATCAGTGATAATGACGCCCTTAAAGCCGAGTTCATTTCTCAAAAGGTCCGTCATAATTGCGGGCGAAAGTGTAGCCGAATTTTCAGCGTCAAACGCCGTGTATTTAATGTGCGTAACCATTACCATAAATTTTGAATTGTCATTTTCAGTGATAATTTTTTTGAAGGGTACCAAATCGACTGTATCAAAAGTATTTCTGTCCGCCGTGATTGTCGAAATATCTTCGTGAGAATCAACCTGCCAAAGTCCAATACCGGGAAAATGTTTCAAGCAGTAAAAAAGCCCCGCCTTTTCATATCCTAACGCGGCATTTGCTACAAAATCAGCAACAGTATCGCCGTTATCGCCGAAAGAGCGAGTGTCAGGCGTTCCAACGTCAGCAACCGGCGCAAAATTTAAATTTATTCCAATGCTTTTTAATTCCTGCGCGATATTGTTTGCATAAGTGTAGGCAAGCGTAGAATCGCCGGTTTGTCCAATTTCTTTTTGTGAGGGCGGCGGCGTTAAATCGTGCGCCATTCTTGAAACGCGCCCGCCTTCTTCGTCAATCGCAATAAACAGGGGAATTTTTTTACCTGGCTGTAAACTTTCTGTAAGAGCTTTAACCTGCGCCTTATTTTCCATATTCCTGTCAAAAAGAATAATCCCGCCGAAATGATAATTGTTCAACATAAAATTAACATCGTCATTGGTAGTTGTGCCGTGAAAACCGCAAATCATCATTTGCCCAATTTTTTCTTCAAGCGTCATTTGATTTAAAATTTCGTCAACAGGATTGACTTCAACCACTTCAGGAACTTCAGAAAATTTTGGAGCAACGCCTGAATCTTGCCGAATTTTATCAACGTTTTTTTGAATTTCTTCAGCCTTCGAGTTATCGGAACTTGCTTGAGTTTCGCCGAGTGTACAGCCGCAAATTATCATTGCCGTCAACATTGTAAGCAAACTCAAAATTTTTATTTTCAATCAAAACACCTTCCATTATAAATTTCGAGTTATTATAGCAGAAAAATTTTTGTAGTGCTATAATTTTTAAGGATTAGGGATTAAGGGCTAGGGGCTAGGGAAATAAAATAATCCTTAGTCCTTAAAAACAGCCAAAGGAAGTTTTTTATGGAAATTATAAAAAAATTGAGTAGCTTAACGCAAAAATATAAAAATCCGGTTGTAGCGTTGGGAATGTTTGACGGAGTACATTTGGGACACGCCAGCGTAATTCGCCGCGCCGTTGAGGTTGCAAAAAATATTGGCGGCACTTCGATAGTTTTTACTTTTTCAAATCATCCGCTAACGGTACTTTCGCCGGAAACCGCGCCGCTCATGATAGGCAGTCGAAGTTTGCGCCGGGATATTTTTGAAAGTTTAGGCGTCGAAGTTTTAATTGAAATCCCCTTTACAAAGGAATTAAGCCGCAAAACGCCGGAAGAATTTTTAATTTTGTTGCAGGAAAAAATTTCGCCGTCATACGTTGTTACAGGTCCGAATTATACTTTTGGCAGATTGGGCAAGGGCAACGGGCGAATGCTCCTGCGCGAGGGCGAAAATTACGGCTTTAAGGCGGAAATTTGCCCCGCCGTTACTGTCGGCAAAAAAAATGTCAGCAGTACCAGAATCCGCACGCTTATTGCTGAAGGCGATTTAATTTCGGCTAATGAACTTTTGGGCAGAAATTTTATTTATGTTTCAAAAGTTGTAAACGGCGATAAACGCGGGCGCAAATTAGGTTTTCCGACGGCGAATTTGGAAATTGAAGACTACCGCGCAATGTTGCCAAACGGCGTTTATATTGTCGAAGTGAAAGTTAAAAATAATTTGTACAAGGGAATTGCTAATATCGGCGATAATCCGACTTTCAAGGTTGCAAAACGGCGGCTTGAAGTTTTCATTGACAATTTCAGCGGCGATATTTACGGCGAAGAAATTGCTGTAAGTTTCATAAAAAAAATTCGTGACGAAAAAACTTTTGGCAGCGTTGAAGAATTGAAGGCGCAATTAAACGAAGATTTGGCAACTTTGAGAAATTTTTATTGAGGTGCGTTGTAAAATGTTTT
>CALDHY010000003.1 GCA_937901445.1 uncultured Selenomonadales bacterium
AAGCGGCGCGGGCGGTATCCATTCAGATTTTGGCGCGGGTATTTCTACTTCAGCCGGAATATTTTCAAGCGCGGGTAAATCTTCAGGATTAGGCAAGCCTTCAATAGGCGCAATTTCTTCAAGTTCAGGAATTTCATCTGAAGGCGGCACCCATGCAGATTGATTTTCAGGCGGCGGCTCTTCAACAATTTTATCTTCCCTTGCCGGTTTATCCAAGCCCGCTTGAATACGCAATTCTTCTTCTTGTTGCGCCAAATTTTGAATAGTTTCACTAAGATTGGCGGCTTTTTTTGAAACGGCTAAAAGTTGTTCCTGTTGCATTTCGCCGGCGCGTTGTACTTCATTGATAATTTCAAGATTTTGTCTGTAGTGTAAAATTCCGTAAACCGAATAACTGCAAGTTCCAATAAAAATAAATGCACAAAACATTATTAAGAAAATCCCAAAATTAAAAGTGAACGCCGAAAGCCGAATTTCTCGCCGCTTGTCTTTGCCCTCAATCGTTATTAAATAATCTTTTTTTTCATCTTCCAACTTTTAAAATTCCTCCTCTTATTTTGCAACGGAAGCGTCGCGCAGGGCTTGTTCTTCCTCTTTTGTGAGTTTGTACGGGGTTGAATCGCCTTTGACAATAGGTTTAACATAACTGCGCGAAAAATCTCGCCCGTTAAGCGAAGAAATTATAACACCGCTATTTTCGGCGTCAAGGAGTGCAATGCAATAACTTAATTCTGCCGTGTCGTCGTGAAAGGCGTTAAATCGAACAACGGCAACGCGGTTTATAGAGTGCGTCATTAAATCTTTTATCCGGTTTAATTCGGCAGTCAATTTTTCTTCAGAATCAATCACGGCAGTAATTTTTTCGCCGTGCTTAATCAAAATTTGTTGAACGTTTGAACTGTCATCATCAGTCATCATAATTTGACGATAACGCTTTTTCATTTGAGAAAGTCGCGTTTCCAAGCTTATTACAAATCCAATTAATGCAGCTATTATAATTCCCAAAAAAATAAAAATATACGCCAAATTCTCAACAAGCGTGGCGTTAAAATCGCTCATACATTTTACCTCCGCTACTTTATAGTTCCTTCGGTTGAAAATTTTCTAAGCGCGGAAATTTTTTCAGCCTTTGTAGTATCTTCAAAATCTGTTGCGTCATTTGTCGAAGTTGTCAACGCCGTTTCAATGTTTGTAAGCACGCGCAAAAGTTCAGTTTCATTCGGCAGATTAATTTGTATTTGATGAGTGTTGCCGTCTTCGATAATTTTTATTGGCGCGTTCAAGAATTTGTTTAATTTTTTTTCGGCTTGACGAAAACGCATTTCATAGGGCGAAATTCGGCGGTCTTGCGTGATTAATGACGTGTCGATATTTTGTTCGGAAATTTGTTCGGAAATTCTGTTTGAAACTGCGCGGCTTGAAGGCATTATTGCATACGCCATAGCAACGGGTAAATCTGATTTTTTTTCTTCAGGAATTAAGCCGGAATTGCGCAATTCTTTTATAAACGCCTCAACTTTTCTAACTGATAAATCCTCATGAATAATCATTTCGGCGGCGTTAGTTTGCAATTCGTCATTTTCAATCGCAAGGAGCGGGCGGGCTTGCCCCATTGAAAGTTTGCCTTCAGAAATCCAATCTCGAACTTGCGGCGAAAGTTTTAACAGCCTTAATAAATTTGCAATATGTGAACGACTGCGCCCGATTTTAGCCGCCAAAGTTTCTTGCGTGTAGGAAAAATCTTTAATCAAACTTTCGTAAGTTGCCGCCTCTTCCAACACGCTTAAATCTTGCCGCTGAATATTTTCTATAAGTGAAACTTCCCGCATTTGCGCATCAGTATAATCACGGACAACGGCGGGAATTTTTTCAAGCCCTATAAATCTTGACGCGCTTAACCTGCGCTCACCGGCGATAAGTTCATAGCGTCCGCCGCCTATACTGCGCACAATGATTGGCTGTAAGACGCCGTAAGCGCGAATTGACTCGGCAAGCTCTTTCATTGATTCATTGTTCAAAGTTTGGCGGATTCTGTAACGATTGGGGCGGATATTTTCGACCGAAATTTCTTGAACGGTTTCTGCCGGTTGAATGTTTGCAAAGTCTACCGCTTGAGAGCCGAGAAGTGCACTTAAGCCGCGCCCCAAATTTCCGCGTTTACCTGCCACGATTGATAACCTCCTTAGCTAACTTCAAATAAACTTTTGCAACTTTAGCATATTTATCATAAAAAATAATTGGCACGCCGTAACTTGCCGCCTCTGAAACTTTGACGGCGCGTGGAATTATTGTTTCATAAACCAAATTTCCGAGACTTTCGCGTACTTCCTCAATAACTTGTTTGTTATGTTTAGACCTGCCGTCGAACATTGTCATAACAATTCCTTCGATAAAAAGCAGCGGGTTCAATTCATTTTTGATAATTTCAATGGTTTTTAAAAGTTGTGCAAGCCCTTCAAGCGCGTAAAATTCACATTGAATAGGAATAATCACGGCGTCAACGGCGGTTAGCGCGTTAATCGTCAAAATTCCGAGTGCGGGCGGGCAGTCAATTATAATGTAGTCGTATTCATTGCGCAGAGAATCCAGCGCGGCGCGCATCCTTGTTTCACGAAATTTTAAATTTGCAAGTTCGACTTCGACGGCGGCAAGATTTATGCTGGCGGGTAAAACTGTCACGCCGTAGGGCGTCATTTGCAAGGTATAGCGCGGGTTTAAACCTTCAACCAAAACATTATAAACGCTGCGGGTTATCGTGGAGCGATTAAGCCCCAAGCCGCTTGTGGCGTTGCCTTGAGCGTCACAATCTACAAGCAAAACGCGCTGACCCAAACTTGCAAGCGATGCACTTAAATTTATTGAAGTTGTTGTTTTGCCGACGCCGCCTTTTTGGTTAGCTATTGCTATAACTTTTGCCACAACTGCGCCCCCTTTGCAATTTTTAACATTTTTAATTTCGCCGCAAAAATTTTCTATCCTGCAATTTCGGCTTGATTTTTGGCGTTGCATTTTTCTTTTAAATTTAAATTTTTTATGTGTGCTTGCATGCACACGGTCGCTAAAACTAATCCCTAATCCCCAGCCCTTAGCCCCTAAATTTGATTTAAATGGAAACTAAGCACGCTTAAGCCCGCCATTAAATTTTCGTCAACAACTTTAATTTCTTTTGGCGCGTTAATCGTTGTCGCCGTAAAATTCCAAATTCCCTTGACGCCCGCTTCAATCAAAGTATCTGCCACATTTTGCGCCGCGTCATCCGGTACGGCGATAACTCCAATATCAATTAATTTTCTGCGCGAAATTGAAACAAATTTTTTAAAATCGTAAATTCTGACGCCGTTAATTTCTTCGCCGAATTTTTTTTCGTCAATGTCAAAAAGTGCGGCAACTATAAAGCCCCAATCAGTAATTTTTTCGTACTTTGCAAGAGCCGCGCCAAAATTCCCGACGCCGATAATTGCAAGCCGCCAATAATTATTCAAGCCCAAAATTTGTCCGAGTTTAAATTTTAATTTGAGAACCTCATAGCCAACGCCTTTAAGTCCAAAATTTCCAACTGACGATAAATCTTTTCGGATTGTTTCAGATTTCATATTCAACATTTTGGCAAGTTCAATCGTCGAAACCAAAACAACTTCATTATCGTCAAGAATTTGCAACGCCTTATAATACAGCGGCAACCTTTCAAGCGTCGCAGGCGGTATGTTTAATTTTTCTTTTTTCATAAAAATCCCCTAATCTTCATTTTCAAATAAATTTATAGCCGCGCCCAACGCGCCGAGCATCCACATTAAAATTGAACTCGGTACGTTGAAAAGTAAATCATCACTCATACCGTTTAACGCCATTGACAAAAACGCCAGCCCTATTCCCAATTTCATACCGGCGGCAAATTGTCTATCTGCGATTTTTTGTTGTCTATCCGGCTCGAATACCGAAATATTTTCTGCGAATTTTTGAATATCAATGTTATCATCGTCAGACTTTTTTTCGTCCTTAGGTTTTTTCTTTGAACTGAATTTTAATTCGTCATGGTGGACTAATTCAGGTTCAGGCTTTTTTTTGACAGTTTTTTTAGTTTCAGTTTTAGTTTCATTTGACGGCGAAACTTTATCTAAAATTTTGTGCGTCAAGTCAGCCATTCGTAACATAAACATTGACTTTGCCTGCGCGAATTCCTGCAAAAATTTACTTTCCATAAAAACTTTTACAAATTGCGCTTGAAACAAGTTATAAAAGTAACTTCCGGATTCTTGAACTTTTTCATAACTTGAACGCCACGCCGCAAACATTGTACCGAAAAAATACCAAAAATAGGACAGCGCGCCCGCAATTCCAACTTCAGCCGCCGTTTGCAAATATAAATTGTGCGCGTTGTCAATTAAAATTTTCGAGTCGGCAAGATAATAATTGTAGTGCGGATATAAAAATTTGTACGCGCCCCAACCAACGCCTATGAACGGGTGGTCGGATATCATTGAAATTGTACTTACCCAAATTCCAACTTTCAAGCCCTCTGCAGTATCATTTGTCGTCGTGAAAATTTCTATAACTTTTTCAACCAAATTTTCGTCCGTGTAAAATAAAACTCCCATAACCAGTGCAAGAAATGTTAAAATTCGCCAATCGTACATAAAAGCATAAATCACCAAAATAATTGCAAGCGATAAAAACGCGCCGCGCGAATACGTCATTGCAAGGCAAACTATCAACGCTACAATTACTGCCAGCAAAATAAATTTCTGTTTGCGCGTGCCGAATTTCGCCAAAAGTCCCAGCGCAATACAAATCATAACATCCAAGTAGCCCGCCAAAACATTTGGATTTTCAAGCGTTGAAAAAATTCTTTTGCGCATTTCAGGGAACGCCTCGCCGTCAATCCATTTCATTTCAGAAATTTCAACGCCGAAAATATATTGAAAATAGCCGTAAAGCACAACAAAAATTAACGCCGCGCCTAATCCCTTTGCCAAAAATCTTACTTGTTCCGGCGTGCGAATATTTTGCCCGACCAACAAATATGTTAAAGCGTACAAGCCGACAATTTCGCAATAATTGTAAATCAGCTCAAAATCTCGCGCAGGCGACATAAAAACGGAAACCGCGCCCAGCACTATAAAAATTGTTACGGGTACGTCAAAGGGCAAACTGCGCATTTTAAATTTTGTATCAATTTGCAAGCGCAAAAACCACGCTACAATCCCGACAAGTACAGCCACCGCCGCCAATTCCGGAAAAATCGCCAAGCAAAATGCTTCAGCCGCAATGGCGCGGATTGTCCACGTTTCAAGGTTTTTTATTCGTTGGCGTCTTGCAAAAACGCTGATTCTGTTCAATTTAATCCCCTCTTTTGAAGGCTTGAAGATTTTCAAAAATCGCCGCGTCAATTTCATCAAGCAACGCAAATCTGCGGCGATAAACCGCGCGTTTTTGACTTGGAATTTCTTCAAAAGTTTTTCGCTTTTCGACAAGCGGCAACTCAAAAAATCTTTTATCGCCGGTAGGAGTGCCGCCGCATTCTTGCCAAAAATCGCTGAAGGAAGTTTTCAATTTTCTGTCGCGGCGAATATGATTATTGGCGTAGTAGCCGTAATTCGTGACAGCGTAAATTTTTTTCAGATTTAAAGCGCGGGCGACGGCTTGTGCGGCGTACAGAATTAAATTTTTCGTGCGGTAGGCGTGACATTTTTTCGTAAGAATTTTAATTAAGTCTTTTGAGCTGTCAACATTCGGACCTTGCAACGCGCCAATCCACATTGAAAAATTTTCGGCTGAATCTTTCGCAATCCAAAACATAATCTGATAAACCGGCGTATTATCCGCCAAAAGCAAAACGATTGACGCCAAGCCTTCCTTTTTTTGCCCGCCGTGCATTGAAATTACAAGGCGCATTTCGCCCAAATTTTCGTCAAGCGGCATTTTCCACAAAAAAATTTCTTTGTCGCCGTACAAGTTCAACAAAAAATTTTCGTTCATTGACTGCGTTAAAAAACTTAAATGTTCTTCGACAAGTTTAATTCTTTCGTCGAATTTAGATTTATTGTAGAAAAAGGCGCGTGTAACTTGTTCGTAAAAGTATGGAAAACTTTCAGCAACCTCGCGCAGAATTTCAGATTGTGAAAAAAAATCTTCGACGCGCTGCATTTTTTGCGGGTGCAAACAACAACGCGCCACGAACACTACAAATCTATGAGCCTCGCGCGGATTATTTAAATCGTAAATTTTTTTTCCAAGTTCAACAAAATTCAATTTTAAAACCTCTTAATTATTTTTATAGTTTATTCTAAAATATTTTGCGCCGCCTGTAAATGAAAATTTTTGTATAAATTGTGTTAATCTGTTATAATTGCGTGAAATAAAAAATTGGAGGGAAAATTTTTGAAAATTAATGGAGCTCAGGCGTTATTGGAGTGCCTGAAAAGTGAAGGCGTCGATTTAGTTTTTGGATATCCCGGCGGCGTCGTTTTGAAACTTTATGACGAAATTTATAAATCCAAATTCCCAAATATTTTGACGGGACACGAACAAGGCGCAGTACACGCGGCGGACGGCTACGCACGCGCAACCGGCAAAGTCGGTGTAGTCATTGCGACGAGCGGACCCGGCGCGGCAAATTTAATCACGGGAATTGCAACGGCGAATATGGATTCAGTGCCGCTTGTTTGTATCACGGGGCAAGTTGCAAGACACGCCATCGGCAAGGATTCATTTCAAGAAGTTGACGTTTGCGGAATTACCGCGCCAATTACTAAACACAATTACCTTGTAAAAGACGTTGAAGAATTGCCGCGCGTAGTCAAGGAAGCTTTTTTCATTGCAAAGACCGGAAGACCGGCTCCCGTTTGCATTGACATTGCGGCGAATGTTTTTAACAGTGAAATTGATTTTGAATATCCTGAAAAAATAAATCTGCGCGGCTATACTGCCGAAAATCCCTGTGACGAAAAAGCCGTTGCTGAAGTTGTGGCGGCGATTGAAAAAGCTGACTTCCCGCTGATTTTTGTAGGCGGCGGCGTTGTCATTTCTGAAACTTCAAATGTTATTCGTGAAATTTTAGACAGGCTCGGTTGCCCCAGCACGTCAACTTTAATGGGCTTAGGTTGCATTGAGCCGGAACGTGAAGGCTATTTAGGATTTGCGGGTATGCATGGCAGTTACGGCGCAAATATGGCTATTCAAAACTGCGATTTACTTTTGTGCATTGGTATGAGATTCAGCGACAGAGTTACAGGAAAAATTTCTGACTTTGCGCCAAATGCTAAAATCGTACACTTTGAAATTGACCCCGCCGAAGTCAATAAAAATGTTCAAGTCGATATAAAAGTTTTGGGCGATTTAAAAAATTCTCTGCCGCTCCTGCGCGACAAACTCAACGCCTCTGAAACTAACTTCAAACAAAAATTTAACAGTTGGTTAAATTATTCAATCGAAATTGGCAACAAACATTTATTCGGTTACAAAGTTGACGGCGACAAAATTAAACCGGGCGCGCTTATTTCAAAAATCAGTGAACTTTGCGACAAAAATACAATCGCCGTTACTGACGTTGGACAACACCAAATGTGGGCGGCGCAATTTTTCAAAGTACAAGCTCCGCGCCAATTTTTGACAAGCGGCGGCTTAGGTACAATGGGCTATGGTTTACCGGCGGCAATGGGCGCAAAATTAGCTTGCCCCGATAAAAACGTTGTACTTTTTACCGGCGACGGCTCCATTATGATGAACATTCAAGAATTGGCAACAATCGCAGATAACAACATTGATATTAAAATTGTTATCGTACATAATTTTATTTTGGGAATGGTCGGACAGTGGCAACGGCTTTTCTACAACCACCACTATTCGGCGTCCGAATTAAATTTGAAACGTGATTTTATAAAAATTGCTGAAGCTATGGGCGTGCGCGGTTATCGCTTGACGAAGGCTGAAGAACTTGAAACCGAATTGCCGGAAATTTTATTTTCAAAAGGCGCGGCTGTCATTGATGTTTACGTTCCGCAAGATGAAAACGTTTTGCCAATGGTACCGGGCGGCAAGCGTTTAGATCAAATGGTTTTAGAGTAGTGTGGTAGTGGTGTAGTAGTGGCATAGTTAATTACTACAACACTATCACACTATCGAACTATCCCACTACAAATGAGGTGAAAGTTATGAAAAAATTTTTATTGGCAGTTTTGGTAGACAACAAGCCCGGCGTTTTAACGCACGTTGCAGGATTAATCAGCCGCCGCGCTTTTAACATTGAAAGTATTTCAGCCGGTTACACTGAAGAACCGAGCGTTACAAGAATTAATATTGTTGTCAGCGTCGAAAGTGAAAACGAACTCGATCAAGTTGTAAATCAGCTCGGCAAATTGATTGACGTTATTAAAATTGTAAATTTGAGTAAAGCTCCTTCAATCGAACGTGAACTTGTTATGATTAAAGTTAAGGCAACAAAAGAAGCTCGCGCAGATTTAGTCAGCATTGTTGACATTTTCCGCGCAAAAATTGTTGACGTGACAAGCGAAAACGTCATTATCGAACTTACCGGCAACGAAAGAAAAATTGACGCTATCTGTGAAGTTTTGAGCGATTATGAAATTGTGGAAATTGCACGCACGGGAGCCATTGCACTTTCACGCGGTCCTATTCCCGTCAAAAAAATGTAGGTGATAAAAATGACTGAAGTTGAAAAACTCCGCGCAGGGCTTGAATATGATTTTTATGATGCTGAAGTGGACGCCTTAAAATTGAACGCGGTCAAACTTTGCCAAAAACTCAATGCAATTCCTGTTACAGATTACGAAGAAAAAGAAAAAACTATTCGTGAACTTTTTGGGAGCGCGGGCGAAAATCCCGTTGTACTTCCGGTTTTCAACTGCGATAACGGCAAAAATATTCACGTTGGAAATTATTTTTTGGCGAATTATAACGTTACGATTTTGGATATTATGGAAGTTCAAATTGGCGATTATGTTATGATTGGTCCGAACACTTTAATAACAACGGTAAATCATCCGCTGAATCCAATGGGGCGGCGTAAACATTTGGGAATTGGCAAGCCGGTAAAAATTGGCAATGATGTTTGGATTGGCGCAAATGTTACGATTTTACCCGGCGTAACCATTGGAAACAACGTTATCATTGCGGCGGGCGCGGTTGTTACAAAAGACGTTGCAGATAATTCTTTGGTCGGCGGCGTTCCCGCCAAGTTTATAAAAAATATTCCAAATGACGTGGAATAAATTTTTGGAGGTTTTAAAATGAAAAAAGATTTAGGCGTTGCGCCTTACCTTTTCCCAATGCCGGTTTTAATGATTGCCACTTACAACGAAGATGAAACTGTTGACGTTATGAATATGGCGTGGGGCGGAATTTGCGCCGAAAATATGGTTGCGTTGAATTTGGACGAAGAACATAAAACCGTTGCAAATTTGAAAAATACAAAGGCGTTCACTTTGTCAATCGCTGACGCCGCACATATCAAAGAATCTGACTTTTTCGGAATTGCAAGCGGCAACAAAATGAAAGACAAATTTGAACGCTCCGGAATGACGGCAATTAAAAGCACCCGCGTAAACGCGCCAATAGTCGAAGAATATCCCGTTACGCTTGAATGTAAAGTTGTTGAATTTCAGAATCAACCGTACGGCTTGCGCGTTTTGGGCGAAATTGTCAACGTCATTGCAGATGAAAGCGTACTTGACGAAAAAGGCAAGATTGACGCAGGAAAATTAAACGCCTTTGTTTTCGACCAATTCAGAAACGATTATTACAAAGTCGGCGAAAAAATAGGCAAGGCGTGGAACGCGGGCGCAAGTCTTATGAAAAAATAATTTTCAATCATAACCAAAATAAAAAAGCGCGTCGAAATTAACCGGCGCGTTTTTAATTTTCAACTGCCGCAATGTAAAATTCTTCAAGCTCCTTGACGTATTCTGCAGCGTTCATTAAGTGCGAATTTTTCATAACGTCGCGCAGATTTACCCGCAAATTTTTTAGTAAATCTGTATCGTTTGCAAGTGCAACGGCGCGTTGAATGTATTCTTCAAAATTTGACGCGGCGAATTTTTCAAGCCCAATATTTTTTAAAATACTCAAGCCGAATCTTGTACCGTGTCTTTCGCCGTACAGTGAAATAACCGGCACGCCCATATACAACGCCTCGCAAGTCGTCAAGCCGCCGTTATAAGGGAAAGTATCCAGCGCAATATCAATTTCGTTGTACTGTTCAAGATAATCTGCCGAAAAGCCGCGCAATTCAATTTGTTTGAGATTAAAACCTAAATTTTGTAGGCGCGCCGAAATAAAATTTTTACCTTCGACAGTATTAAAAATTTTATGCTTGAGAATTAATTTAGAATTTGGCACGGCGTCAAGAATTTTTTGCCACGTCGCCAACATTGAATCAGTAATTTTGCTGAAATTGTTGAAACAACCAAAAGTTATATAACCGCTTGAAGAAATTTTCGGCGGCGGCATTTTTTTTATTGGCGTGTAACAAAAATGACTGCGCGACATGCAAATTAAATCTTCAGTGAAAAAATCAAGCCTACCCGCGCAAGTTTCATCACTCAAAAAATAATCGACACAATTTAAGCCGGTACTGTTCATATAACCAATTCCGGAAATTTGCACGGCGGCGGGGCGATACGCCATAACCGGCAGGCGATTATTGCTTGTATGTCCCGAAAATTCAAACAGAATATCAATTTCATCTGCGCGAATAATTTTGGCGGCGTCAAAGTCATTTAAATCTGAAATATCCCGCCACTTGACGCAACTTTTAATTTTTTCGGTTACGGCGTCGAAAGTTTTTCCTGCGCTGTAGCAGTAAACGTCGAAAAGATTTTTATTGTGTTCAAAAATCAGCGCGGACGCCCAATCCATTACAGGGTGTTCTTTAAAATCTGCAGACAAATAACCGACGCGCAATTTTTTATGATTGTAAGATTTTTTTTCGTACGGTTGAATTGCGGCAAGATTTTTTCTGTATTCGCTGTAAAGTTTTTCAAAGTCAGCCGCGCTAAAATTTTCAACGTCATTTGCGGCAAAAATTGCGTTTGAAATTTCGGTACAAATTGCCGCCGTATTTTCCTCAAGTCGCGCAGATTGTAAGAAACAATTAATCGCCGCCCTTGAATTGCCCAAATTTCGTAAAGCCGAACCTGCCACGCTGTAAGCATCAGCCGCCAAATATTTTTCCCGCGCAATATCGACAACTTCAAAAAATTTTTTCAACAAAGAAATTTCTGTTACATAAAGTTTTTGGTCGCGGCGAATATACGCCTCAAGTAAAATTGCCTTGCTCCAATTCGGCGCAATACTTTTAAATTTGTCAAGAATTTCAAGGGCTTTTTCGTAATTTTTATTTCGATATTCACTTAACGCCAGTGAATAAATTTCCAGAGCGTCCAACTCAATCACTCCTAAAATAAAAAATCTGCAAAAACTACGTTTCCAAATTTCATACCGCGCGGCGTCAAATAAATTCGCCCGTCAGAAAAATTCAGCAGTTCCAACTTTAAATATTTTTCGATAACCGCGCCGTAAACTTCAAAAATATCTTTGCCGAATTTAAAATAAAAATTTTCGACGCTTAAACCTTCGGCAGTTCGTAAACCCAAAAAGCAAAATTCTTCCATCGCCGCCTTTGACGAAACAATTTCTTCAAGCTGTGAAACACTTTCGCCCGCGCAGATTTTTTTTATATAAGTTGTAACGTCACGAATATTTGAAGTGCGCGTTTTGCCGTCGTAGCTGTGCGCGCCCGCGCCGTATCCAAAATATTTTGCGCCCGTCCAGTAGCCGAGATTGTGGCGGCTTTCAAAATTTTTCTTTGCAAAGTTTGAAATTTCATAGCGGCGAAAACCTGCGCGAGGCAACGCTTCAACAATATAATCGTACATTGCGGAATCGTCCGGCAGAATTAATTTTCCGGCGGCGTAAAGCTTGCCAAAATTTGTATCGTCCTCAATTTCCAAGCCGTAAATAGAAATATGCTGTATATCCTGCGCGACGGCAATTTCAACAGATTTTTGAACGTCATAAAGTTTTTGGCGCGGCAACCCGTACATTAAATCGATACTCACATTGTCAAAAAATTTTTTCGCAGTTTGAATCGTCTCAAGCGCGGTTTTTGAATCGTGAATCCTGCCCAAAATTTTTAAAAGTTCGTCATTGAAACTTTGCACGCCCAAACTTATTCTGTTAAATCCAATTTCGCGCAGGTTACGCAAATAAATTTCGTCA
>CALDHY010000004.1 GCA_937901445.1 uncultured Selenomonadales bacterium
GAAAGAAAAGCCGCCTAAAAGAAAGAAGCGTCGCCCGCACATGCGCTTTGCGTTTTCTTACGCTCGAAGTATATGAACAGTCCGCGTTTTATGTTCCTGTACGCTCTCAAAAGCGGCGCGTCTGCGCGGCACGGGCGACTTCTTTTTTACAAAATCAATTCGCCTTAATCCTGGTAACAATAAATATTTTTAACTGTCACTTTTTTACAACTATAATCACATTTGCCGTTCTTTAAGATTTTTTAATCGCCAATTTTTTGTTCCTATTTTAAACGAAAATTTTTCAGACGGCAAGTTAAAAAAAGGATAATTAAAATTAACGTTGAATCAAAATTCTTGACAATAACAACGGCGGTGTTGTAAAATGCTCAAAGTGCAGATTTTCAAGGGCGAAATTGTGCCTTTTACTTTTAAGTTATCGGCAGAAAGTTTTTGCAGTAAAGATTTTTTGGATAACGGCAAATTTATCGGCGAAATTGAAATTTCAGGCGAAACTGTGAACGAAAATGAAAATGTTGTAATACGCGGAAAAATTAAATGTTGCAAAGAATTTAACTGCGACAGATGCTTAGCGTTATCAACAGAAAAACAAATTCACGACTTCGAGGAAGAAATTGACAGCGCGGAAATTGTCGAAAACCTTTTTGATATTGAGGAACTTGTAAGAGATACGCTCATTGCAAGTCAATCAATAAAAAATCTTTGCAAAGTCGATTGTAAGGGATTGTGCCCTGTCTGCGGACAAAATTTGAATGACGGCGAGTGTAGTTGCGAAAGGTTGAGTGTTGACCCGAGACTTGCACCGTTAATGAATTTCAAAAATTGAGGAGGTGTTAAGCTTGGCAGCACCAAAAAGAAAATTAAGTAAGTCAAGACGCGACAGACGCCGTGCAAATTGGAAGTTGGAAGCTCCGAACTATGTAAAATGTCCGAGATGCCACGAACCAAAACTCCCTCACCATGTGTGCTTGGAATGCGGTTACTATGACGGCAAAGAAGTCATTGAAACGGCTTGAGAATAACGAAATTGTTGGGCAGGCTTGGACCTGCTCATTTTTTTTATAGGAGAAGTTAAATTGAAACTTGCACTTGACGCGATGGGCGGCGATAACGTGCCCGCCGAAATTGTTAAAGGCGCAATAGACGCCGTAAAAAAATTTTCCTGCGAAATAGTTTTGGTCGGCAATGAAATTAAAATTCTTGAAATACTGCGCGAATTTTCGGATTGGCAAAGTTTACCGCTTACAATCAAACATACCGACGAAGTTATAGAAATGGGCGAACACCCCGCAGACGCCGTGCGCAATAAAAAAAATTCGTCAATCGTGGTTGCAACTCAACTTGTTAAAAGCGGCGAATGTGACGCGGTACTTTCAGCCGGTTCAACGGGCGCGGCGGTTGCAGCGGCTCAACTGATTCTCAAAAGAATTAAAGGTATCGGACGCCCTGCCATTGCCACGCCTATTCCTACTCCTGAAGGCGTAACTTTACTTTTGGATTCCGGCGCAAATGTTGACAGCAAGCCTGAACATTTGATTCAAAGCGGGATTATGGGCGCGCTGTACGTTGAACACGTACTCGGCAAAAAAAATCCTAAAGTCGGACTGTTAAATATTGGTGAGGAAGAAACTAAGGGCAACGAACAGGCTAAAGAAACTTTCCAACTTTTTAAAAATATGACAACTATAAATTTTACCGGCAACGCTGAAGGGCGTGATATTCCTACCGGCAAATTTGATGTTATAGTTTGTGACGGGTTCGTGGGTAATGTAGTTTTAAAATTCGGCGAAGGGCTTGCAACAACGATTTTCAAACTTATCAAAGAGGCGATTGACGCGGGCGGCGTCGGAGCGAAATTGGGCGCGTTGCTTTTAATGCCTACGTTAAAGGAACTTGCAAAACGCTTGGATGCGTCCGAATACGGCGGCGCGCCACTTTTGGGCGTCAACGGTTATTGCATTATAAGTCACGGCAGCTCGGACGCTAAGGCAATTTGCAACGCCATAGGGCTTGCCAATGAATATGTAAACCGAAATGTTTTGGAGCATATTAAAACCGCGCTTGAACAGGAATTAAGGGCTAAGGATTAAGACCGGGGATTTTCTGATAACTAATAAGATTGAAATAAAAATTCGTGCAGGTTATAATATAAAAAATGAGGGAGGAAAATTTAATGTTTGAAAACAACGTAATCTGTAAATTACTGAAAATCAAATATCCGATATTTCAGGGCGGAATGGCGTGGATAGGAACAGCTGAACTTGCCTCTGCAGTATCAAACGCGGGCGGCTTAGGTTTAATTGGCGCAGGGCACATGCCGCCGGACGTTTTGCGCAAAGAAATTCAAAAATGCAAGGGCTGGACAGAAAAACCTTTCGGCGTCAATATTATGTTAATGTCACCTTTCGTCAAGGAAGTTATGCAAGTTGTAATTGATGAACGAGTTCCCGTTGTAACGACGGGCGCGGGCAACCCCGGCGAATATGTACCGGCTTTAAAGGAAATTGGCGCAAAAGTTATCCCCGTTGTTGCAAGTGTAGCATTGGCAAAAAGACTTGTTAAGGGCGGCGTTGACGCGGTTATAGCTGAAGGTTGCGAATCCGGCGGGCACATTGGCGAAATTTGTACAATGCCTTTAATTCCGCAAGTTGTTGACGCGGTAGAAGTTCCCGTAATTGCGGCGGGCGGCTTTGCTGATTCACGCGGAATGGCGGCGGCGTTTGCACTCGGCGCGCACGCTATACAAATGGGTACTCGTTTTGTTTTGAGCAATGAATGTATCGCACACCCAAATTACAAGGAAATGGTTTTAAAGGCGAAAGATCGTTCAACCGTTGTAACCGGCAGAACTTTAGGGCATCCTGCGCGAGTCATTGCCAATAAGTTGACACGTACATATTTAGAAATGGAAGCTAACGGCGCATCGCCTGAAGAACTCGAACAGTTAGGCGTTGGCAGTTTACACAAGGCAACGCACGAAGGCGACGTTGAAAACGGCTCCGTTATGATTGGGCAAATTTCCGGTATGCTCGACGATATTAAACCCGTTAAAGATATTATTGAAGATATTGTAAACGGCTTGCCTCAAGCTGTGGCTGAACTTCAGAAAAATTATCTTTGATTAGGGGGTAATTGTTATGGCTAAAATTGCTTTTATTTTTCCGGGACAAGGCGCGCAGTTTGTAGGAATGGGAAAAGATTTTTATGATAACTTCGACGCCGCTAAAAATTTTTTCGATGAAGCAGATGACGCGCTCGGTTATTCAATAAAGAAAATGTGCTTTGAAGGCTCGGAGGACGATTTAAAACTTACCGCCAACACTCAACCGGCGATTTTGATTGTAAGCGTAATTGCGGCTGAACTTTTAAAGGCTGAAGGTATCACGGCTGAAGTTGCGGGCGGGCACAGTTTAGGCGAATATTCGGCACTTGTAGCGGCGGGCTCTTTGAAGTTTCGTGATGCGGTAATTTTGGTACACAAGCGCGGGCAATTTATGCAAGAAGCCGTTCCCGTCGGTGAAGGTTCAATGGCGGCGATTATCGGGCTTGACGATAAAATTATTGTCGATATTTGCAATGAAGTTTCAGAAATTGGCGCGGTACAGGCGGTTAATTTCAACTGTCCCGGACAAACTGTAATTGCGGGAACGGTTAAAGGCGTAGATTCTGCCGTTGAAAAATTAAAAGCCGCCGGAGCAAAAAAAGCTGTAGTTTTGCCGGTTAGCGCGCCTTTCCATTCAACTTTAATGAAACCTGCCGCCGAAAAACTTTCGCTTGAACTTGATAAAACCGAAATTCAAAATGCCGCCTTTCCAATAGCCGCCAATTTTAACGGCAACCTTGAAACTGATTCTGCTGAAATTAAAAATAACCTCGTCGCGCAGGCTGACCACCCGGTAAAATGGATTGACTGCGTAAAAGCCATGCAAAATTTCGGCGCAGATATTTTTGTTGAGTGCGGACCGGGTAAAACTCTTTGCGGCTTCAATCGCCGTATCGACAAGCAAATTAAAAGTTTTAATGTTGAAAATATTGACAGTCTCAAAAAAACTGTAGAGGCGATTAAAAATGCCTAATTTTAAATTTGATCACGGCAATTTGAGTGTTTTAGACTTGAATCGCAGTTTAAAATTTTATGAAAATGCACTTGGCTTAACCGAATTTGTAAGGCTTGATACTCCAAATTATATTTTCGTTTACTTGGGCGATCCCTATAAAAGTGATTATGTTTTAGAATTGCAATGGTCGAAAACCCGTACAGAACCTTATAAATTGGGCGAAAAAAAATATCATCTTGCCTTTATTACGGACGATATAAAAGCGTCACGCGAACTTCACCAAAAAATGAATTGTATCAGCGATAAACCTTCAATAGCGGGAATTTATTGGATTGAAGACCCCGACGGCTTTTTGATTGAAATTTTGCCTCAAGATTTAAATATGGGGCGTTGACTGTGATAATTTTTTAGCTATACTGATTAAAAAAATTTTGGAGATAATAAATGCAACACTTCAGATTTGACCATACTAACCGCACAGTTTTTGACATAGAGCGCAGTTTAAATTTTTATGAAGAGGCTCTGGGTTTAACCGAATTTGCTCGCCTTGAAACTGAAAGTTATATTTTTGTCTATATGGGCGATCCTTACCGCAGCGATCACGTTTTGGAATTGCAGGAAGTGAAAAAACGCTCTGTTCCTTACACTGTTGGCGACAGTTTATCGCACCTTGCTTTTATGGTTGACGACTTCGATGCCGCTTACGAAAAACACAAAAAAATGAATTGCATTTTCAAAGAGCACAAAATAGCCGGGCTTTATTGGATTAAAGACCCTGACGGATATATAATTGAAATTGTACCGAGTGATTGGGGAATGGGTTTTAGGTATTAGTGTAAAGGAGGCGGTAACGTTGAAAAAATTTTTTATCGTGACTTTTATTTTGATTGTTACAATGTCAACAGTTTTTGCGCGCGCGTTATTTGATACACCTTACATTGGCAACAAATACAGAATGACTTTTCATCATAGAAATTGCGATTCTGTTGACCAAATGAATCCTAAAAATCAAGTACCGCTTGCAACTCGTGAAGAAGCTATGAAAAAAGGTTATCATCCCTGCGGTAACTGCAGACCTTAAAATTTTGGTGAAGTAAATTATGAGTTCAAAAGCTATGACGGCTTTAATTGAGTCTTTAATGAAATTGCCGGGCGTCGGTGCGAAAACTGCCGCTCGGCTTGCTTATCATATCGTAGAAATGAAAAATGACGACGTAGAAAATTTAGCCGCCGCCATTAAAAATATCAAAACTGAAACGCACTCCTGCGCAATTTGTTTTAATACGATTGATAAAAGTTTTGACGTTTGCGAAATTTGCAATTCGGAAAAGCGCGACGGGCAAACTATTTGCGTTGTCAAAGATGCAAAGGATTTGGACGCCATTGAACGCGCCGGATTTTATACAGGAAAATATCACGTTACCGGCGGCTTAATTTCGCCAATGGCTGGCGTCACTCAAGAAGATATTCATTTGAAAGAATTGGTGGAGCGCGTTTATAAAAATGACATTCACGAAGTTATAATTGCCTTTGAACCGAACGTTGAAGGGACGGCAACCGCGCATTTTATCGCAAAACTTTTAAAGCCCGCAAATATCAAAGTTACGAAACTTGCACAGGGCATGTCGGTCGGCGCGGATTTTGCAGGGACTGACAGCGTAACCATTGCAAAGGCGATTGAAAACCGCGTGCCAATTTAAAGGAAGGAACTTTATGAAATTTGAAATGTTTGACATTGGAATTATTTTGGGACCGCTTGTCGGCGTGGCAATTATTTTAGTTTTGGTTCAGCTGGTGTCATTGCCGTTTTGGTTGTTGAAAAACAGTGTTCTCGGCGCAATTATGCTGTACCTTTTCAACTTCCTCAACGTTTTTGCAATTAAAATCACTTTCATACATTGCTTGATTGTCGGAATTTTCGGCGTGCCGGGAATTATCGGGCTTGTTATCTATTTGCATTTTCTAAAGTAATTTTTTTATTTAAATGTACTTTCTTTCTTTAGAAGAAATAAAGTACCAAAGAAAGAATCCTCGCCCGTCCGCCGCTTGAGGTGTCATACGCTCCAATTACCTTTTGCCGCTTCCGGCGGCTCGAACTTTTACACACGCTCTAATTTTGCTGTTCATTTAGCGGCACAAGACGGGCGGTCATTACAGATATTTTTTTATTTTTATGTTTAAGTAGGTAGAAATGATTCAACTTGACAAAGTTACAAAATTTTATGGTGAACGGCTGATTTTTTCTGACGTAAGTTTTAAGATTATGGACGGCGAAAAAATCGGTATCGTCGGCAAAAACGGCGCGGGCAAATCCACGCTGTTAAAAATTATTATCGGCGCAGAAGAATTTGACGCCGGAACCATCAGCGGCATTCACAAAGAAGATATTGGTTACGCCGAGCAAATCCCGCACTTCAAAAATTCAACCTTGCTTGCCGAAATGTTAAGCGCGGGTATCGAAGAATTTCAAGCCAAAAAAATTTTATTCGGCTTAGGTTTTACTGAAACTGAACTGTTGAAAAATCCCAATGAATTTTCCGGCGGCGAAACTGCCAAAATTGCGCTTGCAAAGTCTTTGCTTGACGAGCCGCGCGTTTTGATTCTTGACGAGCCGACTAACCACCTTGATATTTACGCCATTGATTTTTTGGAAGATTTTTTGAAAAATTATCGCTACACGGTTATTGCCGTCACGCACGACCGCCACTTTTTGCAAAATTGCGTTGATAAAATTATTGATATGGAAAACGGCAAGGCTACGGTTTATTCTGCCAATTATGAAAAGTTTGTACAACTCAAAGCCGAACGCCGCGAATACGAACTTAAAGCTTACGAAAAGCAACAGGAAGAAATTGCTAAGCTTGAAGATTTTGTACGCCGAAATAAAGTCCGCGCCTCAACTGCAAAACGCGCGCGCAGTCGTCAAAATATTTTAGATAAAATGGAACGCCTCGAAAAGCCGCCTTCAACCGAATTTGTCAAAGTCAAACTTGGAGACGCCGCAGAATCCGCTAACCGCGTTTTGATTCTTGAAAATGTCAACTTCAAAAATATCATTAAAAATTTTTCAATGGAAATTCGCAAGGGCGAAAAAATCGGCTTAATCGGCAGAAACGGTATCGGCAAATCTACGCTCCTAAAAATTATTGTCGGCGATTTAAAAAATGATTCCGGCTTAATAAAAATTGGCAACCGCGTCAAAATTGGTTATCTTTCGCAAGGGCACGAGGAATTGAATGAAAATGTTTCTGCGATTGAGGAACTTCAAAACGAATTTAACTTGACGAATGAAAAGGCGCGTTCAGAATTGGCACGCCTTGATATTTTCGCGCAGGTTGCAGAAAAACCAATAGCTGATATGTCCGGCGGCGAAAAAACCCGCGTTGCACTTGCAAAATTAATTCTTACCGGCGCAAATTTTTTAATTCTTGACGAGCCGACCAACCATTTAGATTTACCTGCGCGAGAGGCGATTGAAAACGCACTGCGAAATTTCGACGGCACAATTTTAATCGTAACGCACGACAGATATTTACTTGACGCCGTAACAACGCGAGTAATTGAATTTGAAAAGCGCGAAGTCTCTCCGTTAAAGCCGGAAAAA
>CALDHY010000005.1 GCA_937901445.1 uncultured Selenomonadales bacterium
TCCGAAAAACTACTATCTCCCAGAAGCCCGCGACTAAGAGAGCACGCCAGCTAACGCAGCCGCGCAAGTCGTGGGTGGTTCACAAAAAATATTTTCGTGTAAAATAAAAGCCGCTTGAAATTTGGCGGCTATTTTTTTATTGGTTGATGTCAAAATTTAAATCGTGTTTTATAATCCACGAAGTAACCGTACGAACGGCAGAAATAACTTTTTCGGCGTTGGCGCGCTCTTCAGCAAGATTGACGCTCTTTAAATCTGCAGAGGCAACGTGCGGCAAAATTTCTATGGCGTCGCTGTCAATTTTCCCTGCAGTACTTTCAGTTAAAAAAACGTCATTATTAAACGCCACGCCAAAACTTTCAAACAAACTCGGCGCAATGGAATAATATTTAAAACCTTCCGGCGCAATTAATTCAATAATCGTCGGTACAATCGAAGTATGCCCGCCAACAACGTCCGGCGGCAAAATTTCTTTGTCAATTCCCGCGCCGTACATTACAAAAGGAACGCTTTGATGTTCAAAAATCGTCGGGTGCGTGCTCGGGTCAACCCTTACCGCGTGATCGCCCGTTACGATAAACAAACTTTCAGGATATTTTTCACTGACGCGCCGAATAAATTCAGTTATGACTTTATCCATATACCAATAGTGCCCGAGTTCAACCGCCAAAGTTTCGGCATTGGGAACATTGGGCATTTTTTTTATTTCTGCCAAAATTTTTTCAACGTCAAAACCTTCAGCCGCTAAGTCTAATTTGTACGGCGGATGGTTAGTCGTTGTCATTATAAAATGAACTGTAGGAGGCTCAATGTCTAATTTTTTTTCAATCGCTTTAAAAAGGTCTTCGTCTTTTGCGCCCCACGTTGTCAATTTCGGCGCGTTTAAATCAGGGAAACCGTAAAAAGTGCTGAAGTCCTGCGCGAGAGCCATTTTTGAAATATTTTCCCAGCCGGGCATCCCGCCATACCAAAAATCAACACTGTAACCAAGTTTTCTTAAAGGCGGCGCGGCGGCAGAAATATAAACTTGCTCATAAGTTTTCGGCTGATAATTTACGTGAATGTTGACTTCAGGCAAGCCGGTTATCATTCCGGTAATTGCAACTGAAGTAAAATCGCCGTTAGGCATAAAATTTCGGCTGTAGTAGCAATTTTTTTCGGCAATTAAAGATTTAAGCCCGTCCGAAATGTGCAGGTTTTCATACTTGCCGAGAAGCGGCCACTGCATAAAAGTTTCACCCAAAATTATAAAAATGTGACGCGGCTTTTCGATACGCGCGCCGCTTGCAATTTTTTCAAGATAAGGCGCGAGGTTATCGTCAATTAAATCAGTTTTGCCGGAAATTAATTGTGCACTTTCCAAAATTTTATTTTCATCAACGCCGGAAATAATTCCCGCGCCCATATATTTTGACATTGTGTAAGCGCGGTACATTGCCTGCCCGTCGTCCAAAATACATTCATTCAAAAAATTGTCTGAAGTTACAGCGGCGTTTTCCCAGTGAATCCCGTTGGCGTATGTCAAACTGCCGCCGAATCTTACAAAAACTGCAAACACTCCAATAAAAATTAAAAGTGCCGCCGTAAAAATAAATTTCGTAAATGAATTTTTAAAATCAGGCAACGGTAAAGTTTTTAGCATTAAAAATCGACTGACTATCGCAATACAAATCAGCGTTAAAAATATCGCAAGCGGCAGCCGCCATAAAAGCCCGTATTCTTGAACAATCATTGACAATATCGAAAAAATATCGTCGTTCAAGCCGCGCACAACTTCAATTCCGAATGTGGCGTTAAATTCTTGATAGTACGGGAACCGCGCCATGAATAAAATTGAAAATATCAGCGACGCCACCGCGCCAATAAAAACTCTGACGCTCGGTATTAATCCCAAAAAAGTTACAAAGACAAAGGAAATTGCCGTTACAATTCCCGCCGTTTTCAAACTCAAGCGCAAGCCTTCAAAAAGTGCCGTCTGAATCTGCGCGGCGGTTGAATCTTCTGCAATGTAGTCTGACATTATCCAGATAAATAACGCGCGGTAAATTTCCAACAAAATTAAAATAAAAATAAACAGGCGAAAATCCCGTTGCACGTTGTCCCAAAATTTTTTTAGTTTCAAATTTAAAATCTCCCGTAAGTTTGATAGGAAAAAATTTTATATCAGTAAAAAAATTTCGTCAATCTAAAATCTATTTCACAAAATAAAAAATGGTGTTATAATAGGCGCGCTGTTTGTTGGGAGGGATTTTTTTGAGATTAACCGCCGTAATTGCAAAGTCGAATATTTTAAGATATTTCGGCATGACTTTCGGCTGTTTAATCGCCGCGTGTTCAATAAATTTGTTCGTAGTACCGAGCCGCCTTTTGACGGGCGGCGTTACGGGTATTGCAATGATAGTTTATTATTTGGCGGAACTGCCTATAGGTATTCAAACTTTTGTTTACAATATCCCTTTGCTTATTGCCTCGTACAAACTTTTGGGCAAAGAGTATACAATCGACGTTATAATAGGTACGGTAATTTTTTCAGCTTGTATTGACGCAATGAAATTTTTGAATGCTTACGCGCCGGTTAATGATTTAATGTTGGCGTCGATTTACGGCGGAATTTTTAATGGTATTGGTTACGGGATTGTTTTTCGTATGAATGGAAGTACCGGCGGCTTTGACATTTTGGGGGCGATTGTAAAGAAATTCTACTCAATGAATATGGGTTCAACGATTTTTGCTTTTAACTGTTGTATTGTCAGTATTGCAGGATTTTTATTTGGGATTCAACCCGCGCTTTTTACCTTAATTTGTATGTATGTTACGTCTCAAGTTACGGATAAAGTTATTGTCGGATTGAACGAAAGAAAAGCCGTATTGATAGTTTCAGAAAAGGCGGCAGATATTGCCGAAGCAATTATGTATGAAGTCAGGCGCGGCGTAACTTTTTTTCACGGGCAGGGAGCTTACAGCGGCAATGAACGGCAAGTAATCATGGTCGCGCTTAGTCTTACCGAAATTGCAAAACTAAAATTAATTATTGATACGCTTGATAAAAATGCTTTTTTTATTATGATGTCGGCAAATGAAGTAATGGGACGCGGCTTCACTCTTCCGCGCCAAACTAAGGAATTTAAATAAAGGTTAGGGATTAACTGAAAGGAGATTTTCCATTGGAAATTGTTTATCTGCTAAACAGCGGATTTATGATTAAAGATGAACAAACGTTGCTGATTTTTGATGACTACGAAGACCCGGCAAGTGTTGTAGACCGCGCAATTAATAAAGGCAATTTTGAACATTTATATATTTTTGCGAGCCACGCACATTTTGACCACTTCGACACGCACATTAGAGCCTATGCAAAACAAGTTACACGCTACATTTTCAGCAACGATATTAAACGCACCAAGCGCGTAAAAATTTTCCCCGCCGACGATATTACCTTTATGAGAAAATACAGCGAATGGCAGGGCGAAGGTATTAAAGTTTGGACGTACGATTCAACGGATGTTGGAGTTTCTTTTTTGGTTGAAACTGATTCAGGCGCAAGAATTTTTCACGCCGGCGATTTTAATTGGTGGCATTGGGAAGCAGATACAGCGGAAAATAAAATTTTGGCTAAAAGAGTTTTTGAAAAGCAGTTGAAACGAATGAAAGGGCTTGAAGTTGACGTGGCTTTTTTCCCTGTTGACGGGCGGCTCGGCAGTTCTCAAGAATTGGGCGTTACCGAATTTGTAAAAAATACTGAAGCAAAGTCTTTGGTTGCAATGCACCGCGTAAATTATCCAATGTGGACGCCTTCATATAAATTTCAACTGGAAACTACGCCTTTACCAATTTGGTCACCCGTTAAACCCGGCGAAAAACGCCTTTTCATTGACAATAAATTTATTTCTAAGGGCTAGGGGCTAGGGCTAGGGAAATAAAAAAATCCTTAACCCTTAATCCTTAATTCTTAGCCCTTAAAAAACTGACTGAAAGGAAGTTTTTTCTATGGCTGAAAAAAAAGTAATGTTGACGCAGGAAGGCTACGACAACCTTGTAAAAAAACTTGAGAATTTTAAAAGCGTCCGCAGAATGGAAATTGCTGACAGATTAAAGGCGGCTATTGCACTCGGCGATCTTAGCGAAAATTCAGAGTACACTGACGCCAAAAACGAACAGGCTTTTCTTGAGGGCGAAATTGTAGCCCTTGAAAATCAAATTCGTAACAGTGTAATTATTCACGATGAAGGCGGCGATATAGTTGCGCTCGGCAGTACCGTTAAAATTCGTTTTCCGGAAGGCGAAGAGGAAACTTATACAATCGTTGGTTCAACTGAAGCGGACCCCGATGAAGGCAGAATTTCTGATGAATCGCCGCTCGGTACTGCGCTTATTGGACAAAGTGCGGGCAGTGTCGTACAAGTTCACGCGCCAAATAATAAAATTTTAGAATATACAATTCTTGAAATTAAATAACAAAAATTTTAAAGAGGTTTTTTTATGGCAAAAAATATACAGGAACAAACGCCGCCCGTTGACGAAAATATTTTGATACAGGCGCGCAAAGATAAATTGAACGCCTTCATTGAAAAGGGCGTTGCTCCTTTCGGTCATCGCTACGACGTCACGCACCACGCGGCAGATATTCGCGCAGAATTCGGCAACATTGAAAACGAACAAGACGCGGGCGAAGTTCAAATTGCCGGGCGTTTAATGGCGATACGCGGGCACGGCAAGGCAAGTTTCGGAACTTTGGCAGATCGTACCGGCAACATTCAAATTTATTTCAAGCTTGATATTTTGGGTGAAGAAAAATATTCGCAGTTCAAACTTTTGGATATTGGCGATATTATCGGACTGCGCGGGCAAGTTTTCAAAACCAAGCGCGGCGAATTAACCGTGCGCGTTGAAGATTTTGATTTACTGTCTAAGTCATTGCGCCCGTTGCCGGAAAAGTTTCACGGCTTGAAAGATGTTGAAATTCGCTATCGTCAACGCTACTTAGATTTAATTGTTAATCCTGAAGTTAGAGAAACTTTTTTAAAGCGCACAAAAATTATTCAAGCCATACGCCAATATTTGGACGAAAGAAATTTTGTCGAAGTTGAAACGCCTATTCTTTCGACAATCGCAGGCGGCGCGGCGGCGCGTCCTTTCATTACGCACCATAATACTTTAGATATTGATTTATATTTGAGAATTGCAACCGAATTAAATTTGAAACGCTTGATTGTCGGCGGCTTTGAAAGAGTTTATGAAATTGGCAGGATTTTCAGAAATGAAGGGATGGATAACCGCCACAATCCCGAATTTACAAGCGTTGAAATTTATCAAGCTTACGGCGATTATAACGATTTAATTGACGTTACGGAGGGTATTTGTTGCCTTGCCGCCGAAAAAGTTTTGGGCACAACTAAAATTACTTATCAGGGCGTCGAAATGGATTTAAAGAATCCCCCGCGTATTTCAATGAATGACGCAGTAAAAAATAAAACCGGCAAAGATTTTCTGTCCTGCGCGACGGTTGAGGAAGCCCGCGCAATGGCTGATGAAATTGGCGTACCCTATGAAAAACGTTTTGGAATTGGCGGGATTTTGAACGCGGTATTTGAAGCAAAAGTTGAAGAAGATTTAATTCAACCGATTTTTATAACAGGGCATCCTACCGAAATTTCGCCGCTTGCCAAAAAGAATCCTGACGACCCGCGCATCACAGACAGATTTGAATTTTTTGTTTACGGGCGGGAACTTGCAAACGGCTTTACAGAATTGAATGATCCTATCGACCAAAAGGCGCGTTTTGAGGAACAATTAAAGGCGCGTGAAGCCGGCGACGATGAAGCGCACGTAATGGATACAGATTTTATTTGCGCGCTTGAATACGGCTTGCCACCGACGGGCGGACTCGGTATTGGCGTTGACAGATTGGTTATGTTTTTGACTGATTCGCCGTCAATTCGTGACGTGTTGCTTTTCCCGACAATGAAAGTTATTGAATAAGGGTTAAGGATTACGGGCTAAGGGCTAAGGATTTTAATTTTCCATAGTCCTTAATCCTTATTCCTTAATCCTTAAAAATCGACCGAAGGGAGATTTTTCAATGTACAATGTTTTAGCCGTTGACGGCATAGCCGCTGAAGGTATAGAAATTCTCAAGAAAAATTTTAACGTCGAAGTTCACGATAAAATTTCTGCAGCTGAACTTTTAGAAATTATACCGAAATTTGACGCGCTTATAGTTCGTTCGGCGTCAAAAGTTACTGCTGAAGTTATCAACCGCGCCGAAAATCTTAAAATCATTGGTCGCGCAGGCGTAGGCGTTGACAATATCGATATAAAAGCTGCAACCGAGCGTGGAATTATCGTTATAAATTCGCCGGACGGAAATACAATCGCCGCAACCGAGCATACTTTTGCAATGATGGCGGCACTTTCCAGAAATATCCCGCAAGCCAATAAAACCATGCACGCGGGCGGCTGGGACAGAAAAAAATTCGTCGGCGTCGAATTGCGCAATAAAACTTTAGCTGTAATTGGATTGGGCAGAATCGGCGCGGGTGTTGCAAAACGTGCACAAGCCTTTGAAATGAATGTAATTGCTTACGATCCTTTTGTAAGTAATGAACGCGCTGAAAGTCTCGGCGTCAAAATTGTTGAACTTGACGAACTTTTCAAAACTGCAGATTTTATTACAGTGCATATGCCGCTTACCAAGCAAACTGAAAACATGATAACGCTTGAAAAAATGAAAATGATGAAGCCTACAACGCGGCTGATTAACTGCGCGCGCGGCGGGATTATTAACGAAAACGATTTAGCCGTTGCACTGAAAGAAAAAATTATTGCGGGCGCGGCTATTGACGTTTACACAACTGAACCGCTTGTTGAAAATTCGCCGTTCCGTGAACTCGACAATATAATTTTGACGCCACATTTGGGAGCCTCGACGATTGAGGCGCAAATTGGAGTTTCGCTTGACGTTGCAACAGGAATTGTTGACGCGCTGAATAATCGCCCTGTTACAACTGCCGTAAATATGCCGCACATTCCCGCGCACGTCCTCAAAAAACTTGCGCCTTATACAACGCTTGCAGAAAGATTAGGGCGCACAATTACCGCACTTAGCAAAGAGCCGGTCGCAAATGTTGAAGTAAAAATTAACGGCAAAATTGCTGAAGAAAATACCGCGCTTATTTCAACTTCAGTACTTAAGGGCGTTTTGTCAACCGCGCTTGAACACGTTAATTTAGTCAATGCAAATTTGCTCGCGCAGGACAGGGGAATTAAACTTTCTGAAACTACGTCGAACGTGGCGGGCGATTTTTCAAATACCGTTACAGTTTCTGCAAATGGAAATTCTGTTACGGGGACGCTTTTTGGCAACGAAGGGCGAATTGTTGAAATAAATAAATTCCGCGTCGACGTTGACCCGCATTCAAGAATTTTAATTTGTCCGCACATTAACCGCCCCGGCGTCATTGGTGAAGTTGGTACAATTTTGGCTGACTACAACATAAATATTTCGAGTATGCAAGTCGGCAAAACTGATATTGGCGGTACAAATTTAATGGTCTTGACTGTTGACAATCCAATTTCCCGCGCCGTGATTGATAAGGTTAGAAGTTCAGAGGCAATCTTTGACGCTACATTGGTTGCCTTCGACGATGCAGAATAATTGAACGCCATGAGAAATAAAATTATTTTTAGTGTAAGTTTAGTCGTCATAATTTTGGCGGCTTTTTTTATATACAGCGAAAATTCAAAGGAAGTACAAATTGCAGAAAATATCCCGCCGCCGAAAAAAGAAATTAGCGTTTATGTTTCAGGGCAAGTTAAAACGCCTGCAGTTGTAAGGCTTGAAGATAACGGCAACTTGCGCGCGGTTGACGCGGTAAACGCAGTCGGCGGCTTGACTGATTTAGCTGATACTGAAATTGTAAATCTTGCCGAGCCGCTTTTTGACGGGCAACATATTCATATACCAACTAAAGAAATTTTTTTGCAGGAAATTCCCGCCGCGTCAAATTCTCCAACAGGTAAATCTTTTGGCGGAGTCGCGCAGGGCAATTTGATTAATATAAATACTGCTGACGAAAAAGAATTACAAAATATTCGCGGCGTCGGTCCGGTTATCGCAGGGCGAATTGTTGAGTACCGCACGAATAACGGCGCGTTTCAATCTATCGAAGAAATAAAAAAAGTACGCGGTATCGGCGAAAAAACTTTTGAAAAAATGAAGGATTCTATCACTGTAAATTGAAATTTTTGTAGAGGCGGGATTTTTGATATTTCTCGCCTCTGCTTGAAAAATTTTTCTTGCCAAATTTTAAATTATGAATTATACTAAAAAAGGCGTGAGGTTGAAAATCCGCGCCGCAGGCGTCAGGACGCCATTTACAGCACTTTTGGAGGCGAAAAACCCGTGAAATTGTCAGAAAATAATTTCCGCGCCGCAAACCCCTATTTTAGCCCGCATTGCAACGCCATTTACAAGGGCTAGGGTTTAGAAGTGCTGTACCCGCAAGGGGTCTGAAACCCAAAAATGTCACTTTGTTTTTCGACGACTGCATCACCTGCAGTTTAGAAGTGCTGTACCCGCAAGGGGTCTGAACAAAAAAATTAACCGCCTGTAAATTGGCGGTTTTTTTAGTTTGAAATTTTTTTATTAAAATTATTCTATTTTTTAAAGAGTGCAGAAATTTTTTCGGTAATTTCGTCGAGTTGCTTTTCTGTCGGTAAGTTTGCAATTCTGATTTTATCAAGGATAATTTCAACGCCGGCGGATTTTAATTCTTCCTCAACAAGTGCGATACTTTGTCCGCCCCAGCCGTAACTGCCGAATGCAAATCCTTTGTGATTGAGCGGGCGAAGTCCTTTAATGTAGCAAAGGAAACTTGCAATCGTCGGCATCATCTGATTGTTAATGGTAGGTGAACCAACTGCAAGGTATTTACTTTTGAAAATATCTGTAACAATATCTGAAAGCGGCGTATGTTTAATATCATAGTAGGCGGCAGGAATCCCGCATTTTGCAAAGGCTTCGGTGATTGTTTGCGCCAAAATTTCTGTCGAGTGCCACATTGAATCGAAAACTATAACCGCGCAATCTTCAACTTCATCACTGCTCCAGTATTTGTAAGCCTCAATAATTTTATTAATGTATGAACGCCAAATGACGCCGTGCCCTGTTGCAATAAGATTAATTTCTAAATCGCCGAGAGCTTTTAAGGCAGTTTGCGCTTGTTTGCCGAACGGCATTAAAATATTGGCGTAATATTTTTTCGCCTCAAAAAGTACCGTGTCTAAATCGTTTTCATCGTCAAATCTCATTGAAGTTGCAAAGTGTTCGCCGAATGCATCATTGCTAAACAAAATTTTTTCTTCAGGGCAATAAGTAACCATTGAATCGGGCCAATGTAACATGGGCGTTGGTACAAATTGCAAAGTGCGTTTACCAATGGAAATGCTGTCGCCCGCCTTAACAGGTTTATAGTTCAAGTTGCCGTAACGTGCAGTTAAACCTTTTAAGCCGTTGGGATTGGTTGTAATAATTTCAGCGTTGGGAGCAAGCGCGGCAATTTCTTTCAACGCGCCGGAATGATCGGGCTCAACGTGGCTTGAAATAATCACGTCGATTTTCGCCGGATCTATCACTGAAGAAATACGCGCCAAAAGTTCATCCTTGAAAGTAATTTTTACAGTGTCAATCAAAGTAATTTTTTCGTCAAGAATCAAGTAGGCGTTGTACGTGGAGCCGCGCGAAGTTTCGTAGCCGTGAAAATTTCTCATCGACCAATCAACCGCGCCTACCCAATAAATATCTTTTGCAATTTCAACCGCTTTACAGTTATTCATAAAAAAATTTTACCTCCTTAATAAATCAGGCACCGGGTGTCGATTAAAATCCCCTAGCCCTTAGCCCCTATTCTTCCTCTTCTTCGTCATCATCTGCGCGGCGTTCAATGTGTTCATCAACCCATTTTGAAACTTCCTCTGAAGGCTTATCAAGAACGTACACCAATTCACTAATCAAAATTTGGCGTGCAAGTTCCATTAACCGCCGCTCGCCGCTTGAAATTTTACGCTTAAGATTTTGCCTTGAAATATTTCTTGCAACCGCTGCAACTTCCAAAATATCGCCGGATTTCAATCTGTCAAGTGTGGCGTGATAGCGTCTGTTCCAACTGCCAAAACTTCTTTCTGAACGCGCCTCCAAAACTTCCGCCACTTCATGAACTTTTGCTTTGTCGATTATTTCACGTATTCCAATTTCTTCGATTTTGTCTACCGGCAACATAAGTTTTAAATTGCCCATTGGAAGACTAAGAATATAATATGATTGTTTGACGCCGCCGACTTCCTTTTCTTCAATGCCGACAACCTCACCCGCGCCGTGCATAGGATAAACTATTTTGTTTCCAATTTCCAACTTACGCCACCCCCATTTTAGGTGTCAGGTGTCAGATTTTAGGTGTCAGGAATTTTCCCAAAACCGAGTACCTAGCCCCTATTCACTTTTTGTTGAACGCATAAATAAATTCATCAGTTGTTCTTCAGGGTCTCCATTTTCGTACAGGATTTTAAAAACTGCGCGACAAATTGGCAGTTCAACGCCGGTACTTTTTGAAAGTTCCATAAGAGCAACAACTGTATCAGTGCCTTCAGCAAGTTTATCAAATTTTTTGTGAAGTACAAAATCTTCGCCAAATTTACGGTTGCGGCTGTGCTTAGAAAAAAGCGTTGCCTCATAATCGCCCAAATGACTTAAGCCGTAAACAGTCATTTTATCGCCGCCCAAACTTTCAATCAGCCGTGAAAGTTCAACCGTGCCGCGCGCCATTAACGCGCCCTTTAAGCTTGTACAATTCAAGCCGTCCAACATTCCCGCCGCAATTCCTATAACATTTTTTGCCGCCGCGCCAATTTCAATTCCAATTAAATCTGCGCCGTAATAAAAACGAATCAGCGGGCTGTTAAAAATTTCTACAATTTCCCGTGTCAAAATTTCGTCTGCCGCCGCCATTACCATACAGTTTGGAATACTTTGAACAAAATCTTGAACGTGTCCGGGACCTACCCAAACTGCAACATTTTTAATTTGCAAAACTTCCTCAAAAATTGTTGAAAGTCTTTTGCCGGTATTTTTTTCCAGCCCTTTCATACAAAGTACAAATTTTTTTGATTCAAGATTGAGATTCAAAGATTTTATTTCTTCGAGCAAGTCGCGCAGGTTTTGAGTACCAACTGAAATTATTATAACTCTTGCAAAGTTTAAAGTTTCTTCAAGATTTTTCGTCAAGTGAACATTTGGCGGCAGTTTCAGATAATCGTTGCCGCCCGTACTTTCAAGTTGTTGCATTTTTTTTGAATTTGCGCGCCCGTAAAGTTTGACGTCGTGTCCAATTTTGCTTGAGTACCACGCATGAAAACTTCCCCAGCGTCCGCAACCTATTATACTGATTTTCATTTAAGCCCTCCAATATCCTTGACGACTTCCGCCGCCAAAATTAAGCCTGCAACCGACGGCACAAACGCTACAGAGCCGATAACTTTTTCAGCAGAAATTTTGCGCGGCGTTTCTTCAGAGTAAACAACTTTCAAACTGTTGACGCCGTATTCTTTTAATTTTTTACGCATAACTTTTGCAACGGGATCCACTTTTGTTTGAAAAATATCTGCAACCTTAAACTGCGCAGGGTCTAACTTATTGCCCGCGCCCATACTGCTGATAATTTTTATACCGCGTTTTTGACATTCCAAAACTAAATTTATTTTTGCCGTGATTGTGTCTATTGCGTCAACAACATAATCGTAATTGCAAATAAAAAAATTCTCGACAGGCTCGTCGGGAAGGTAAAATTTTTGAATTGTATCGACTTTTGCCGCCGGATTTATATCAAGGATTCGCTCGCGCAGGACTTCAACTTTAGATTTTCCGATTGTAGAAGTCAAGGCTAAAATTTGCCGGTTAATGTTGGTTACGTCAACGTTATCTTTGTCGATTAAAACCAAATGCCCGACGCCGGAACGCGCCAACGCCTCAACCGTAAATGAACCTACGCCGCCAATTCCGAAAATCGCCACTGTTGCCGCTTGCAACTTCAAAAAATTTTCTTCGCCGATTAAAAGTTTCGTTCGTTGAAATCTATTTGTCATCGTTTTTATCTCGCGTAGGTCTGAAAGGTTGAATTAAATTAAATGACGGTTGCGCAGGTGGTTTTTGTGCGTTTGAAGGCGGAATATTTGAAGAGTTAAAGCCTCTTGAAACACTTATGTTTTCGTTTGACATTTGCGGCGATTTTAAAGCTAAGCTGTCAGAAAAATCTGTGGCAATAATCATAGCTTGAATAATTCCCTTCATTCGCTTGTCAATGACAACGCCGAAAATCATATTGACTTCACTTTCAGTTTTTTCAAGGATATAATCTGCCGCCTCGTTGACTTCGTACAATGAAAGGTCGTTATCGCCGGTAATATTTAAAATCATACCGCGCGCGCCCTTGAAAGACCTGTCAAGTAACGGACTTTCAAGCGCGTTTTGCACGGCTTTAACTGCGCTGATATTACTTTGCCCAATTCCCAAAATTGCCTCGCTGGAAGTACTTTGTTGAAAAATTGTTGTAACGTCAGCAAAATCAACGTTGATAAATCCTGTAGTCAAAATTAATTCGGCGATACAACGAATAGCCTGCCTTAAAACTGCGTCAGCCGCGCGGAAAGCGTCAACAAATGACAGCGATTTATTTTCCGGCAACTTCATAAGGTTATCGTTTTGAACAACTACAAGCGCGTCCATATGCGCCTGCATTTTAATAATTCCCTCTTTGGCGATACGTTGTTTGCGGTTGCCTTCAAAGCCGAAAGGAAAAGTTACAACACCGACAGTTAAAACGCCGAGTTTTTTTGCAATTTCGGCAATGACGGGAGCCGCGCCCGTACCTGTGCCGCCGCCCATTGCTGCAGTAATGAAAATTAAATCTGCGCCTTCAATCATATTTTTAAGGCGGTCAGCGTCTTTTTTGGCGGCTTGTTCTCCAATCTCGATTCTGCCGCCCGTACCGCGCCCGCGCGTCAAATTGCCGCCTATTTGAACTTCTTTGATTGAATCCATATTCAAAAGGCTTAAAGCGTGCGCGTCAGTGTTTACGGCGATAAGTTCAACGTCTTTTAAATCGCCTTCAGCCAGGCGTTTTATGACATTGCCGCCGCCGCCGCCTACACCAAAAACTTTAATCTTAACAACGGCGCGCCCAATGGAAGTCATATTATCAGCCGCGCCCTGCTTTCCGGCACTTACTCTCAAGTTTTGAATAGAATTATTGAGTACCTCCATAGCCGTACCGACCCTTTCTAATTTTAGAAATAACAAAATTTTTATTCGACAGTTTTTTTTAATTTTCCTTTAATTTTTCAGATTTTTTTTAGCTGATTTTAAAGTTTTTTAAATGTACGTTCTTTTTCCCTAATCCCTAATCCTTAATCCTTAATCCTTATCCCCTAATCACGCGCCATTGTGTTACAATTATTCCGGCAAGCATCAAAATACAACCAAAAATTTCTCTGCCCGTCATTACTTCACCGAGTATCAGCCAGCCTGATAACGCGCCAAAAATACTTTCAAAACTCATCAAAATTGCGGCAGTTGCAGGCGAAACATATTTTTGCCCGTAAAGTTGCAAAGTAAACGCAACGCCCGAACTCATCACGCCGCCATAAAAAATTGGAAACGCCGCACTTTTTACCGCGTCAAGTGTAGGATTTTCAAAAATCAACATTACAACCGCACTTAAAATCATTGTCAAAAAAATCTGTGCCGTCGAAAGTTCCATTACGTCAACTTTGTTTGCAAATTTATCAACAATCAAAATATGAGCCGTCCAGAAAAACGCGCTGAAAAATAAAATCACGTCACCACGATTAACTGAAAATTCCTCGTTAATCGCCAACAAATATAATCCAACTATCGCCAAAACTGCGCCCGCCCAATTTTCCGGCAAAATTTTTTTACCCAAAAATGACGCGCCCAAAGGTACAAACATTATATACAGGCAGGTTATAAAAGCCGCCTTGCCCGCCGTTGTATACAGCATTGAAACTTGTTGCATTGAACTTGCGATAAATAAAAATATTCCACAAATTAACCCTACGCCGAATCCGTGAATATATTTTCCTGCGCGACGATCATTTAAACGGGTTTTTCCTGTATAAATTAAAAGTGCAAGCAAAAATAAAAATCCCAAAAAATATCTTGCCGCCGCGTACGTGAAAGGTCCGATTCCTTCCATTCCCGTAAGCTGCGCGACGAACGTTGTCCCCCAAAAAAATGACGCGCCCAAAAGCATCAAAGTTCCGCGAATTTGCATTTGAAAACTCCTTAAAAAATTTTTTTAAATTATAGCATACTTTCAGGCAAAATAAAGATTATGGCGCAGTTGACGTAAAAATTTCAAAGTGTTAAGATTTATTCAGCTTTTTATAGTTTTTTAAGGAGTGTGGTATTTTTATGATTGATATTACCGACCGCGTTCGGAATAAGGATTTACAAAGTAAAATTGTTACGGCTGAAGAAGTTGCAAATTGGATTAAACCCGGTATGACGTTGGCTTGCAGCGGTTTTACCGCGTCCGCCTATCCTAAAGCAATTCCTTTGGCACTTGCCGAGCGTATGAAGAAAGAACCTTTCACTGTCAATATTTGGACGGGAGCTTCAACCGGTCCGGAAATGGACGGCGCACTTGCTGAAGTCAAAGGTATTAAACAGCGTTTGCCCTATCAAACAGACGCAAAACTCCGCCCCGAAATTAATGACGGCACTGTAAATTATTTGGACTTGCACCTTTCAGAATCTGCGCAGTTGTCAAGAGTTGGATATTTGGGCAAAATTGACGCGGCGATAGTTGAAGTTTGCGCAATTACTGAAGAAGGCAATTTAATTCCTACAACTTCACTCGGAAACGCGGCAAGCTACGTTCAAAGTGCGGATATTGTTATTGTTGAAGTCAATACAACTCAACCTTTGGCACTTGAAGGGATTCACGACGTTTATGTACCGCTTGACCCGCCTAACCGTTTACCAATTCCGCTTGTAAAAGCTGACGACAGAATAGGCACAAATTACATTCCTTGCACGCCCGACAAAATTAAATTTATTGTTCCCTGCGATATTAAAGATCATACCCGCGACCTTTCGCCGATTGACGAAAATTCTAAACAAATGGCGAAATTTACGATTGACTTTTTGCACAGCGAAATTAAGGCAGGGCGTATGCCGAAAAATCTTTTGCCTCTGCAAAGCGGCGTTGGTAATGTTGCTAATGCAGTTTTAGCCGGCTTTGTTGATTCTGATATGACAGATTTGGTTGTTTATACTGAAGTTATTCAAGATGCAATGTTGGATTTAATTGACGCGGGCAAATTGAAAATTGCGTCGGGTACTGCGTTTTCGCCTTCGCCCGCCGGTATGGAAAGATTTTACAAAAACGTTGACAAGTACAGAAAATATATTTTACTGCGCCCTGAAGAAATTTCAAATTCGCCGGAAGTTGTACACCGTCTCGGCGTTATTGCAATGAATACCGCGCTTGAAGTCGATATTTACGGCAACATTAACTCAACGCACGTTTGCGGCTCCAAAATGATGAACGGTATAGGCGGCAGCGGCGATTTTGCCCGCAATGCTTACCTTACAATTTTTTACACGCCGTCAACTGCGAAGGGCGGCAAAATTTCCAGCGTTGTACCAATGTGTTCACACATTGACCACACCGAACACGACGTTGACATTATCATTACTGAACAAGGTATCGCAGATTTGCGCGGACTTGAACCGCGTAGCCGTGCACTTGAAATTATTAACAAGTGCGCTCATCCAGATTATCGCCCAATTTTGCTTGATTATTACAACCGCGCCCTTGCTGAAACTAAAAAAGCCAATACGCCGCATTTAATCGACGAGGCTTTGAGTTTCCATTCCCGTTTCTTGAAAAATGGCGATATGCACGAATAATTTGACGCTATCGAAAGGGAAATTATTATGAACGCAAAAAAAATTTTGTGCAGTCTTGCAGTTTCAGCGTCGGTAGTTTTTGCAGGAATGACAGTACAAGCCCACGTTCTTGACGGCGCACAACAATTCAAAGGTCACTACTATAAAAATTTTGAAACTCAAATGCCGTGGGAAGACGCACAAGCTTTTTGTAAAAGTATGGGCGGTTATGCCACTGATCGTGGAATTTGGAAATGGCTTACAGGTGGAGTAATAACCGATCAAAATTGGCGGCGCGGTGAACCCAACTGTAGTCTGCAATATAAGCCCAAAATGTATATCATTCGCGGTGAAAATGGAGAATGGTGTGACTATAATGCATCTGAAAAATATGCTTTTGTTTGCGAATGGGAAACCTATGAGCAAGCACACGATTCAGATTGGTAAAAATTTTATTGGAGATGATTTTGAATGGGATTTAAAAAAGCTGTTATCAATCGCCGCACAATTTACAATTTGGGTAAAAATATTCCAGTGCTTGAATCTGAAATTATCGCCGCTGTTGAACGTATGACAAAGGAAGTTCCTTCGCCGTTTAACATTCAATCTGCGCGAGTGATTGTTACAATGAACGAACACCACGAAAAAGTTTGGGATATTACCAAAAACGCGCTGAAAAAAATTGTTCCGGCTGATAAATTCGCAGGCACTGAAGCCAAAATTAACAGTTTCGCCGCAGGTTACGGCACAATCCTTTATTTTGAAGAAACTGACACTGTTAAAGGTATGCAGGAAAAATTCCCGCTTTACGCTGACAACTTCCCAATTTGGGCATCGCAAGCAAACGGTATGTTGCAATTTGCAATTTGGACGCTTTTAGAAAAAATGGGATTGGGCGTCAACATTCAACACTATAACCCGCTGATTGACGACGAAATTAAAAAGACTTTTGAAGTACCGGCAAGTTGGAAACTCGTCGCGCAGATGGTTTTTGGCGAAAAATTGAAAGACGCTGACGCTATCGAAAAATTACCTGTTGCGGAGCGCGTCAAAGTTCTTAAGTAAATCTGCTGTAAGCGCGTAGAATCGATTTTAAGCCACTTAAATTTCTTTCAGGTAAAAATGTACAAACGAACACAGAAAAACGATTTAAGAGGCAATTCAGCGCGTCTACGGGCGTTTTAAAATTAATAAATCAAATTTTTTTGGAGGTTTTACGAAATGTTTAAAATTTTGGGCGTAGATCATATTGGTATTGCGTCAACTGATTTGGCTGACGGCGAATTTTGGAAATTGCTCGGCTTGCAATACACGGGCGATGAAACCGTTGCAGATCAAAAAGTTACTACCGCGTTTTATCCTACAACTGAAGATAAACAACACGGCGAAATTGAACTTTTGGTTGCAACCGACGAAACAAGCCCCATTGCAAAATTCATTGAGAAAAACGGCGGACGCGGCGGCATCCAACATATCGCACTGCGCGTTGATAATCTTGAGGCGGCTCTTGCAGACTTGAAAGAAAAAGGCGTTAAACTCATTGACGAAAAACCGCGTAAAGGCGCAGGCGGCGCAATGATCGCGTTCATTCATCCTAAGGCAACTCATGGCGTACTTTTGGAACTTTGCCAGCGCGGTTAAGTAGTGGGATAGTTGGATAGTGCGATAGTGGAATAGTTTTTACTACCACACTACAACACTATCACACTACCACACTACAAAAATCGACTGAAAGGAGATTTTTTAATGGCGACAGTTCAAGAAAAAATTGATTTAATGCACTCAAAGAAAGAAGTTATTCTTAAAGGCGGCGGCGATAAACGCATTGAAGCGCAACACAGCAAAGGTAAACTTACCGCCCGCGAAAGAATTGAAATGTTTTTCGACGAAGGCACTTTTGTTGAACTTGATATGTTTGTTAAACATCGTTGTACAAATTTTGGACAAGAAAAGAAAGAATTACCCGGCGAAGGTGTCGTTACAGGTTACGGCACTGTAAACGGGCGTTTGGTTTACGCCTTCGCGCAGGACTTCACGGTTGAAGGCGGCTCTTTGGGCGAAAAACACGCTCATAAAATCTGGAAAGTTATGGATCTTGCAATGAAAATGGGCGCGCCTTTAATTGGTATTAATGATTCAGGCGGCGCGCGTATTCAAGAGGCTGTTGACGCTTTATCAGGCTACGCGGGGATTTTCTACCGCAACACGGCGGCAAGCGGCGTCATCCCGCAAATTTCCGTTATTATGGGACCTTGCGCGGGCGGCGCGGTTTATTCCCCTGCAATTACAGATTTTATCTACATGGTAAAAAATACAAGCCAAATGTTCATTACCGGTCCTGCAGTTATTAAATCTGTTACGGCTGAAGAAGTTACTGCTGAAGAATTGGGCGGCGCAATGACTCATAACAGCCGCTCCGGCGTTGCACATTTTGCCGCCGAAAACGAGGAAGACTGCATTAACCAAATCAGATACTTGTTAAGCTTTTTACCGAGCAACAACCTTGAAGACCCGCCAATGGTTGAAACTGAAGACGACCCCGACCGACAGGAAGAATTTTTAAATACAATCATTCCCGACAATCCCAACGCCCCCTATGATATGAAAGAAGTTATCAAGGGAATTGTCGATAACGGCGAATTTTATGAAGTTCATCAATATTTTGCAACCAACATTATAACTTGTTTTGCGCGTTTCGACGGGCGCACTGTTGGAATTATCGCCAATCAACCGGCAGTTATGGCGGGTTGCCTTGACGTTAATGCTTCAGATAAATCTGCGCGATTCATTCGTTTCTGCGATGCTTTTAATATTCCGCTTGTTAATATTGTTGACGTTCCCGGCTTTTTGCCCGGCGTAGATCAAGAATATAACGGTATTATCAGACACGGCGCAAAAATGCTTTATGCTTACAGTGAAGCAACAGTTCCGAAAGTTACCGTTATAACTCGTAAAGCTTACGGCGGCAGTTATATTGCTATGTGTTGCCGTGAATTGGGAGCCGACCAAGTTATGGCGTGGCCAAGCGCGGAAATTGCAGTTATGGGACCGGCAGGCGCGGCTAATATCATTTTCCGAAAAGACCCCGATAAAGACCAAAAAACCGCCGAATACGTCGAAGAATTTGCTACACCTTACAAAGCGGCAGAGCGCGGCTACGCTGATATGGTTATTGAACCGAAAGAAACTCGCCCGCTTGTCATTACGGCGTTGAATGCTCTTGCAAGTAAACGTGAATCTGCACCCGTCAAAAAACACGGCAATATTCCTTTGTAAGGATTAAGGACTAAGGATTAAGGATTAAGGATTTTTCCTTAGCCCTTAGACCTTATCCCTTAGCCCTTAAATTTCGACCGAAGGGAGAAATTTCTATGGCTGAAAAAATAAAACCCGAAATTATTGCAGTCATAATGGCGGCAATTCAGGAAGTTTCAAAGGGCGGCAAAGTCGTAGCCGTCAAAGTTAAACGCAATGAAAATTGGACGCTTGCAAACCGCGTCAAATAATCGGAGGTTAGAAAATGGCAACGAAAAAATTTAACGTAACCGTAAACGGTACAACTTATGAAGTCGAAGTTGAAGAAGTAAAAGCGGCAGGCACAGCATCAGCTCCACGCGCGGCGGCTCCTGTAGCACCGGCTCCAAAACCTGCGGCAGCTCCTGCACCGGCGGCGGCTCCGGCTCCTGTTGCTAAAGCTACAGCGGGCGCGGGCGAACATTCCATTGATTCACCAATGCCCGGCAAAGTTATTAAACTCGTGGCTGAAGAAGGGCAAACTGTTAAAGCCGGCGAAGTACTTTTGATTCTTGAAGCAATGAAAATGCAAAATGAAATTCCTGCAGATACTGACGGCGTTGTAAAAAAATTCAACGTTGCCGCCGGTCAAAGCGTCAAGGCGCATGAATCCCTTGTTATTCTCGGCTAAAAAAATTTTAAAAATATCTGACGTCGCTGAAAAAAATTCGGCGGCTTTTTTATTTAGAAAAAAATTTCCGCCCTAATCCCTATTCCTTAATCCCTATTCCCTAAAAATTAGGCAGGAAATATTTTAATCTTTGTGGAAATAACCAACGAGTTTTATAAAGGTTTAAATTTCGGTTAGGTGGTATGAATGGACTTAGTGAAAATTGATTCAGTTTCCAATAAAAAAATCTGTCCCAAATGTAAGGGCGAATTGCGCAGAGTCGAAGGTGGCGCAGTTACAATAGTAAATGGCAAAGTCGATATGGAGGCAACAAAGCCGCGCCTTGTCTGCGATGAATGCGGCGTTTTCTATCGTGAACTTTTGAATTCCGGCTATTACAATACTTTTGACTTACCGGCAAACGAAAGAAAACAAAAAAACCGCGTCATTGCAACCGGCGATATTCCGCCACAAATATTAAAACGCGAAGCCGACGGTAAATGCCCTTGTCCGCGTTGCGGCGAAAGAATGGATTTTGTTGAGGCAGGTCCCGTTCAAATTGTAAACGGCAAGCCGGATTTCTCAAATACGATGGATCATTTCAAATGCCCGTATTGTAAATCTGTTTTCAGAAAAATTGTCGGCACAGATTTTTTCCAGTGGTCTGAAAAGTAGTTGGAGGCAACTATGAAAAAACGTAAAGGCTTTAATTGGTTTGCGTTGATAATGTTTGTTGTCATTGCGTATTTCGGCACGGTTTTATTTTCTCAACAGTTGCACTTATCGCACGTTGCAGAAAATCAACGTATCGCCGATAAAAGATTGGCGGCGGCTCAAGCCGAAAATGACAAACTGCGCAAACAATATGAGGAACTTCAAAACTTAGATAACATTGAAAGAATGGCGCGCGAGGACTTGGGACTTGCCAAAGACGGCGAACTTCCATATCAGCCCGCACGCTAAACATAAAATTTAGGGAGGACTTTTTATTTTGGCTATTGAGTTAGGTAGCGTAGTTGAGGGAAAAGTTACGCGCATTATGAATTTCGGAGCTTTTGTCGAACTCGAAGAAAACAAAGTCGGCTTGATTCACATTTCAGAAGTTGCCGATGAATACGTTAATTCGGTCAGCGACTTTCTTAAGGAAGGCGATACAGTTCAGGCAAAGGTTATCAGCATTGACAGCAACGGTAAAATCGCACTGTCAATCAAAAAGTTAAAACAGCAGCAGAAACAAGAGGCAGAAAAGCAATTCCGTACTCCGAAAGGCAAACCGACAGGGCGCGGCGAATTTAAAAATAATCGTCAAACGTCAGCATCATTTGAAGATAAACTGTCAAAATTCTTGAAAGACAGCGACGAAAGACTTACAGACTTAAAAAGAAAGACGGACTCAAAACGCGGCGGGCGCGGTTCGAGACGTTCGGACTAGCCGCCCCTTGACTTTAGGGAAAAGTAAAAAGGGAAAATTCCCTATCCCCCAGACAGGGGGTGCTTTTTATTGTTAAAAAAATTTATTGAACTTTGTACAACCGAGAAAATTTTTCCCGTTCAAAAATTGGTCGTGGCAGTTTCCGGCGGCGCGGACTCTTTAGCTCTTGCAGATTTATTAAACTGTTGCCGTCAAAAATTTAAGTTTGAAATTTGTATTGCGCACTATGAACACGGCTTGCGCGGGCAAGATTCTATTGACGATGCAAATTTTGTTGAAAGTTTTGCAAAGTCTTTGAATGTAAAATTTTTCTGCGAAAGTGGCGACGTTCAAAAATTTTCACTGGAAAATAAAATTTCAGTAGAAACGGCGGCGCGAATTTTACGCTACGAATTTTTAGCTAAAGTTAGGGAAAGTTTAAATTTTGATGCAATAGTTTTGGCGCACCACGCCAACGATCAAGCTGAAACTGTTTTACTTCGATTGTTGCGCGGCTCCACTTCAACGGGACTTTCGGCAATGCAATTCTTAACGCCTTCGCCGTACGGACTTTTAATTCGCCCGCTCTTGCGTTTCAAAAAATCTGAACTTGAAAAATATTGCAGTCAACGCGGAATTATTCCAAGAATTGACGCCACAAATTTTGAAACGGTTGCAACGCGCAATAAAATTCGGCTTGAACTTTTGCCCGCGCTTGAAAAATTTAATCCTGCGATTGTCGAAACTCTTTGCAGATTTGCTGAAACTTCGGCGGCTGAAACTGATTTTTTAAATTTGCAAGTCGAAAAAGCTTTTCCTGCGGTTGTAAAAAATGGTAAAATCCTGCGCGAGGAATTTTTAAAATTGCATACGGCTTTACAGCGGGAAGTTATAAAAAAATTTATAGCAGAAACTACCGGCAGTGTAAAAGATTTCGGCTTTGTACATTTTGAAAACGTCAGAAAAGTTTTATTGAATAATCTTGCAGGCGTCGAATTGCCAAATAACTTTCGCGCAGATTTAAAACGCGGCAAACTTTCAATCACGGAAAATTTTAAAATTGAAAAATAATTATGAAGGGACTGGTTAAATTGAAAACCAAAGAAGATTACATTGAAAAGGTACTTTACAGCGAGGAAGAAATTGCAGAGCGCGTTAAGGAAATCAGCGCAAAAATCAGCGAAGACTACAAAGATATTAAAAAGCCGCTTTTGACAGTTGGAATTTTGAACGGCGCAGTTATTTTTTATACTGACATTGTGCGCCGCCTTTCAATTCCCGTACATTTCGATTTTATGATTGCCTCCAGCTACGACGCAAATACTCAATCGAGCGGTAAAGTAAACATTCTCAAAAATCTTGACAACGACCCTAAGGGCAGAGATATTTTGTTGGTTGAAGATATTATTGACAGCGGCACTACAATGAATTACCTTGTAAACTATTTCAAGGAAAAAGGCGCGGCAAGCGTCAAAGTTTGCACGTTGTTAGATAAACCTTCACGCCGTAAAGTTGAAGTTAAAATCGACTATTGCGGCTTTGAAGTTCCGGATGAATTTATTGTAGGTTACGGCTTAGACTTTGCCCAACATTATCGCCAACTGCCGTATCTCGGAATTTTAAAGCGCAGTGTTTATTCTAAATGAGGTAATTTAAATGCTGAAGAAAATTTTTTCTGTTGCATTAATGGCGGCGACGATTTTAATTTTTGCAACCGGTTCAACTTTTGCGGCGTCAAGCGTGGAAGTATCAAACGTTGCGGTAATAATGGAGCCGCCGCTTGAAAGTTTTGAAAAACCTGAAAAAGTTCAAGAATCCATTCAACAAACACTAAACAAAATTTTTAAGTACAACCAAAATTATAACGTCTTGTCAATCGAAGAAACGGCGGGCTACGTTCAAGTTTACCGTGAAGAAAATTTTTTTGACGCCGCCGCCCTTCTCAAAAAATCTGATCTTGAGCAAATTTGCAAACGTTTAGACTGTGATTTTATTGTTTATTTGAGAATTACCGGCGATAATCCAAAAACTTTGAAAGAAAGTATTCTTGGGCAACCGGCAAAAGTTATAATCGATTTTCGCATTTGGTCGAACAGCGCGCAGGATTTTACCTATACAACCCGCGTAACCAAAACGGATGATTACAGTTTTGAAAAAAGTTTAAGCAAGGGCTTGCAGGTAATAGAAAAAGATGTCGGTAAAATTATAGCCGCTATGTAAGCTAAAATATAAAGGAGCGTTCATCTGTTGAATAGTTTTTTACGAAACGTCGGCTTTTATTTGTTGGTGATATTTGTTGCAATTACGGCATACGATTATTTTTCAATAAAACCGCAAGTTATTGAGGAAACCAGCTATTCTCAATTCTTACAGCGCGTGGAAAATGGCGATGTTGCAAAAGTTGTTTTAACTCAAAATTCTATCAAAGCCACAAAGAAGGACGGCACAGAATTTACAACCATTGCGCCGGATTTTCCCATTGGCGATGAATCACTGATTGGCAAATTGGAAGCTAAGGGCGTCGAAATAACTGCACAAAATCCAAAAGAGCCGCCGTGGTGGATGACGCTCCTTTCTTCCTTCCTGCCAATTTTACTTTTGATAGGTTTTTGGTTCTTCATAATGAATCAAACGCAGGGTTCCGGCAGTAAAGTTATGTCATTCGGCAAGAGCCGCGCCAAAATGTCAACCGGCGATAAAGTTAAAATTACTTTTAATGACGTTGCGGGCGCGGACGAGGCTAAGGAAGAACTTCAGGAAGTTGTTGAATTTCTCAAACATCCAAAAAAATTTAATGATTTGGGCGCGCGTATACCAAAAGGCGTTTTGCTTTTCGGACCTCCCGGCACAGGTAAAACTTTGCTTGCCAAGGCGGTTGCAGGTGAAGCGGGCGTTGCATTTTTCTCAATCAGCGGCAGTGATTTTGTTGAAATGTTTGTAGGCGTCGGCGCGTCCCGTGTTCGTGATTTATTCGCGCAGGCTAAGAAAAATTCTCCCTGCATAATTTTCATTGACGAAATTGACGCGGTAGGACGGCAACGCGGCGCAGGTTTTAGCGGCGGACACGATGAACGCGAACAAACTTTAAATCAGCTTTTAGTTGAAATGGACGGATTCGCAGCAAATGAAGGAATTATAATTATTGCTGCAACCAACCGCCCGGATATTCTTGACCACGCACTTTTAAGACCCGGCAGATTTGACAGGCAGATAGTAGTTGACAAGCCGGACGTTACTGGGCGAATTGCAATTTTGAAAGTTCACTCGAAAGGCAAGCCTATTGGTAAAGATGTTGATTTAGACGTTTTGGCGCGGCGTACGCCCGGATTTACCGGCGCAGATTTGGCTAACCTTGTAAATGAGGCGGCACTTTTGGCGGCGCGCAGAAACAAGCACGAAATTAATATGATTGAAATGGAAGAATCCATTGAGCGCGTTATGGCGGGCCCCGAAAGAAAGTCTAAAGTTATGAGCGACGACGAAAAGAAATTAACCGCGTATCACGAAGGCGGGCATGCACTTGTAGGAATGATGCTTAAACACGCCGACCCCGTCCACAAAGTTACAATTATTCCACGCGGGCGCGCAGGCGGTTATACTTTAATGTTGCCAAAAGAAGATAGAAGTTACGCCACGCGCTCCGAACTTTTGGACAGGCTGAAAGTTTCAATGGGCGGGCGCGTTGCTGAAGAAATTGTACTCAATGAAATTTCTACCGGCGCGTCTCAAGATATTCAACAGGCTAGTAAACTTGTCCGCGCAATGATTATGCAGTACGGTATGAGCGATACTTTGGGTCCCGTTGCTTACGGCAGTGATCAAGTTCAACAATATTTCGGGCAAAGTCAACGCAATTACTCTGAAGAAGTTGCAGGTGAAATTGATAAAGAAGTTCACAAATATCTTGAAGAGGCTTATGACGCTTGCCGAATTATCATCAATGAACACCGCCACGAATTGGATTTAATCGCACAGGCTTTAATCGACAAGGAAACTTTGACTGCCGCCGAATTAAAGGCGATAGTTTTTGGCGAACCGGAAGAAAATAAAAACGTTATTCAAATTATCGACGAAATGTCTAACGATTTTTTGAAATTGGCTAAAGAAAAAAGCAAGATTGAAACAAATTTTGAGCCGGAAAAACCTAATCCTACGCCTGTTTAAATTTTGGAGGGAAATTTTTTGAAAGTAGTAATTTTAGCCGGCGGCTTCGGTACAAGAATCAGTGAAGAATCCCAAAAAATTCCTAAGCCGATGATTGAAATTGGTGGCTACCCGATTCTGTGGCACATTATGAAGGAATACGCATATTTCGGCTTCAAAGATTTTATAATTTGCGCCGGTTACAAACAACATATCATCAAAGAATATTTTGCAAATTACGTCCTGCACAACAGCGACGTAACTTTTGATTTTCAGGGGGAAATACGAATTAAAGTTCACAATAATTTTTCTGAAGATTGGAAGGTTACAGTTGTTGATACCGGCTACGCCACTTTGACAGGCGGCAGAATAAAAAAAATTCAGCCGTATATTCACGACGAAAATTTTTTAATGACATACGGCGACGGCGTTTCTGACGTAAATATTAGCGAACTGATTAAATTTCACAATTCGCACGGCAAAATTTGCACGCTTACTGCAGTAAAGCCGAAAAGCCGTTTCGGTTATCTGGATTTTGACGGCGATAAAGTTTTGGATTTTCGAGAGAAAAGCAATGAAGACGTAGGCTACATTAACGGCGGCTATATGGTTTTAAACAAAAAAGTTTTCGATTATATCGAAGGCGATTTTATGTTTGAACAGGAACCAATGAAAAAGTTAGCGCAAGCGGGCGAAGTCGTGGCGTATCGTCATAACGGATTTTGGCAATGTATGGATACTCTGCGCGAAAAAAAGCAACTTGAAGAATACTGGAATAACGGCGCGCCTTGGAAACTTTGGGATTAAGGAGCGTAATTTTTTATGATAACAGTTTTTGGTCTAGGTTTTGTCGGATTAACAACCGCGCTTGGATTTTCGCATTTGGGCTATAAAGTTTACGGCGTGGACGTTGACGCCGAACGCAAAAAAATTCTTCGCGCAGGTAAATTACCTTTTCTTGAACCGCAAATGGACGAAGTTTTAAAGGCTCATTTGAATAAAAATTTTTTCGTAACTGAAGATATAAAAGCTGCCGTTGCTGACAGCGAAATTATTTATTACTGCGTCGGCACGCCTTACGGCAAGGACGGCAGCGCAGATTTAAAATATTTGTTTGCGGCGATTGATACGACGATTGACGCCGTGCAAGATGAAAATTTCCGCGTGCTTGTTACAAAGTCTACAATTCCGCCTTCGACAACTTCAGAAAAAATTATTCCCTACGTCAACAGTAAAACCGGCAATTCAAAAAATTTTGCAGTTGCGAATAATCCCGAATTTCTGCGCGAGGGGCATTGTTGGGAAGATTTTATTGGAGCAGATAGAATTGTTATAGGCTGTGACGATGAACGCGGGCGCGAAAAACTTTCAAAACTTTACGCGCCTATGAATATTCCTATAAAGTGCGTGACGCCTTCAACCGGCGAATTTATAAAATATCTGTCAAATACTTTGCTTGCAACTTTAATCAGCTATTCAAACGAAATGGCGCAGGTTGCAGACATAATCGGCGATATTGAAGTTGCGCAGGCGTTTAAAATTTTGCATATGGATAAACGCTGGAATAATTGCAATATGACAAGTTATGTTTATCCCGGTTGCGGTTACGGCGGTTATTGCTTGCCGAAAGATACAAACGCAATGTTCGCACAAAGCAAGGCTAAAGGTTTTGAGCCGCAAATTTTAAAAAATGTCATTGAAACAAATAACAATCGCCCTGCAACTATCGCACGTCAAATTATAAAAAATCTTGATAAGAATTCGACTGTTGGAATTTTGGGCTTGAGTTTCAAGCCGCTTTCAGATGACGTTAGAGACACTCCGGCGGCGCGTATCATTCAAGAAATTTTGGCGGCAGGTTACAAAAATATTGTTGCTTACGATCCGGCGGCTAATGAAGAATTTGCTAAACGTTATCCCGCCTTGAAAATTAAAATTTTAAATTCCGTGCAGGAAGTTTACAACGCGGCTGACGTTATCGCCATTGTTACGGCGTGGCAAGAATTTAAAAAAGTTCCGGAACTTGGAAACAAGCCGGTTTTCGATTGCAGATATATGCTTTAAATTTTTTGGGAGGTTTTTATGAGCGAAATTGTTTTACACTACACTCGCGCAGGTCACGTTGAAAATATTCATCGCGGCGATATTGCGGCGGTAAATTGCGCGGGCGAAATTACTTTTTCTGTAGGCAATGCAAAGTTACCAATGTTTTGGCGCAGTGCCGCCAAGCCTTTTCAAGCGTTGCCTTTCGTCAAAAACGGCGGCTTGGAAAAATACAATATCACGGACGAAGAATTGGCGGTTTTGGTTTCAAGTCACAGCGGCGAAGAAAACCACGTTGCACTTGTACGGGAAATTTTAAAAAAGCTCGGGCTTGATGAATCCGTTTTAGATTGCGGCGTTGTCCGTCCAATGAGCGGCAAAGTTTTTAAAGATTTAATTGTTAAGGGCGAAAAAGTTTTACCAGTGCACAATCCTTGCTCCGGCAAACATTCACAGATTATCGCGCTTGCAATGATGCTCGGCGTGCCTTTTGAAGGTTACACCAAGCCGGAACACGAGGCGCAAAAATTAATTTTCAAACACGTTGCAATGGCGGCGAAAGTTCCTGAAGATAAACTTGAAATTGGAATTGACGGTTGCGGCGTGCCGGTTTTCTATTTGCCGCTTTACAATATGGCGTTGGCTTATGCAAGACTTTCAACCCCTGCGCGCGGCGATTGGGGCGAATATGAAACTTCAGCTGCAAAAATTCGTGACGCTATGAGCAAATACCCGCAAGTTATTTCAGGAACGGGCAGAATTGATGCCGTTGTTTCAGAAATTACCGGCGGCAGAGTCATTGCGAAAATCGGCGCGGACGCGGTTTATTGTCTTGCAATTAAAGATGAGAATTTGGGAATTGCTTTTAAAATTGAAGACGGCAGCTACTCCGCGATTAATCCAATGGTTATAGCCGTTTTGAAAAAGTTGGACTTGCTGACAAAAGACGAGGCGGCGGCTCTTGAAGAAAAATTCCCGCCCGTTTTGAAAAATCATCGCGGCGAAATTATCGGTACGATTGAGGCTGTATTTTGAAAAAATTTTTAAAAGTTTTATTTCCGCCCTTGCAATGTATGTATCGGAGGCTTTTTTAAAAACTTAACCCCTTTTTGAAAAAATTTTTTCGAGAGAGGAATGATTTATCGAAAATCTGACAGCTTCTTGACGAGGAGATTTTTTACCTTTTCCCAATGCCGCCTGAAAGTGCAGTAGTTCATCCCCATTAGGGCAGCAGCTTTCCGCTCGGAATGCCGGGACAGCAATTTGCAAATGCGCCGCCCCTCCGGGTCAAGTGCATCCAACTCCTTCCACAAGGCGTCCAACAAAGCACGGTCGGCGGCGATTTCCTCCGGGGCCAGTGAATCATCCGAAATGGTATCGACAACCGCAAGGGATTCTTCCGGTTTTATCACATTTTTTTCTTTCGCGCCTTTCTTTACAATAGCCTCCAGATCCACCTTTTTGTTTGCCAATAGATTTGCCAGAAAACGAACAAACAGATATCTCACGCTTCCATCCTGATAGCGCGATGTCACTTTCGACTGTACCGGTATCTAAATCGGAAGAGCACACGTCTGAACTCCAGT
>CALDHY010000006.1 GCA_937901445.1 uncultured Selenomonadales bacterium
GATTAGTTTCAATCGTAATTTCTGCCGCGCCGTCGATTTTTAAATTTGAAAGAATTTTTTCAAGCTGATTGATTTTTAAAATTGTCGGAGTGCCGCCGCCGAAGTATAGGGAGTAGGGGCTGGGGGATAGGGAACAGGGATTAGATTTTATTTCGGTTATCAGCGCGTCAACGTAAGCCGAAATTTCAGCGTCATTTGAAACTTTTGAATTGAACGCGCAGTAATTGCATTTCCGCACGCAAAAAGGAATGTGTATATAAATCATTTGTTCACCGGCTCAAAAATTTTCCCGTGCCCTTTGCCGTCTGGGAAATCATACTCAAATAGCAAGCGGTAATTTTTATCTTTCGACAACATTAAATAGGGGATTATATCTTCAGTCGTTATGAAAATGTGCGTGAAATTGTAGCGTGAAAAAAATTCTTCGTAGTCCAAAACGCCTTCCATCAATGCAAAATATTCCTTAGCAACTTCTTTTTTGTGATTGTTGGAAATTGCAAAAATTTCGGGGCGCGCGTCAAAGTAAGTTTTAATTTTGTGAAATTCAAAATAGCCGCCGCTGTTAAAGCCCGTCCAAAGAATTATATCTTCAGCGCGGTTTTCTTTTAACAAAAAATTTGCCGCCGGTTTGTATGTTTCATAATTTCTTGGCGGAGCCACAAAATAAATCCATTCCGCCAAAATTATCATCTGCAAAGTTGCAAGCGCAATAAGCGGTTTTCGCCTCAATATAAAAATTTCTTCACTGAATAATTTACCTTCCCGCCGGTAAAAAAATATAAAGCACGCCAAAAATATAATTGAGAAAAACGCTACAAATTTTATTGGGAAGTGTAGCGGCATATTTGAAAAATCTGGATTTGACGCAAGCCAATAAATTTCTACAGCGCAAACTGCAAACAGCGGGATAAATAATTTGTGCCGCAAATTGAAAATTTTATCAAACGGGTGCCAATCTTTCGCCGCGTAGGCAAGCGGGAACGTCGATAAAATCAAAAATAAAAATATATTTCTGACAGACATAAAGCCTAAAATCATTATCCCAAATGACAGAAAAAAATATCGCAGGGGAATATTTTTTTTGCAGTGCGAAATTATCAGCAACGCCGAAAATATAAAAAGTGCAACCCCTGTAACTTTATAAATTGTCGGCGGCTTGACTTCGATAATTTTACTGTGTATTTCCGGGTCGTACGAAGTAAATACAAAAGTCATTGCCTCCCAGCCGTACGGATTTAAAAAGCCCGCAAAAAAAATTCCCGCCGCCGTTACTATCAGCGGCAAAAATTTTATTTCAGATTCTCGCGCAGGTTTTATTTTTTGGTACAAACTTTCGGCAACGTACGGCAAAAGTACAACTATCATCATTGGAAAAAGCGCGGCGTGCAGATTAATTAAAATTGCCGCCAAAATTGGCAACGCACAAAGTATCCAAAATTTTTTGCCGCGTACAAACTTTTCAAGCAAGAAAATTTCAATCAGTAAAATCAGCGTCGAAAAAATTTGCGGGCGCGTGACCAAAAATGGCGGCGTGATTATCGTTGCAATTACAAAAGTTAGTAACGCCGAAACTTTTTTATTGCCGTTGCTGACGAATAAGCAAAGTTTGAAGTAAACGAACATTAAAATAAAGCCGACAAGCCACGCAAAACTTATTAAAGCGTCCGCACCGAAATTGCTGTAGATTATCCAAAAAATAACCGCCGTCAACCATTGCTCCATCACATAATGAAAACCTTCGTGCATTGTTGCAAATTCTTCGTGCGGGATTGTTCCAGTTTCAACAACGTATCGCCCGCAATTCAAAATAAACCATGCGTCATTGTCAAGTTGCCACGATTTTAAAATTGTCATACCGCAGGCAAACATTATAAGCAAGCCGCCGGCTCCGATTTTTCCGATTTTGTCTGTAAGAATTTTTGACACCTCAATTATTTTTTTTTTAAACTTTAAAACGCCATCATAATGATTATTACCGGTTTTCGCTTTTTGAAATTTTATTCTAGCAGTTGAATAATTTAGTGTCAACAAAAAGGCAATTCAGCCCGCCGCTTATAATTTTTCGGTTATATTTTTACAGATTGGAGTTTTTTTTATGTTTAAAATTTATGGTTATGCTCGTGTTTCTTCCAAAGAACAAAATGCTCGCAGACAAATTACCGCGCTTCAAAATTTCGGCGTCCCTTCCGGCAATATCTTTACTGATTATTGTTCCGGCAGGGATTTTATACGCCCCGCATTTCAGAAACTTTTAAATTTGTTGCGTCCTGAAGATATTTTTGTTGTTAAATCCATCGACCGTCTCGGGCGCAATTACGCAGAAATTATTGAACAGTGGAGAAATATTTCTAAAATCAAAGGGGCGGCTATCGTAGTGCTTGATAATCCAATTCTTGATACTCGCCGCAACAAAGATATTTTGGGTACGCTTGTTTCAGATTTGATTCTTCAAATTATGTCAGCCTTTGCTCAAATTGAACGGGATTTTATTAAACAAAGACAAGCTGAAGGTATTGCAGCCGCTAAGGCTAACGGTGTCAAATTCGGACGCGCTCCCTTGCCAATTCCCGATAATTTCTTTGAAGTTTTGCAACAGTGGAAAGCGGGTAAAATTTCTGCGCGCGCCGCCGGTAAACTTTTGAACGTCAGCCATTGTACTTTTCTCAAGTGGGCAAAATCTGCGCTCGATAATACTTGAATATTTCTTTGTAAAAACGCCAAAAAGCCGACTGAAGTTACAAAAACTCCATCGGCTTTTTTGTTTATAAAAGTACGCTTTATATTCCAATAATTTTGCCGAAATTTTATTATTTAATTTTTGGATTGTCAAGTCGAAAAGCCGTTATTTTAACCAACTTAAGAATTTTTAATCTGATTTTAATCTTTATAAAAAAGTGTACTTTATAAACCACTAAAAAATTAAAAATTATCATAGTAAGGAGGCAAGGATAAATGGATTGGGGATTTGAAGGCTCAACTCGGCGGCGTACTTGTATGCTGATGGTAACTCACGCTTGTAACCTTAATTGCAGTTACTGTTATGAATCGCACAAGAAAAACGCCTATATGGATACAGAGTTAGCCAAAAAAATTATTTTGAAGGAAGCCCAATTTGTAAAAGAAAGTGCTGACTTCGAAGAAATGGAAATTGATTTTATGGGCGGCGAACCGTTCATGAATTTTCCTTTAATAAAAAAAATTGTTGAATGGCTTGAAGGCGGCGTTATTGATATTCCATACATTTGCTTTGCAACAACGAATGGCACATTGCTTACTGATGAAATTAAAAATTGGTTGCGTGAACATAAAAACGCTATAAATCTCGGCGCAAGTTATGACGGAAACAGCGAAATGCAGTCAACTAATCGCGGCACTGATAAATATAAATTAGATTTAGATTTTTTCCACGAGTTGTGGGCTAATCAACCTTTTCACATGACAATTTCAAAAGAAACGCTCCCAAATTTGGCAAAAGGCGTTTTAGATATACATAAAAAAGGCTATAAAGTTGAAGGAGCTTTAGCGGAAGGCGTAGATTGGACAATACAGGATGCATTGTTATATCGTGAGCAATTATTCATATTGAAGAACGCTTACCTAAAAAATACCGCGCTTACTCCATTTAACATATTGACAAAATACGTTAGCGTTTTCTATTCGGCGGATACAGAAAAAGTCCAAGAAAAATGGTGCGGTACAGGAAAATATATGGCAACTTATGATATTGACGGTAAAAAATACGGCTGTCATATGTTTACCCCAATAGTTTTGGGGGATAAAGCAATACTTTCAGATTCGGTTGATTGGGATAAAACAGCTGATGATTATTGCAAAACTTGTGTATTGAGAAATTTTTGTCCAACCTGTGCCGGTTTCAATTATAAATATCGCGGGAGCCTTGCCGCTAGAGATAGGCGTTGGTGTCCAATGATTTTGGCTGAAGCAATAACCGCTTGCGAATTTCAAGTTGAACTTATTTCTAAAATGGACAAACTCGACGAGAAAGACGCACAACACGGGCAGGCGGCACTTAAGGCTTATAAAATTTTGAAGGACTTTGATATAGAAAAAAGCCAAAGTCCATATACAAATTAATTCACTGTGCAGAATCCTTATCTGATGCAAATTCAGTATTTTCAATACACTGCGTCAATAAGTTTCTAATAATTTTCTACGAAGGGAGGCGATAACTATGAAGATGAATTTAGACGCGCTTAAAGCCCTCGAACTCAAATTGGCGGAATACAGCAAAGAGAATGGCTCAATCGGCGATCATGCATCTGCAAATAGTAACAGTTGCAGCATCTGCTCGGGAAGTTGCAAAGGAGACTGTCAAGGGGATTGTAAAGGTTCTTGCAAAAGTGGCTGTGATGGTTCTTGTAAGGGGAAGACAAGGTAATTGTGAGTTCTGCTTCAAAATTAGCTCGTTATGCACTTGATATTTGACGGGCAATTAATCCACAGAGAAAATGGTGTGGTAGCCTTACAGGTAGCCGCGCCGTTTTTTCGATTTAACAGAAAGAAAATTTGATATGAAAAATTTAGATATAAAAATTAGCTTTACAGGCGGCGTCAATGAAGAAAATGTACGCGCCTTTATAACTGAAATTAAAAATCTGGTTGAAAAAAATCCTGAAAGTGATTCACTGACAATTTATATTTCTTCGCCCGGCGGCAACGTTGATATTGCCGTTGAGCTTTTTAATTTTCTGAAACTGTTGGACTGCGCGATAACAACAGTAAATATTTCCTGCGTCAATTCTGCGGCGATTATAATTTTTGCCGCCGGTACGGAGCGAATAAGCTTGCCTTGTTCGTCGTTTTATGTTCATTCCATTACCAAAAATCTGAACGGCAACTTTACCGCCGCCGACTTACTGCGCGAAGTAAAAGAAATGAACGCCAATACAGATAAAATAGCGTCGATTCTAACCGGTATCAGCAAAAAAAATAAATCTTACTGGAAATGCCTGATGAGTAAAGGCTGTTTGTTGACTGCACAAAAAGCAAAGGAATTGGGGCTTGTAAATGATATATCAGAGTATCAATAAAAAATATTTTCAGTGGCTGTACAATCACGCCGGAAAATTAAAAAAAATTATACTGATTATTTTAGTGCTAAGTGTATTATCAGTAGCACTTTCATTGCTTTTTGTGGAAGTTACCAAAATTTTTATGGAATCGGTGGAAAAGGGCGAAAAAATTTCTCTCCTACTGTTGGCAGTTTCATTGACTACGATAAAAGCCTTCGATATATTTTGCGAGGAATTTAAATCTTATCTGCGCGAAAACCAAACTTTTTTATTGAACAATGAACTTTCATTAAAATTTTTTAAAGCGTTGTTCGACGGCGGCGTTTCCTACAATGAAAGGGTACATTCGGGCGACTCTCTAAGCCGAATAACCACAGACGTTTTCAGCGTTTCAGCTTGCTTAATCGGGACAATCCCAGAATTGATTTACGCTTTTGTACAACTTATAGCAACTTGTATTTATCTTGTTACCATTGATCCAACTTTAACAGTTGTAATACTTTTGATTATGTCAGTCAATGTAATGTTTGGAAATTCATACGCCAAAAAATTATTGCCAATTTCCAGAGAAGTAAGAATTTGCGACAGTAAAGCCCATCAATTTATGCAGGAACACATTCAACACCGCGAATTGATTGTAACTTTGGAAAAAACCGCGTTCATTTGGGAGCGGCTAAAAGCACTTCAAAATAAATTGTATGAAAAAATTATCGCCGTCACGAAATTAAATATATTGGTTATGTCTTTGATAGGCGGAGCTTTAAATATCAGCTACATTGTCATTTTGGTTTGGGGAATTTACGGGATACAAACCAATTCTTTTACATATTCCGAATTGGTAGTTTTTTTACAGTTGGCGGAGCAACTTCAAATTCCCTTCATTCAATTTAATCATCAATACCCGCAACTTATTACAGCAATGGCGTCTGTCGAAAGATTGATGGAAATTGAAAATTTGCCGAAGGAAGATACTACAAATTTTATCAAGTTTTCAGTTCCCGTAGGAATTAAATTTGAAAATGTAGACTTTCGCTATAACGAAAATTCACGCTGGATTTATAAAAATTTCAGTCACGATTTCAAGCCTTGCAGTATCACGGCAATTTTGGGCGAAACAGGCGCGGGTAAATCGACGCTTTTAAGAATGTTACTTGCAACTTTGACGCCGAATAACGGCAGTATTACTTTTTACGGCGGCGGTAAAAATTATCCTGCAAGCTCGCAAACTCGCTGTAATTGCGTGTATGTTCCGCAAGGCAACAGCTTAATCAGCGGTACTATTCGTTACAATTTACTTTTGGGCAAAACCGACGCCACCGAAGACGAAATGACAGACGCGCTTTATTCGGCGGCGGCAGATTTTGTTTTTAAAGATTTTCCCGACGGCTTAGATACTGCAATAGGCGAAGGCGGCGTTGGCGTAAGTGAAGGACAGGCGCAAAGAATCGCCATTGCAAGAAGTTTTTTACGTCCCGGCAAAGTAATTTTAATGGATGAGCCGACCTCCGCGCTTGACGCCGAAACAGAAAAAATATTTTTAACGCGGCTGACTAATCAAGTACACGACAAAACTATTATCATTGTGACGCACAAAAAAGAAATTTGCAAATATGTTTCAGACGTTGTAACGATTCAATTTTTAAGGGAACAGATTATTTAATTTTCAGAGGAGGTTTTCATTATGAAAAAAGTTTTAATGTTGGTGTTGGCAGTCTTTTTAATTGTTCCGGTAGCAAAGGCGCAGGCGGCGGACGTTCCAAACTTTTATCAATTTGCGGAAATTATTTGAGCTTTACCGGTAAAGAAGTTGCCGACAAAAAAGGTTACATCTGTTACGGTTATGATTGCAGTATTGATTTAGACGAAAATTTTGCCGAACAGTTTATGAATTACTTGGTTAAAAATTGTAGTTTTCAGTATGTCAATCACGATTTCAGAGATTTTGCTCGGACAAGCGCAAAAACTTTTGAGCACTGGCAATTCAATTATACCGGTTCAAAATATGTTTCAAAATTTCAAAAAACAAAAAAAGCCGTTCCTTGTCATCTTGAAGTTGGCAGAACCAAAGATTTTCAAAAAGGGATAACTCATTTTTCAATCAGAATAGCAAACGGGCTTAGTTACGGCGGTTAATTTTCACCTTTCCACTTATTCAAATTTAAATTAAACCTCGTCATTGACTGTCAAAACTGCCATAAAAGCTTCTTGCGGCAATTCGACACTGCCAACGGCTTTCATACGTTTTTTGCCTTCCTTTTGCTTTTCAAGGAGTTTTCTTTTTCTTGAAACGTCGCCGCCGTAACATTTTGCCAAAACATCTTTGCGCCGCGCCTTGACTGTTTCACGCGCAATTATTCGCCCGCCAATCGCCGCCTGTACCGGAATATCAAAAAGTTGTTCGGGGATAATTCTTTTCAATTTTAAAGCTAAAGTACGTCCGACTTTCGCCGAGCGCGTGCGGTGTACAATGGAGCTTAACGCGTCGACAATATCACCGTTCAATAAAATATCCAGCTTAACCAAATCTGATTCTGCGTAACTTGACGGCTCGTAGTCCAAACTTGCATAGCCGCGCGTCATAGATTTTAACTTGTCGAAAAAGTCATAAATAATTTCGTTCAGTGGTATTTCATAAGTAAGCAAAACGCGCGTCTTGTCGATATAATCCATACTTTTATAAGTGCCGCGCTTTTCCCGGCAAAGTTCCATAACCGCGCCAATATAATCACTCGGTACAATCACGGTTGCTTTTACAATCGGTTCTTCGATAGATTTAATTTCAGTTGTTGGCGGCAAGGCGGCGGGGTTATCAATCGTCAAAATTTCGCCGTTGGTTTTGTTGACGCGGTAAACTACTGAAGGCGCGGTTGTAACAAGTTTCAAATTATATTCACGTTCAAGGCGTTCCTGAACAACGTCCATATGCAACAAGCCCAAAAATCCGCAACGAAAACCGAATCCCAACGCGGCTGAAGTTTCCGGCTCGTAAACAAGGGCGGCGTCATTGAGTTGTAATTTTTCCAACGCCTCTTTCAAATTATCGTAGTCAACACTTTCAGTAGGATACAAGCCGCAAAAAACCATTGGAACCGGCGCGCGGTAACCTTCCAACGCTCGCGCAGGTTTTTCTAAATTTGTGATTGTATCGCCGACTCGAACGTCGCGCACGTCTTTTAAACTGCCGCAAATGTAGCCGACTTCGCCCGCGCTTAATTCTGCAACTTCATTCATCGACGGCGTAAAAATTCCAATTTCGGTACAGTCAAATTCTTTACCCGTTGCAATGAGTTTCAGCTTATCGCCTTTTTTAATTTTGCCGTTCATCAAGCGCACGTGAGCAACCGCGCCTTTGTAGCTGTCAAAATAAGAATCAAAAATTAAAGCCTGCAAAGATTTATTTTCGTCCCCTTCAGGCGGGGGAATTTTTTTTACAATCGCCTCTAAAATATCGGCAACGCCTTCGCCGGTTTTCGCACTGCATTTAACCGCGTCCGTTGCGTCAAGCCCTATTGCCTCTTCAATTTCAGTTTTGGCGCGTTCAATATCTGCGCTCGGCAAGTCAATTTTGTTTATCACGGGGATAATTTCCAAATCGTGATCCAGTGCAAGATAAACATTTGAAAGAGTTTGCGCCTCAACGCCCTGTGTTGCATCGACAACCAACAGCGCGCCTTCACAAGCGGCAAGACTGCGCGACACTTCGTAGGTAAAATCGACGTGCCCGGGCGTGTCAATCAAATTTAAAATATATTCGTTGCCGTCCTGCGCGACGTATTTTAAGCGTACAGTTTGCGCCTTGATTGTAATTCCGCGCTCCCTTTCAAGCTCCATATTGTCCAAAAGTTGCTCGGACATATCCCGCTTTTCAACAGTGCCCGTCATTTCAATAAGTCTATCTGCCAAAGTTGACTTGCCGTGATCTATGTGCGCAATGATTGAAAAATTTCTGATTCGCTCGTTCAAAAAAATCTTCCTTTCAAAAATTAATTCTGTTAGAATTTTATCACAATCAAGAAAGGCGGTAAACAATTTAGGAATTAAGGACTAAGGACTAGGGGCTGGGGAATAGGAAATTGGAAAATTTTTTACTTGACGAAAAGGAGCATTAAAAATTTTTTATGAAAGATACAAGCAAGCTGAAATATTTATTGGCGTTCGGTCATACTTGCTCTGATATAAATCAGGGCGCGTTGGCGGCGGTACTGCCGTTTTTAATTGCGGCGTACCACTACGATTATCAAACGGCGGCAACTTTGGTATTGGTTGCAAATGTTGTAGGCTCGGTAATTCAGCCGCTTTTCGGAAATTTGGCAGACAAATATAACAAGCCGTATTTAATCGGCGTGGGATTAGTTTTGGCTGGCGGCGGAATGGCTTTAACCGGCTTTATTGAAAATTTTTACGGCTTATGTTTTGCGGTAATGATTAGCGGCGTTGGAATTGCAATGTTTCACCCGCAAGCCGCGCAGTTAATAAATCGTGCGTCAACTGACAACGACAGGACGCAAAGTATCGGCGTGTTTTCATTCGGCGGAAATTTGGGCTTTTCGCTCGGTCCAATTTTAACGACGGCTTCAATCACGATTTTTGGATTGGCGGGCACGCTGATTTTTATTGTACCGGAAATTATTATTTGTATTCTGCTGAAAAAATATTATAATGACTTGAAAAATTTAAACCGCACAAAAATTTCAAAAGTTGGAAGTAAAGGCGCGGGCGTCGATAATTGGAGCGCGTTTACAAGATTAACGGCGGTTGTAATCGGGCGTTCAATAATTTTTCACGGGTTTAATACATTTTTGGCGTTGTACTGGATTCACGAACTCGGACAAACTGAAACAATCGGCAACACGGTTTTGAGTGCGTACTATGCAATCAGCGCGGCGTGCGTTTTGATTGGCGGGAAATTGGCTGACAGTTTCGGTTATCGCACAATGATTAAAATAAGTTTTGCAATGTTGCTTGTAACGATAATTGCGCTGGCAAGTTCAGAAAGTTTATTAATTTCGACGATTTTAATTTTGCCGTTGGGCGCGGCGATAAGTTTTACATACAGTCCAATGGTAGTTTTGGGACAACTTTACCTGCCAAACAGAGTCGGCTTGGCGTCGGGCGTAACTTTAGGATTGGCAATCAGTATGGGCGGAATTTTTGCGCCAATTTTGGGAGCGGTTGCAGATAATTTCGGCTTGCTTACAACAATTTATGTAATTGCGGGAATTGCAATTTTGCCGCTTGCAGTTTCATTTACATTGCCGCCGGTAAAAAAATTTTAAGGAGTGATAAAATTGGAAAATAAAACTGAAATTGAAACGGCTGAAGAAAATTTTGAAAAGCCGAGGATAATTATTGTAACGGGGATGAGCGGCAGCGGCAAAACTCAAGCTTGCCGTTGTCTTGAAGATTTAGGCTACTTTTGCGTTGACAATTTGCCGCCGGTTTTTATACCGAAATTTATTGAATTGTGTTCGCACGCCTCAAGCCACGTCAATAAAGTTGTATTCGTTGTCGATACGCGCAGCCGAGAATTTTTTGATAATCTTGTACACATTCTCGAAAATATGGACAAAAAAAATCTTGAATACGAAATGCTTTTTATGGACGCTTCAGACGATGCAATTATAAGACGCTACAAAGAAACACGCCGCCGCCACCCTATGGCTCCTTCGTCAAGAATTTCTGACGGCGTGGCAAGGGAACGCGCGCGCCTTGAAACTGTACGCGGCAAGGCAACTTATTTAATTGATACTTCCAATATGTCAAAGGCTGAACTGCGCGACAAACTTAAATTGCTTTTCGGCAAAACTGACGGCAGCAATATGAATATTTCTGTTTTGAGTTTCGGTTTTAAATTTGGTATGCCGATGGACGCGGATATAGTCTTTGACGTGCGGTTTTTGCCCAATCCTTTTTACGTTGAATCACTGCGCCATAAAAGCGGGAGCGTTGCTGAAGTTGCAGAATATATCAGAGAAAAACCCGTTACGCAGGAATTTTTAAAGCGGCTTGATAATCTTGTTGAATTTCTTGTGCCGCAATATGTCAAAGAGGGCAAAAGTCAACTTGTAATTGCGGTCGGTTGTACCGGCGGAATGCATCGCAGCGTTTTTGTTGCAAAACATATTTTCGATTTAATTTCAAGTAACGGCTACACGGTAAACCTTGAACACCGAGACTTAATGAAAAATGACGTGTGGGAAGTTTGAGGCGCAAAATGTTATATCTTTTAAAATGGTTATATCCCGGTATGAAAATGAAACGCTGGCTGTTGCTTTTTGCGGCAGGCGTTTTAATGGTAAGTTTCGGCGCGGCGTTAGCGTCAAACTATGAATATTTGGGGCGAGCTGAAGAGGCGATTTTTCAATTTATCTACAGGCACGTTGGAAGTTATCAATACGGCTTGACAACGACGCTGGGCGTTTTTATTGTGATAATCGGTGCGCTTTTTATGATGTACGCCACGCGCTCGATAATTCGTTCAATAATCGCCGTGTTAATTCCCGACCGTACGGGGCGAATTGTCGATATGATTTACCAAGAAAGAAAATTGGGCAAAGGTCCCGTTGTTACGGTAATTGGCGGCGGGCACGGCTTATCGGTTTTACTGCGTGGGATAAAATCTTCAACAAGCAATGTTTCGGCGGTTGTAACTGTTGCAGATGACGGCGGCAGCTCCGGACGCCTGCGCGAGGAATTGGGAATCATTCCGCCCGGCGATTTAAGAAATTGTTTGGTTGCGCTTGCTGACACTGAACCGCTTATGGAAAAATTATTTCAGTACAGATTTAAAGGCTCGTCAACGCTTGCCGGTCACAGTTTCGGCAATTTGTTTATAGCGGCAATGAATGAAGTTACCGGCGATATGGAAACTGCCTTAAAAGAATCTTCAAAAGTTTTGGCGGTAAAGGGGCGCGTCATTCCTGCAAGCAAAGAATACGTTCGACTTGACGCAATTATGAAAGATGGTACGGTTGTTGAGGGTGAATCGCAAATACCGGAGGCACATAAAAAAATACGGCGCGTCCAACTTTTCCCCAAAAAAGTACACGCAGTCCCCGCCGCGCTTGAGGCGATTGAAACTGCCGACGCAATTATTTTGGGACCGGGCAGTCTTTATACTTCGATAATGCCAAATTTGCTGGTTGAGGGCGTTTCAAAGGCGTTAAAAAATTCTAAAGCAATAAAAATTTATATCTGTAACGTAATGACACAACCCGGCGAAACTGACGGCTACTCGGCGTCCGCGCACGCAAAGGCGATTCTCGACCACACGGGACGCGGGGCGATTGATTATGTTCTGGTAAATTCTGCACCTGTACCTGAAAAATTTTGTGAAGAAATTGGAGCAACGCCGGTTATTGTTGACGAAGATAAAATTAACGCGCTCGGTTGCGGCTTGATTAAGGCAGATTTAATCAGTGAAACTGACGCAGGGCGGCACGACCCTGATAAACTTTGTAAAGCCGTTATGAAAATTATTTACGAAATGTCACCAAAATTTAAGGGCTAGATAAAAATGAAACTAAAAAAGACTAGAGAAAAAATCCCTAGCCCTTAAACCTTAAACCTTAGCCCTTAATCCTTAATCCTTATTTATGGCGTATAACTTCAGTTTCAATATAATCAATGCAGCCGGAAATTGGCAGAGCCGGCTTGCGGATTCTAACGATAACTTCATCAATGTTTTTTACTTTTTCAAGCAGGCTGTCCGCAATTTTAATACCGAGCGCGGACATAACTTGGAAGCGGTGATTTTCCATTAACTCTTTAATAATTTCGTAGACTCGCGCAGTATTAATACCCTCTTCAAGTTCGTTTAAATCTGTCAAATTTTCATCCATTCTAAGTTCGGCGTCGAGGTAAAATTTTTGCCCCTGTTCACGTTCGTATTCGTAGTAGCCGTGATAGCCGTAAAACATCATATTTGTAATTCGTACTTTTACCATAAACTCACCCCTCAAAAAATTTTTTAAAACTTTAGGCGAATTGTACCATACAAAATCTAAAAAAGAAAGAAGAATAATTTTGGAAATTGGAACTTTTTTTTATTTTTTGGCGGCGTCGATACTTTTAACGCTTGCGCCGGGACCGGATATTTTATATTTGCTTACCAAAAGTCTTGCAAGCGGCGCAAAAAGCGGAATAACTTTAGCGGCGGGACTTGTGAGCGGGATTGTTTTTCATACGTTTTTGGTAATGGTGGGCGTTGCGGCAATAATTCAAAATTCGCAGTTGGCAATGTGGGCGTTAAAAATTTTTGGCGCGGCGTATTTATTATTTTTGGCGTTTAAATCTTTCACGGCGGCAAAACGCGGCGCGCAACTTTCAATGAAAAAATCTGACGGCGAAAATTCATTTGCGGCAATTTACCGGCGCGGCGTCTTGATGAATGTTTTGAATCCAAAAGTTTTATTATTTTTCTTGGCGTTCCTGCCGCAATTTGTAAATCTTTCATCAGAAAATGCAAGCGTACAGATAATTTTACTCGGCGTAACTTTTGCGGCGCAGGCGTTTATAATTTTTTCGGCGATAGCGATTGGCGCGGGCAAAGTGCGAAAGTTACTCTTACAAAAAAAGAACCTCGCGCAGATTTTAAACTTTGTTGAGGCGGCGGTGCTTGCAATTATCGCCGTAACGCTTTTATTTTTTTGAGGAGGCAATTTAAATGCAGAAAATTTTTTTGGCGGTTACTTTAACAATTTTACTAATTTGGGCGGCGGCTCCGGCTCTTGCGTCAACTTACCTTGCAAACACTAAGTCAGGGATTTTCCACGTGTACAGCTGTTCGACAATCAAACACCATAACGCCGCGCATTTCGTACCCTATGAATCACGGCAAGCCTGCGTAGATGACGGTTACAGACCCTGTAGAAAGTGTAACCCTTGAAAATTTTTGTGATTGACAAAATTTTTTGCTTGTTTGATAATGTAAAAAATTTTTGAAAGGAGCAAAAATTTTATGCAGGCATCCTACACCGGCTTAGTTAAATTTATTTCCGGCGAAACGATTTGTACAATTCCTGTTTACCAACGCAATTACGATTGGAAAAAATCGCACTGTGAACAACTTTTTGCAGATTTGGAACGCTTAATAAAAAAAGAAAAGCCGGAACATTTTATCGGCACGGTTGTTTATAAAGAGCGAGAAAAAGGTACTTTCACTGAACAAATTATAATCGACGGGCAGCAAAGAATCACGAGCGTTATTTTGTTGGCAAAGGCGGTTTATGATTTATCTGATAATGCACAACTGCGCGGGAAAATTTATACTGCTTTTATAAAAAGTTCAAACGAAGACGAATTTTTTAAATTGCGACCTTCAGAATTCGACAGTGAAATTTTTAGAAAGATAATGAACGGCGAAAATTTCGGCCCTACAGAATTTTCACAGCTTTATCTGAATTACAAATTTTTCAAAGAAAAGCTCGATGCTTCAGGATATGAACTTTCAGCCGTTCGTGATGCAATAACTAAATTAAAAATTGTTGCACTGAAACTTGACAACGAAAACCCGCAAGAAATTTTTGAATCGCTTAACTCAACCGGCAAAGATTTAACAGAAACCGAATTGATACGAAATTATTTGCTGATTAATTTAAGTGCGGATGTTCAAGAAGACCTTTACAAAAAATATTGGTTGCAGATTGAAAAGATGCTGCGCGACTCTGAAACTTTTGAAAATTTTATGATTCAATATCTAGTTTCAGTGCGAAAATCCAGTAAATCCAGACAAGGCGGAAAAGATATTCAAATTTCAAAATACGCGCTTTACCCTGCATTTAAAACTTATTTTGAAAAAAATTACAGCGGCGATAAGGCTGAACAAGTTGAAAATTTTTTGGCTGATATGTACGATTACGCCGAATTTTACAGTCGATTACTTGCTATTGAAAATGCAAATTTTGAAAGTTTATCTGCGTTGGAGAAAAAATTTTACGAGTTAAGGTATCTTGTTGGGGCGTCAAATTCGCCAATTATTTTGATGGATTTACATAACAAGTACGAAAATTATATTTTAGACGAAAATACTTTTATACAAATTCTGGACGCGCTGATTTCCTACATGTTCCGTGCAAAAATTTGCAGACAAACCGGCGCAGACGCTACGCAAAACGCAGGTAATATTCTCAAACGTTTTGAAGAGGATAAAAAATTTACCGTTGATTCTTTTTGGGACGCCATTACTGCAGGCAACGGCAAATATGCTTTTCCAAATGACAAACAATTTAAGGACGCGCTTAAAAGTTCTGAATTGTGCTTGTCATTTAAGAGCGAAAATTCAAAATATCTGAAATATTTTTTGTATGTGCTTGATCGGGATATTAATCATTCACATAACTTTTCAGACTATGAAAATTTGTCTGTAGAATTTGTAATTCCGAAAAAACTTACAGTTAATTGGACAAATTATTTACAGAATCAAGGTGATTCACAAGCAGATAAAATTTTAAATTCTTTAGGAAATTTAGTCATTGTTTCAGAGGCTCCAAGTAAAAATGCCCTCTTCGTTGATAAAAGAAAAATTTTTGCAACTTCGGAATTTTCATATACGCGAGATTTAAAAAACTATCAGGATTGGACTTCACGGCAAATTAAACGTCGTACAGCAATTTTTGCTGAACTCGCTTTGAAAATTTGGACTTTGCCGGAAAAATATAATTTAGATGTTGACGTTATCCCGGAAGATTTTAATTTAGATTCGGATTTTAGAATCTTTACCAGTACAACACCTGCCACTATAACAATTTCCGAAAAAGAATATCATATCAATTATTGGATTGATTTATTGCGGCGTGTCGCGCAGGAACTTTACAACCTAGATGAAGATATTTTTAAACTGTCAGTTCTAGAATATCCCTTAAGCAGATTTTTTTCAACCACGCCGGAAAGTTTGGAATCCCCTTTTAAAATTGACGAAAATTTTTATATTGGCGCGGGTATTGATACAAAAAAATGTTTACGTTTTACAAAAATAATCGTTGAAAATTTCGACCGTTTAAGTGGTTCAAATTTTAAAGACGAAATTTGGTTTACGATAAAAAATTCTTAATAAAAATTTAATCTTCCTCAAATGATTTTTAAAGATTAGCCGTTTATAATTAATACAGCAAAAAGCAAAGGAGTTGTAAGAAATGAAAGCAAAGACTTTGGCACTTACGGCGATAATTTGCGGCGCGTCATTTTTGGGAATGAACTTAACTGCAGCTTACGCGGCGTCTTTTGATACGGCTACAAAAATTGAAAATAATATACAAACAGAACAACTTAGTCAGAAAGTCAGAGACAGAAACAGAGCTATCGGCGCAGTTTTGGGTATAGCGGCAATAGTGGCAATTACCAACAACGACAAGCACAAGAGCGGCAGTCACAGCGATTCAAATCGCAGCGGAAATAACAGACGCGAGGCTCCGCCGCCGCCGCCCATGCCCGATAACCACCGCAGATAATTTTTTTTGTAAACAAGGAAAATCTTATTGCTTGACGAAAATACAGTTCGTCAGGTATATTTTTTTATTGTGAGGTAGTTTTTCTGTTGGGAGGATTGATTTTTATGAACTGTTCAAAAAAAGTTTTAACGGCGTTGTTTGCAGTATGTATGATGATTTGTTTAACAATGTCAGCTGAAGCGGCGAAAAAGATTGTGGCAGTAATGCCGCTTGAAAACGTTTCAGGGTTCGGCGATGCAAATGTTGCAGAAATTATGACAGAAAAATTAACTGTCGCACTTCAAACCAGTAACAGGTATTCAGTCATTGAACGAAATCAAATGGCAACTGTTTTAAGGGAACAGGGTTTTCAAAATATTACAGGAAGTTCAGCCGTTGAAATTGGCAAACTTACCGGCGCAAATTATTTATTGCTCGGCAAAGTTACAATGGCAACCGTAAGCACAAACGCCAATAAATCTCTTTTGGGCGGCACGGGGCTTGAAGGTTTTGTGAACGGCGTCAAAGGCAAAGTAGGCGTTGATATTCGTTTTGTCGATGCGGAAACAGGCGAAGTAATTTTTGCCGAAAATTTCACCGGCGGCAAAAGCGGCAGTACCGTTATTGATGCCGTCAATGGAGCTTGCACTGAAGCGGCAGAGAATTTCTTGAAAAAATTAACGGCAAATGTAATGGGGCGCGTAGCTGATATTTCCGGCGAAGAATTTTATATCGATTTGGGCAGTGACAGCGGATTCAAAAAAGGCGATACTATTTTGATTGTACGTGAAACCACGCCAATAGAAGTAAACGGCAAAGTTGTCGGTATGAAAACCATTCAAATTGGCAAGGCAAAAATTACCGAAGTCAACGCCGAATATTCAGTTTGCAAAGTTACAAACGTACAAAAGGGACAAACTATTAAAAAGGGCGACGTCGTAAAGAGGGGCTGATAACTTGAAACGGCTTGCTATTTTAATTTTTGCCGTGCTGATTGTTTTTACAGGCTCGGCACTTGCAAAAAATGTAACGGTAACCGGCAGCGGCGTAACACCGGCAGATGCTGAAAATGACGCGCTCCGCCTTGCCGTTGAAAATACTTTGGGCGTTTTGGTAGATTCAAATACTCTCGTTGAAAAAAACGTCGTTATTCAAGATCAAATATACACTCAATCACGCGGCTTCGTTACGGATTATAAAGTTATCGAAAAAAAACAAAGTAACGGCGTTTGGAGCGTTACAATTTCTGCCGTTGTCGACGACCAGCCGAATTCAAAATTGATGAGCGAATTAACGCGGCTCGGGATTATCAATCTGCAACTTAGAAATCCCAAAATCGCCGTCTACGTTCCTGAAACTCATATTCAGTACAGAATCCCAGACCCAGCCGGTGAAACGGCGATTGTTAAGGCGTTGATTGACGCCGGATTTTCACAAGTTACTGAAGTTGGAACCCGTTTGAACTTTCAATATCCCTTGAGAATGACAGCGGCAGATATGACGCAAGCGGCGCAAATGTTGGGCGTCGATATTATGATTGTAGGCGAGGCGTTCAGTGAAGGATTGGGAGACGCGGCGCAATGGTTGCCGGGCAGACAACGTTCAAATATGCAAAGTTGCCGCGCCCGCGTTGAGGCTAAAATGTTTATCGTAAAAACGGGACAGATTATCGCTGCAGACGGCAAATACGGCTCCGGCATGGACAATTCTGAAGCAATCGCCTCCAAAAAAGCGTTGGCGGCGGCAGGCAAGGAAATGGGCGAATATTTTGTACAGCAGATAACCGGAATGTACACCAGCCAACAAAATATCGAAGTTGTAGTTTACGGCGCGGCGTTCCAGAAAATTAATCAAGTGCAAATTGCTATTGGAAATGTGCGCGGCGTCAAAAGTTGCAACCTTTCAAGCTATGAAGGCGGTCGCGCAGTTTTTACCGTTTCTTACAGCGGATCGCCTCAAACTCTTTTCAACGAAATTCAGCGCGCCTCTGATGAAGATTTAATTTTACAGTCAATCGCTTACAATACCTTAACTATTAAAGTTCGCTGAAAATTTTTTATTCCCCGCGTCAGGGGAATTTTTTTTATGCAAAGTAAATCAAGCCGCAAATGTAACTTGTCGCGTTCGTCAAGATTAAAACTTTTAATAATTTCAGTGAAGGCTTTAACCAATATGAACACAACACAAACTCCAAAATCAGCACGGTTAATTCACTAAAAAAAATTATCAGCCAATCCTGCGCGACGCTCGACAAAAAATCATTCAGTAACAGGTTGCTGATTAAATTCACTGCCGCAAACAAAATTAAATCTTTCGCAGTTCGATAACCGCACAAAAAAAATATTGGCACCTCAATTAAAGCGGTTGCCAATGCATAAACTATTAAATCGTCGTTAATGAACATTTTCTAAAAATCTTCCACGCGGCAAACAAAATTAAAAATTGAATCACGACCATTGCTTGAACGGCGATGGTTATTTTTTCGTGGAAAAATGCTCCCGGCATTAAACAACCCGCCGCCAATCCGAAAATCATTCCGGGATATGCAGGACTGCAGGCGTGCAAAAGTCTAAGCGTCAAGGGCATTGTCATATTGAACGATAAAGTTAAGATTATCAGCGGCACCAATCCTACAAACTGCAAAGATAAAAAGCCTAACAAGAATATCAGCAGAATTGTATTTTGCCAGCCGAATTTGTCACAACACACGCCGCCCAAAAATTTTCCCGCCGCAAAAATTATAGGAAACAACATTACATATTCAGACGAACTGCCGCCGCCGCCAAATCCTCTCATTATTACGCAACTTAACAAAAGTATCGAACAAAAAATTAACGGCAACGATAAACCTGTTTCTGAAATTTGCACGTCAGAAATTTCCGGCTCTTGAAATTTTGCCAGAACTAAAACCGTAAGTACTGCATAGGCAATTAAAAATATTTTGGCGTCAATCAGCAAGTTTAAGCCCGCCGCCAATCCTATTGCGCCGCTTGAAACAAATAATCCCAACGCCTTAAAGCTTGAATAATTTTGCAAAACGATACGGCCCGCCGTCACGTGAAACAAACAATTTCCGACGCCCAAAAATATCGCCTGCGCGAAAATTCCGGCAACCGGCAAAGTTCCAACGCCTAAACATATCAGCGAAACAAGAAATGACGCCCGCAAAAAATTTTGGTGTTTATCCAAAAAAAATCCCGCCGCCGCTTGCCCGCCGAATGCAATTAAGTTGTAAATTCCGAAATAGAAAACTATTTGCTCATAGTCAAACTCGTTTACCGCGTAAGCCGCCAACGCCGCGCCGCAAATTCCATCAACCGTCAAATGTTGCAACGTGTATAAAATCAGCATTTTCATTCAACAGAAAAAATTTGCGCCCGTAATTCATTTTTGTAACGTTCAAAGGAAATTTCATATTTTGCACTTTGAAGGAGCGGGCGGCTATTAAATCTGTAACTTTTATCTGAATAGTTAAAGTCAAATTCAAAAACCAGATTGTAAGGCGTGTCTTTGTTTAAATCTTTGTAGTAAAAGCCGAAAATTGAAATGTCTTCCTCAAAATTACTTTCGCACTCAAAAAATTGTTTGCTGTCAGAAACGCGGTAGACTTTGCAGGAATAACTTTTCAAAGAATCAACGCGGCGTCTAACTTCAATGATAACTTGTCTGTTTGTTTCGTCTACAGATATAACTGAAAGATTGACAGGAGAAACCGGCGTCCTGTAACGTTCGGGGAATGCTACATCCGCACTTGCCGTTGAAAATTGCGCCGCCACTATAAACACCGCAAATATCATAAAAAATTTTTTTCAACATAAAAATCACCTCAACAAACTTTTCGACACAACATTATTTACACCTTTTGCAGGTTAAAAAATATTTGCGTCGAAATTATTTGCCGTAAATTTTAAGGAGGCGATTTTATGACTGACAAAAATTTAAATTGGGCAGTATTGGGAGTCGGCGTTATCGCCAATGAAATGGCTCAAGCTCTTCAAAAGATGGGAAAAAGTTTGTACGCCGTCGGCAACCGCACGCACGATAAAGCCGTTGCATTTGCCGAAAAGTACGGCGTCCAAAAAGTTTATGACAAAATCGAAGATATGTTTTATGATGATGAAGTTGACATAATTTATATTACCAGTCCGCACAATACGCACTTTAATTTTATGAAACAGGCTCTTGAAAACGGCAAAAATATTTTTGTCGAAAAATCAATCACGTTAAACAGCCGCGAACTTGACGAAATGATTAAGCTTGCCAATGAAAAAAATTTAATTATCGCAGAGGCAATGACAATTTGGCACATGCCGCTTTACAAGGAACTTTGGCGAATTGTACAAAGCGGCGAACTCGGCAAAGTTCAGATTATCACGCTGAATTTCGGCAGTTTCAAAGAATACAATATGAAGAATCGCTTTTTCAATATGAATCTTGCAGGCGGCGCAATGCTCGATATTGGAGTTTACGCGCTGTCAATCGTGCGCAGTTTCATGGACGAAAAACCTGCCGAAATTTTAAGCCAATGGAAACCTGCGCCGTCAGGCTCTGATGAACAAGCTACAATTCTGCTGAAAAATTCTTTGGGGCAAATGGCAACCGTTGCTCTTTCCATGCACTCAAAACAACCTAAGCGCGCGGTTATCAGTTGCGAAAAAGGCTACATTGAAATTGTCGAATACCCTCGCGCAGATAAAGCGGTTATAGTTGATGCGGAAACGGGCGCGGCGCGTGAAGTTGCCGCCGGTGAACGCCCCAACGCCCTTTATTATGAAATGCTTGATATGGAAAAAGCCGTCCGTACAAAAAATATTTCCGAATTGAAGTTAGACTTTTCAAAAGATGTTATGGACATTATGACTGCGTTAAGAAAAAGTTGGAATTTGAAATATCCTAATGAGGAGTGGTAACAAGCGTGAATGAAGAAAAATTAAATCGCGGTTTAAAAAATCGTCACTTACAAATGATCGCACTCGGTACCGCAGTTGGTACCGGGCTTTTTTATGGCTCGACTTCAACCATTGCGCTTGCCGGTCCTGCAGTTTCATTGAGTTATTTAATCGGCGGGATAGTAATTTTTTTTATTGTGCGGATGCTCGGCGAAATGTCGGTTGAGGAGCCTGTTTCCGGTTCATTCAGCTATTACGCCACAAAATATTGGGGGCAATTTCCGGGATTTTTGGCGGGCTGGAATTATTGGTTTTTGTATATTTTGGTAAGTATGGCGGAGCTTACGGCAGTTGGAATTTACTTGCAATATTGGTTTCCGGACTTACCGCAATGGCTCGGCGCGTTTATCTGCTTGATAATTATAACCGCTGTAAATTTAATCACTGTTTCAGCTTACGGCGAAATTGAATTTTGGATGTCATTAATAAAAATTTCGGCGATAATTTTTATGATAATTTTTTAACCGAAGAAAATTTCAGTTTAACAAATTCTTTATCTTATTTTATATTAAAATTATATTTAGACTTTGATGGTAAC
>CALDHY010000007.1 GCA_937901445.1 uncultured Selenomonadales bacterium
AGGTGGTGGAGCTGCCGCTTGTTGTGGTGGTGGAGGCGGGGCTGCTTGAACAGGTTCCGGCGCAGGCGTTGGTTCAGGCGCGGGCGCAGAATCTCCTCCTGCTGTTCCCATTAATGCTCCAACTAATTCTTGTGCAACAGGCAACGGCAAAAGTTGCATAATTTCGCTGTCGATTAAGCCTTCAACTTCCATTCTGAAAGAAATGCAGGCAACCTTTTCAGTGCTTTTTGCCATTTCGGTAACAATATCATCTTTGCCCAAATCAATGAAAGTAACTATTGGCGGCGAAATATCAATTTTTTTACTGAACATTGTTGAAAGGCTTGTGGCAACCGCGCCCATCATTTGGTTCATTGATTCGCCGACCGCGCTCATTTGAATTTCATTTAAATTCGGGTCGGGGTTAGTACCGTCGCCGCCCATCATTAAATCTGCGATAATTGCGGCGTCAGTGGATTGAATTGCAAGAATGTTACTGCCGTTAATTCCAACGGTATAAGTAACTTCAACCATCAAGTACGGCATAGGGTAGCTGTCCTTGATAATTTTCATTGTAACAATTTTAACGGTAGGCGTTGTAATATTTACTTTGTGTCCCAAAAGAGCAGAAAGGGAAGTTGCCGCGCTGCCCATTGAAATATTTCCAATTTCGCCGAGTGCGTCTTTTTCAAGGTCTGAAAGTAAATTTGAATCATCGGGTTCATCAGGGTTAAATTCTTCTTCTGCGCCGCCGTCGTCATCGTCGTCTCCGCCTGCTGCCGCCAAAAGCGCGTCTATTTCAGCTTGGGATAATTCATTGTACATTATCGTTTTCGTCCTCCTCCGGATTTACGACGCGCGTTATTTGCACCGCCATTTTTTTGCCGAATGTACCCGGTCTGCAGTAGAATTTTGCGTGTGATCCTACGCGGCAGGGTAAATCGTCTTTGACTTTTGTACCGAGTTGCAGTACGTCTCCAAATCCCAACATTAAAAATTCTTTGATAGTAATTTGAACTTCCCCAACTTCGACAATAAAGGGAACTTCAGTTTTTTCCAATTTTGATTGAATAATTGCAACTTGATTTTCAGTTTCACTTCTTGAGATTGACGAAGAAACCCAAAAAGTTGTAGTAAGTTTTGACATAATCGGTTCGAGTACAAGGTACGGGATACAAATATTCATAATCCCTTCAGTATCGCCGATTCTAAGTTGAAGTGTGATAATAACAACCATTTCGCTCGGTGTTACGATTTGCATAAACTGCGGGTTGGATTCCGTAGTTTCCAAGAATGGATTCATTGGCGTAACATTTGACCAAGCGTCTTTGAAGTGATTCATGGCGGCAGTAACGAAACGGCGCATAACCGCGTCTTCAATTTCAGTAAGTACGCGCGTTTTAATTTGAGTATTGCCGTCGCCGCCAAAAACTCTGTCAACATAAGCAAAGGCTATAGCAGTGTCAAATTCCAGAATTATATTGCCCTTGAGAGGCGGAACGCCTAACACGCTTATAAAGCTGGGATTTGCTACAGATTGCACAAATTCTTGATAGGTTAATTGTTCAACAGAGGCAACGTCAACGTTTATCAACGTCCGCAAATGTGTACTAAGGTAAGTATTCAAAAGGCGTGCAAAACTTTCGTGCAACATGTACAAAGTACGAATTTGATCCTTAGAAAATTTATCTGGGCGTTTGAAATCGTAGACTTTAATTTTCTTTGTAGTTTCTTCTTTTTTTGCCTCTTCGGCGTCAACTGTACCACTCATAACGCCTTGAAGCAGAGCATCAATTTCAGCCTGACTTAATACATCCGGCAACCTGTACTCACCTCTCTTTCTTAGCGAAAAATTTTACTGTAACAAGAAACTTGTAATATAAATATCGTAGACAGCGGAAGAGCCGAGTTCGGCGTTAATGGCGTCTTTGAGTTGCTTTTTAAGGTCGGCTTGTTTTTCGGCGTCGAAGTCTTCAACTTTTGTAGCGCGCAAAAATTGCATAGTCATATCCATAATTTTAATTCTTGCTTCCGGTTGAAGGTCTTTTGTATCTTCATTGATAACGGATTTTTTATTGGGATTCATTTCAAGTACGATATTGGCTTTGAGGAATTTACCGCCGCGCGGTCCGCCAACATTAACCAAAATTCCGTCTTTAGGGTCGCCGAGTTGTATAAAAACGCCGGGATCATGGTCGCGGTCAATTTCGCCGTCATCCCCGTGTCCTCCGCCTGCGCCGGCAATAATTTGCGTTGTTACGAAAATTGCAATACCGGCAGAAAGTAATAAAGCTACAACTACCCCAATTACAATAAAAATTATTGGAGATCTTTTCTTAGGTTCAGCAGCAACTTCTTCGCCTTCAGCTTCGGCGGCGGCGTCTTTTTCTTTATCTTTATCAGCCATTTAAAATTTCCTCCAAACTAAATTTTGTTTAACGAACATTGCTGTTCAATGCGCGGCGATATTTCATGACGCGGCGGACGACTTCTTCCATCGGTTCTTCAACGATAAGTTTTTTATCGTTCATCAACGTTATAACGGTGTCGGGAGTTTCCTCAATCGTTTGAATGTGTTCGGCGTTGAGAATGAACTCACCCTTTTTTGAATCTGAATTAAATTTTGTCAACTTAATCACGATTACCCCTCCTAGCAAAAAAGTACAATATTTTCTTTCAAATTTCGATACAAAATTTTAAATTCCTTTAATTCGCCGTAAATAAACACGCCCTATTTTAAAAATTTTTTCAAAGTAATTTTACACCGCGCTTTTTCTTTGTCAACTTGAAAAATTTGTAAGTTTTTTTATATTTATAAATGTACTTTCTTTTTCAGTCGCAAAAAAGAAAGTACCAAAGAAAAGTGCTTTATCGCCCGTCCGCCGCTTGAGGTTTATTACGCTCCAATTACTTTTTGCCGCTTCTGGCGGCGTCAACTTTTCTGTACGCCCTAACTACGTTTTTCATTTAGCGGCACAGGACGGGCTGTCATTACGGATTAATGCTTTGAGTTTTTAAAAAAATTTTTTGCCTAAAGTCTTTTACTAAAAGTTTTACCGTGTTATAATCAAAAAAATTTTAGGGTTAAATCGACCGAAGGGAGAAATTTTTATGGCATTTAACGAAGGCAATTTTCAAGATATTATGTCAGAATTTGCCGCAACGCCGGAGTTCATTCGTGAAGTTGCAACAAACTTTCAAAAAGATTTAAAAATTGGACTGCGCGACCCAAAAAGTTCCTCAATGCGTATGTTAAAATCGTACGTCGGACTTCCTACCGGCAAAGAAACCGGCGAATTTTTGGCGTTGGATTTTGGCGGCACCAATGTTCGTGTTTTGAGAATTAAACTTGAAGGCGAAGGACGCTATGAAGTTGTCAAAAAAGTTGGAGAGCCGCTGATTATTCCGGGCAAATACGATTATATCGGCAAAAATTCAACCGTCGATGAAATGTTTGGATTTTTGGCGCGCTTGATTGATGAAGCGATTGAAGGCGACCACGAAACTAAATTTTATTTGGGGCATACTTTTTCTTTCCCGTCAACTCAAGACGATTTAAATAACGCAAAACTTATCATTTGGACAAAAGAATTTGCAACGCCGGGCGTCGAAGGTAAAGTTGTCAACGATTTACTTTTGGACGCGCTGAAAAAACGCGGGATTGAAAATGTTGTACCGGTTGCCGTCATTAATGATACTGTTGCAGTTTTACTTTCTGCCGCCTACAAACAATCTGAAGTTTACACCGGCTCCATTTATGCAACGGGTCACAATACCTGCTACCTTGAATCTTCGATTAAAGACCCTAAAGGTTTTGGACAGGGCGGAATGATTTTAAATCTTGAATGCGGGAACTTTATGAAGTTGACGCCCAATCGCTTTGACATTGAACTTGACAAAAATTCTGAAAAGCCCGGCGAACAACGCTTTGAAAAAATGGTTTCCGGCAGATATATGGGCGAACTTTTCAACATGGCGGTTGCTGAACTGCTTGACGAAATTGGCAAGAATTACGGCTTTACTTCCATTGATATGTCCGGAATTGTTGAAGACGATACTGCTAACCTTGAAAAGGCGGCGGCGATTGTTGCAGAAAAAACCGGTCATAAATTGGAACTTGCAGATTTGAAAAAAATTAAGGAACTCGACGCGGCTATTATAATTCGTTCGGCGCGCCTTGTTACTGCGTCATACGTCGGTATTGTTTGGCAACGCGCGGGCGAAGGCGCAATTACAACTCAACATGTGGCAGTTGATGGTTCTGTTTATGAAAAAATGCCGCTTGTTCAAGAAAATATAAATAAGGCGTTGCGTGAACTTTTGGGCGCGGATGCTGATAAAGTCGATACAATTTTAGATAACGGCGGCTCAGGGCTCGGCGCGGCTATTGCGGCGGCTATGGCTGTTTCATAGTGGGATAGTTTGGTAGTGTGATAGTGTGATAGTGGGATAGTAAAAAAATTAGCGGCGGGTTGAAATTACCTGCCGCTTTTTTAGTTTTAGTTAAAAATTTTTATTGGGCGAATAATTTTCCGGCATCAGCTTCCGCAATTAAAGTATCTGCGATAAGTTGAGCAGCAATATTCATGGCGTCGGTATACATTTGATTATCAAGTTTTGTACTGCCTGCTACTTTCATACCGGCAAGTTTTAAAGCTTTTTTAGTTTTTTTGCCTACAACGACTTTTTGCCAAATAACTTCGCCGGTTGACGCTTTAATAACTTTTAAATCCGCTTGAATGCCGAACGCCGCCACGTCTTGCCCTATAGCTCCTGCCAGCGCGCCCAAAGGTCCAAGTGCCGAGCCTAAGCCGGAACTTGCCAAACTCATTGCTTGAGTAGCGTATCTTGCAGCATTAGAAAAATTCATATCAACCCAGCCGCCCGTGCCAATATTGCGAATTGTACCTTGAATCAAATATTCTGCGCCGTGTTGGTTGCCAATCTTTGAAGTAATTTCCGGCAAAATAATTTGTCCTTGCGTTGCGGTTGCTATTGACTGCGCCATATTTTCATTGTAGCCGGGACCTTCAAAAAGCGCGTCGAAGTTTCCGCTGTTGACAGCGTACGCAACATTTTTAAATTCGGCGGCGCGGAAATCGTAAAGCAATTTTTCCATATCCTCATTTATAACTTGAGTTTCTTTGAAGTTAAATTTGCCGCTTGCAATTAATTTTTCCATAACCAAATCTGAAAGTGAGGCGGCAGATTCAACTTTTTCAAAGCGCGTATCGTCCGTGAACTTCATAAAAATACAAGTAGGTTTTTCTTCCGCGCTTGCCACAGAATTAAAAACCGTGAAAAATCCCAAAACTAACAACGCTAAAATTTTCTTCATTTCGTCCACCTCAAGCTTTCTTTGATTTTTCGCGTTTCGTTACGTCTTTTAATTCTTTTGGAAGTTGTAAAAGTTTGCTGTCAGCCGAATTTTGAAAATCTGTAACGTTTATGATAATTCGTCTGCCGTCCAAATCTGCGCCGCTGCCTAAATATTGTCCGGCGGCAATTTTTACAAGTTTACCGTCTTGAAAGTAATAACGAATTGCATCGAAAATTACGCCCGCCGGAGGATTAACCGCCCTAAGGTCGGCGTATTCAAGCCCGTTTCTCAAAAAACCGGATTTAACTTTTCTGTAGATTGTCGCGCCTTCAGCCTTTTCAGAATTGGGCAGAATCGCATTTAAAACTTTTGTAACGTCTGAATTGTCGCCGAAAGAATATGACGCTACGATAGTTTTATAAAAAGGTTCAGCCGTTACTTGCCCTTTCTTGCCTTTTTCGCCGATATATTGAACTTTGCCTTTCTGTTCAAGGCGCGTAAATCTGAAAATTTCGTTGCCGCGTTGCAAAGAGCAAGAGGCGTACAAAAAATCGCCGTTAGGATGGGATGAAGTTTCAATATATTGATTGACGCCGTCGCCGGAAATTACGCCGCTGACTTTTGTATACATTAAGTAATCGTTGGCGTTCATCATCGTACCGTTAAAAATTCTTGTGCGATTTTTCATTGTAGCTTGTTGCGCAGGCGGCGTGATATTTTCATAGCGAATTGTATATTGCCCGGAAACTAACGCGGCTTGCAAATTGTCGAAAGAATCAGCTGACGCCGTGCCAAATTGTAAAATAACAAAAAAAATAGCCGCCCAAATTACAGTTTTAAAATTTTTCATTGCAGTTACCTCAACTTTCAGCAGGAACACGTTGTTCAACAAGTTCATTCATATCGCCGAGCCACGGCTCATAAACTTTTGCATCGCTTGAAAATTTAAATGCATTTTCAGGCAAAGTTGCGGTAAATTTATTAACTGTAATATGACGAACGGGATATTTATCGCCGCCCAATTCTTTATCAACGTCAACATCTGAATCAACAGTTATTGTGTCAATCCCGTAAAGTTCGCCTTTGTCATTGTAGTAAACGTAGTAAAAAGTTTTATAGGGCGAAATTGAACCTTCGACGTTGAAAAGATTTTTAACATATTTATCATAAGCCATAATATTTTTGCCTTTTGCGTCAACTGCGCGTTTGCCGCTGTCTACAAAGGTAAAATTTGAACTGCCGGTAAACATTCCAAAATCTTCAGATATGTTGGAGGCATTTTCTAACTTTGATTTAATTCCGGCGTCATTCGGATTAATATATTTGTCTTGAAGTTGCGCGGGCGTAGATTTTATAATTTCTTTTTTGGAGTGAATGTCATAATAATTTTCGCCGTCATAATAACCGATGGGATTCAATTTAAACTTAGCCCCGCCGAGAAAACTGCCTACAATGGGAATATAACTTGCCGCAGACATTCCGGCGAAATTTGCGGAATAAATCATTTTTTGACTTCCGGAAACCGCAATTTCGACTGTTGCCAAATTAACTTTGCGGTTGGCAAGTCCACTCCCCAGCGAATATTCCAAATAAAATTGCCCCGAATTAATCAGTTGCCGGTAAGTTTCAGCGGCGGGTTGTTCCGCAAAAACGGGGGGGCGATAACAATTATCATTAACGAAATTGCAACCGCCAAAAATTTTTTAACCATTAATAAAACCTCCTCAAAAAATTTATAGATCGATTATAAAAGAATTTTCTGTCAATATCAATACAATCTTAAATAAGTTAAAACTTAGCCTCTAAATTTTGACAACGCCCGCCGTATGTGATAAATTTTATAAAAATTTTTATAACCTTTTATTTATACGAAGGAGAACTTTTAATGACGCAGTTTGACAAAAGAAATATCTCAATGATGATGGATTTCTATGAAATGACAATGGCGAACGGCTACTTTGAAAGTGGCGGCGAACATTCGCGCGTTGCCTTTGACGTTTTCTACCGTCGTAACCCCGACGGCGGCGGCTTTTCAATTTTTGCCGGCTTGGAACAAATCATTGACTATGTAGAAAATATGCACTTCAGCGCGGCGGACGTTGAATATTTCCGCGCGCAAAATCTTTTCAGTGAAGAATTTTTGAATTACCTTGCAAACTTCAAATTTCACGGCGATATTTACGCCTTTCCTGAAGGTACGATTATGTATCCCAATGAGCCGATTATGACGGTTATTGCGGATTTAATTGACGCACAACTTATTGAAACGGCAATTCTTACGCAAATTAACCATCAATCTTTAATTGCAACAAAGGCGCGGCGAATTGTACGCGCGGCTGAAGGGCGTTTTGTTTCAGACTTTGGAGCAAGGCGCGCTCACAATATGGACGCGGCAACTTTAGGGGCGCGCGCGGCTTTTATTGGCGGCGTCAACGGTACTGCAACGGTTGCGGCAGGACAAGTTTTCGGTATTCCAATTAACGGAACAATGGCTCATAGTTGGGTAATGTATTTCAAAGACGAGTTCGAGGCGTTCAAACGTTACGCTGAAGTTTACCCCAAAAATACAATGCTTTTAGTCGATACATACGACGTAATTCATAGCGGCGTGCCAAATGCTATAAGAGTTGCAAAAGAAATTCTTGAACCGGCGGGCAACCGCTTAAAGGGCGTGCGGATTGATTCAGGCGACTTGGCGTATTTGTCAAAAAAAGTTCGTAAAATGTTGGACGACGCGGGCTTACAAGATTGTAAAATTGTAGTTTCAAACAGTCTTGACGAATTTACAATAACTTCACTTTTGAATCAGGGCGCGGAAATTAACAGTTTCGGCGTCGGCGAAAGGTTGATAACTGCGCGAAGTGAACCGGTTTTCGGCGCGGTTTATAAAATTGTTGCCGTCGGTAACGATGATAAATTTGAGCCGCGAATTAAAGTCAGTGAAAACGTTGAAAAAATTACAAATCCCGGCTTGAAAGACGTTTACAGAATTTTTAACAGTGAAGGGCAAGCCGTCGCAGATATGATTTCGCTGAAGGATGAAGAAATTGACTTGTCAACGCCGTTCAGATATATTGACCCGGTAAAATCTTGGAAACAACGCACTTTCAGTAATTGTACTGCGCGAAAACTTTTGAAACTTTACGTAAAAGACGGGCGGCGCGTTGAAACTTTGCCAACGTTGCAGGAAATTCGAGACTACGTAAAACAACAACTTGATAACGAAATTTGGCAGGAAGAGCAACGCTTTGAAAATCCACACCACCATTACTTGGATATGACGCCGAATTATTACGAAATGAAAATGAACTTACTTTACAAAACACGTTCGCAGTTGAACGGATAAAATTTTGAGGGGAGCGATTAATTTGGCTTCTGAAGAAATAAAAAATTTTGGTATACTCGGTTTTCCCGTTGGTCATTCACTGTCGCCGAAAATTCACATGGCTGCTTTCAAGGCGGCGGGTTTTCCGAATTACAACTATATTGCAATTCCCGTACAAACAGGGCGGTTAATGCTTGCAGTTGACGGCTTGAAGGGCTTGGGATTTCGCGGCGCAAATGTTACAATCCCTCATAAATCGGCGATAATGAAATTTCTTGACGCGGTAGATTCTGACGCAATGATTATCGGCGCGGTTAATACGTTGGTAAATGACGGCGGGATGATAACCGGCTACAATACTGACGTTACAGGCTTTTTAAAATCTTTACAACAAGCAAAATTTTTACCTGAAGACTGCAACGCCGTAATGTTGGGCGCGGGCGGCGCGGCTCGTGCGATTCTTTGGGGACTTTGCAAACGTCGCGCAGGTTACGTTACAATCGGCGTTAGAAACGTTAAAAAAGCTAAAGTGCTTGAAAATGATTTTTGCGTTTACGGCAACGTTGAAGTTTTGGATTGGCAGTCGGACGAATTTAAAGAAACTTTACAAACGGCTGACATTTTAATAAACACAACGCCGCTCGGAATGTACCCGGCAGTTGACGAAATGCCGCCAATAGATTTAAAACTTTTGCCGGAAGGCGCGCTTGTCTACGATATAGTTTACAATCCTGCGAAAACAAAATTTTTGCAAACGGCAGAAAGTCTCGGCTATCAAACTTTGAACGGCTTGAATATGTTACTTTTACAAGGCGAAGAAGCTTACAGGCTTTTTACCGGCGAAATGCCTGATTTGGAAGTTATGCAAAAAGTCCTTGAAGACGAATTAAACGTTACACTTTAAATTTTTACGATAAAATAAAAAAGCCGCTGTTTTAAGGATTAAGGATTAGGGGTTAAGGGCTAGGGAAAATAAATCCTTAGCCCTTATTCCTTAACCCTTAACATTACGGGCGGTTATTTTTTTGAGGAGGTAAAAAATGCTTTTTACTGAACTTTTAAAAATGGCGGCGTTGAGTTTGGTTGCTAACAAATTGCGCACAATCTTAACAATGCTTGGAATAATAATTGGCGTTGCATCCGTTGTTTCACTTGTTGCAGTTGGTATGGGCGTACGAAAAAATGTTACTGATTCAATTTCTCGTTTAGGCTCGAATATGTTAATTGTCAATCCCGGCAGCGGAAATCGTGGCGGCGTACGCGGCGCGGCAGGTTCAATGCAAACTTTGAAATATGACGACGCAAAAGCCATAAAAGCAAAAATAAAAAATGTTTCCTACGTTTCACCAACTGCGCAGGGTACATATCAAGTTGTAGCCGGAAATGAAAACTGGAATACTTCAGTTTACGGCGTCATTCCCGAATACGTGGCGATACAATCTTTGACAATGCAGAGCGGGATATTTTTTACTGAACACGACGTTGACGTAAGAAGCCGCGTAGCCGTTATCGGTCCAACTGTTGCCACAAATCTTTTCGGCTCGGTTAATCCCGTCGGTAAAAAAATCCGCGTAGGCAACGCGCCTTATACGGTTATTGGACTTTTGGCAAGTAAAGGTTCTTCCGGTATGGGGCAAGATCAAGACGATATTGTTTTAATTCCCTTGACAACCGCGCAAGAAAGATTAATGGGTATCACTTACGTTAGAAGTATCAATGTACAAGTTACTGAAGCCGACAAAATGGACGAAGTACAAGCCAATATTGAAAAACTTTTGCGGCAACGTCACAGAATCCGCTCCGGTACTGAAGATGATTTCAACGTTAGAAATTTAACAAGCATAATGGAAACAATGAACGAAACAACCACAATGATAACTTTGCTTTTAGGTTCAATCGCCGGAATTTCTTTGGTTGTCGGCGGTATCGGGATTATGAATATTATGATGGTTAGTGTAACGGAGCGCACGCGGGAAATTGGAATTAGAAAAGCTATTGGCGCAACGTACAACAGCATAATGTTACAATTTCTGATTGAATCGACAATGATTAGTATTTTGGGCGGGATAATAGGAATTTTTGTCGGAATGGGAATAGCGCATGCAATTTCGGAATTCGGCAACTTTACAACGGTTATCAGCAGTTTAAGTATCGTTGTAAGTTTTGGATTTTCACTTTTTGTAGGAATATTTTTTGGAATGTTGCCGGCGCGAAAAGCTGCGCGACTGGATCCTATTGACGCTTTAAGGTACGAATAATTTTAAACAATATCAATTTTTTCTGTAGTTTGTGCGGTAATAATATCTTTAGTAATTTTACCATCCTTAACCAAAATTTGTCTGTCAGCCGCCTGTGCAATATCCGGCTCATGCGTAACAATAATTATCGTGGAGCCGGTTGAATGTAAATCTCTGAAAATCTGCATAATTTCAAGCGTCGACTTTGTATCCAAATTGCCCGTCGGCTCATCTGCAAGAATTATCGCCGGTTTCATTGCTATAGCCCGCGCTATTGCCACACGTTGTCTTTGCCCGCCGGAAAGTTCACTCGGCAAATGCTCGGCTCTGTCTGCAAGCGAAACTTTTTCCAACGCCTCAATCGCCATTGCGCGGCGCGTGTCTTTATTTATTCCCGCGTACACCGCCGGCAACTCAACATTTTCCAAGCTTGTCAATTTCGGCAACAAGTTAAATGTTTGATATACAAAGCCGATTGTTTTGTTGCGAATACCTGCAAGTTCGTCATCTGAAAGTTTGCTTACTTCCTTTTCAAGCAATTTGTAACTGCCTTCAGTCGGTCTGTCCAAACACCCCAAAATATTCATCAAAGTTGACTTGCCGGAGCCGCTCGGTCCCATTAACGCCACAAATTCGCCTTCATCAATTTTTAAATCGACGCCGTTTAACGCCGCCACAATTTCACTGCCCATTTTGTAAAGTTTTTTTACGCCGGTTATAGTTACAACATTTGCCAAAGTATCACCCGCTTTAAATATTTCTATCCAAAAGATTCAAACAATTTTTCAAAACGCCTTGCAGTTGATTCTGATTAAAATGCATTGCGTGCGCCCAATGATACGTCAACGCAAAATAAACCGCGTCCTTGCCAAAATATTTTCTGAAAGTATTTTCGATTGAATTGTAAACGCCGACAAATTTTTCGTCCCCGTATGAAGGCGAACTATCAAAATTTAAATTTTCATAAAAGCCGAAAAGACGCGACTTAATTTTGTATTTTAAAATATCATTGTTTCTAAAAAATTCAAATTCATTAATAAATTTTTCAAGCCACCTGAAATTTTCAATACGCCTTGAAATTTCATCTTCTAAATTAATTGGCGCGTTAGATTGAGTGTAGGGATTGTCCCGCCGAATGTAAAAACTTTCCGGCGTCTTTACCAAAACTTTTGCCCTCATAATCCACTTCAAAGAAACTGCCAATAAATCTTTTCTTATAAGGTCGGCAAAAATTTTTTCTTTCAAAACAAATTCACGCCTGAAAATATTGTACTGTAAATCTCGAAAAATTTTACCATCGAACCATTCATTAAATCTTAAATTTAAATCATCGCGCAGGACTTCAATTTTAGTTACGGGAAATTTATCAAATGAAGTTTTGCGCAGCGGATTTTTAATAATTCCGTCGTTGCCGCTGATAAAAATATTTGCGCCGTGAACAATATCTGCATCAAATTTTTCAGCAGTTTCATAAAAATTTTGCAGCGCGTTTTGTAAATATAAATCGTCATTGTGCAGGATTGTAAAATATTTGGCGACGGCGTCTTGTACCAACAAATTTATCGTTGGAGCTTCGCCGAGATTTTTTTTATTGCGAAAAAGTTTAATTCGGCTGTCAAAAAAATTTTTTTGTACAAATTCAAAAACACCGTCAGTTGAAAAATCGTCACGAATTATTATTTCAAAATCTTGAAAAGTTTGATTCAAAACGCTGTTAATACAATCTGCGACGTATTGCTTGCGATTGTACAGCGGTATCAGCACTGAAATTTTCGGCGTCATAAAACCACCTCGCGCAGATTTTATCACAAAAAAATTTGGAATTAAATATTGAACGTGTTATAATTCGGCGGCGAAAGGATTGGTTAAAATGTTTGGAATTGGAATGGGCGAATTTATTTTAATTTTGATTGTAGGGTTAATAATTTTCGGACCCAAAAATTTACCTGAAGTAGGAAAGGCACTCGGCAAAGGTTTAAGGGAATTTCGCAAGGCGCAGGCGGCACTTTCGGCAACGCTTGAAGAATCCGTTAACGAAACGCCAAAAAAAGTTGAAACTAAAACGGCTGAAGTTTCACTGGAAAAAAAGGCAGAACCGGAACCTGCGCGAGTAACAGTTGACGACGTAATAAAAACGGCAAAAGAAAATCCCGCCGTCAAAGAGGAGAAGTCAAATTGATAAAACTTTCAAATATAGAAAAAATTTACGATTCGCCCGCCGGAAAAGTGCACGCGCTGAAAGGTATAAATCTTGAAATTGCACGCGGCGAAATTTACGGGATAATCGGCTTGAGCGGCGCGGGAAAATCTACGCTTGTACGCTGTATCAATATGCTTGAACGCCCGACCGCCGGAAATGTTTTGGTTGACGGGCAGGAAATGACTAAACTAAATGAAAGTCAACTGCGCGACGCCCGCAAAAATATTGGTATGATTTTCCAACATTTTAACTTGTTGAGTTCGGCTACGGTTTATGAAAATATCGCCTTCCCTTTGACACTTTCAAAAGTTCCAAAAGACGAAATTGCCAAAAAAGTTCAGCCGCTGTTGGAACTTGTCGGCTTGAAGGATAAAGCTAATCAATACCCCGCGCAACTTTCCGGCGGACAAAAACAGCGCGTAGGAATTGCCCGCGCCCTTGCAAGCAACCCCAAAATTTTACTCTGCGATGAAGCAACCAGCGCGCTTGACCCGCAAACTACAAAATCTATCCTTGCACTTATCAAAGATATTAACAAAAAACTTTCGCTGACCGTTGTTGTCATTACGCACGAAATGCAAGTTATCAAGGAAATTTGCGATAAAGTTGCAGTCATTTCAAACGGCGTAATTGCAGAGCGCGGCGCAGTACTTGAAGTTTTCACTAATCCTCAACACGAAATTACTAAAGAATTTATCAGCGTGCTACTTTCAAACGAATTACCCGCCGCCTTTCGCGGCAATGAAATTTCACAAACTAAAACGCCCGGCAGTCTTTTACTTTTGCGCTTAATTTTTTTGGGCGAAAAGGCTGATGATCCGGTACTCGCGCAGATGATTAGAAATTGTCCCGGCGTTGAATGTACAATGCTTTTCGGCAACCTTGATGAAATTCACGGCGTACCTTTTGGCAGATTTATAATCGGCTTAAGCGGCAGTGAAGACGCCGTACAAAACGCGCTGGAATTTTTGGGCGGTAAAGATGTGCGCGTGGAGGTGATTGGTTATGTCAAGCGAAACCAGCTTGAAGCCGGACACAGTTGACGCGGTGTAGCGTTGCAGAAATTTCAAAGTTACAGCCGCGTTTTAAATTTTTTGGCAGGTGATTTTTATTAATGAAATAATTCCATTACTGACAAAGGCACTCGGTGAAACGGTTTACATGGTTTTAGTGTCAATGTTAATAGCCTCAATAATCGGCGTACCGCTCGGCGTGTTACTTCATACAACTGACAAAGGGCAAATTTTGGAATCGCCCGCGCTAAATAAAATTGTCGGCTCAATCGTAAACGCGCTGCGCTCCATTCCATTTATAATTTTAATGGTTGCAATAATTCCTTTCACAAGATTTTTGGTCGGCAGTGCTATTGGAACAACGGCGGCGATTGTACCGCTTGTCGTGGCGTCAATTCCTTTCATAGGGCGGCAAGTTGAAACTTCACTAAAGGAAGTACCGGCGGGCTTGGTTGAGGCGGCTCTGTCAATGGGCGCAACGCCAATGCAAATTATTTCAAAAGTTTTATTGCCGGAAGCAATGCCTTCAATCGTCGCGCAGTTGACAACGGTTATAATTGCGCTTGTCGGTGAATCGGCAATGGCGGGCGCAATAGGCGGCGGCGGCTTGGGCGATTTAGCCATAAGATACGGCTACCAACGTTTTCGCCCTGAAGTAATGCTTGCAACCGTTGTAGTTTTAATTGTCTTGGTGCAGCTAGTACAATTTTTGGGAAATACTTTAGCAAAGAGGTTAAATAAGCGATGATTAAAATTAACGTCATTCATACGGGTAAAGTTTATGTTTCGCCCGCGTTGCCTTTCAAAGACAAAATTAAAAATCCCAATCCTTTGCAACTTTCACTTTTATCTTTGTACGGGGTGGCATCGTGAAGTTAGCCCCAACGGCGAATATGACAGAATCGCGCAGGTTAAACATATGGGCGTCGGACACTTTTTAATTAATCAGGCAATTTATCGGCGCAAAAAAAATTTTTGGTAAATGCAGCTGAAATTGACGACACTAAAAAATTTCCAATTCGGTACGCGGCGTCAATGTGGAGCGGAATAATTATTTGAATTTAAAATTATTTTTCAATCACTCAAAATTGTATATCATTTTAAAATCAACTCTTGATTTTTTCTTTCAAGTTCTAAATATTCTTCCGTGACTTTTTTGGCAACAGCGGTATTGTGGCGTGGAAATTTGACAACAAAATTTGGCGGTTAGATACTGAAAGTTTGAAATTGTTGGTGTAACTGAAATCGAAGGTAAAGGTTTTTCAAATGGTTGGTGGCAAAAAAGTTTACAAGCGGCTTTTGATTAGGCGAAAAATGCCGCCAACTTAAAGCTTAAAGAAATTTTAAATACAAAAGAAAAAACCTTGCAGAATTACGCCGCAAGGTTAAATTTTTTGCAAGGAAAATTTTATAAAGTAAATTCGTGTACGGTAGTTTCCATATTTTTTGCCAAATCATTAAGGTTTTCGCTGTCGTCGGCAATTTCAACGACACTTTGAGCTTGTTCACCGGTTGCCAATGAAATTGACTCCATTTTCTTTGCAATATCGACTGACATATTGGAAATTTTTTCGGTGCGGTTTACAATATCTTCAATCGGCGCGCGCATACTTCCAATTAAATTCATAACCTGTTGGGAATTTTCTTCGGCAACTTTAATCATATTAACAATTTCGCTGAAAGAATTTCCTGTCGATTCAACATTTTCGCGCCCGTCCGCAACTTGTTTTGACGCGGTATTCATAGTTTTAACGGCGTTTTCGGTAGTTTTTTGAATAGTACTGACAATTTCGCCGATTTTTTGAACGGAATTTTGGGAACTTTCGGCAAGCTTGCGCACTTCCTCTGCAACAACAGCAAAGCCGCGCCCGTGTTCACCTGCGCGCGCCGCCTCAATCGCCGCGTTAAGTGCAAGTAAATTCGTTTGCCCTGCGATATTTGAAATAACTTCGACAATGGATCCAATTTCTTTGGAGTTTTCGCCGAGTTCCTCAACAATTTTTGCGGATTCTTCGACGGCGGCGGCAATGTCATTCATTTGTTGAACAGTAACGGCGGCTTTTTCGTTACCGGCGGCGGCGTGTTCAAAAGTTTGTTGGACGCTCTTTAAGCCGGCTTGCATTGCCACGACAGATTTTTCAATGTTTTGTTCCATATTTTTAATTCGTGATTCAGTGTCTGCAATGGCGGATTTTTGTTGGTCGGTATTATCAGCCGCGCCGCCAACTGCCACAGCTACATTTTGAATCAGATTTTCAGATTTATCAATGTTGCTTTTCATATTCGACGCGCTGGAAGAAACTTGAACGGCGGCGTTTTGAACTTTGCCGAGTGCCTGCCGCATATGTTCCATAACAGAATTAAATTGTTTAGCGATTGTTCCAAATTCATCAGTTGAATCGGTGATAATGCTGTGGCTTAAATCGCCCTGCGCGGCTTTTTCCGTAACTTCCACAATCTGATTAACCGAATGACGAATATTTTTCACCAAAACTATAAGGATAAAAACTACAAACGCCAAAATTATCGCCAATAAAAATCCCATGATATGAATCAGCGTTGCAAAACTTTCAACTTGATTTTCTGAAGTTTCAACAGCGTTTCCAAGCCCTTCATTGCAACTCTCTAAATCGTCATTAATTGCCGCGTAAATTTCATCGTACGCCGCATCAACCGCGCTATCCATAAAAGCAAAACTTGCCGCGCGATCTCCGCCGTCAACAATGCTTAAAAGTTGCGTAACTTGCGATTTATAATTTTGCCACAAAATAATTTCGCCATTCAAAGTTTCTAAATCGCTCTGCCTTTCGGATTCATCGTCATAATCGCTTTTATTTAAAACCTGTTTATATTTTTCAAATCCCGCGTCAACATCTTGAATATTTTGGTTGAGTTTTGAACGCCACGCAGAATAATTTGACATGCCTTGCGTCGTTATCACGAAGTAAGCGTTTCTTTGACAGTCCGAAATATTTTTTGAAAGGTCCGTAACCGTGAAATTGGAGTCCAGCCAATCCCGCACGTTTGAACGTTCGCCGCTTAAGTTGTTGAAGTAATACAAGATAAACAACCCAAAAAGCGAAATCATCACAAAGACAGTACCAAACGAACCGATTAACTTTTGAGTAATTGAAAGTTTTGACATAAACTCACGCCCTTAAAAAAATGTTGCTTAATTATATCGTTTTTTGTATACACGTTGCAAGCTTAATCTGTAAGGGATTCAGCCCATTTTTTCAGAAAAATTTGTTCATTATATTTTGGGCGGGCGTTAATTATTTTTTGTACGTTGTTGAAAAAGTTTTTGGCAAATTTGCGGGGATTTTCTTCAACGTCAAGGCGTTTTTGAATTGTACTTTCAGCAAGATAAAAGTTATCGACGGCTTTTTTATAATTGTTTAGCCGCTCCAAAATTTCAAAAATTACGTCGCGCAGATTTCCTTTCAGCGCAAATTCTATCAGCGGCAAAAATCTTTCTTCAATCGCAAGCCGCAGTTTCCGCCATTCCTCAAACCACGCGAAGTAAAGATTCTGTTCAATCCTGTTTTTAATGCAAAGATTTTCAAATTGCCCGCGTAAATCTTTTTTGAACGAAATATAATCTGCGCTCCAAATTTCCGCCGCGTCAATTATCGCCCTAACAAAACTTTTATTTTCGGCAAAGAAAATTATTTTGTCCTGCGCGAGTGTAACGGATTCAGCGATACTTTCAACAAGGAGATTGAAACTTACGCGCGGCTCATTTTCAAATTGGTAAAGTTCAACCAAAATTTTACTGCCGCTCATAATTCGTTCACGGTACGCCGCCATTTCTTCAGCTTCACTGCGAATTTCCAAAATTTGCGCCGCTATTTCTTCGACGCCCAAATTTAAAATCTGTGCCAATTTTTCACGGCGATTTTTCAGCAATAAATTTTCTTCCAGCGTCAAGTGCGGACTGTCGATATATCTTGCGTTAAATGGAATTGCAATTTCAGCCGCCGCCGAGCCGTAAAGTTGCAAGTACTTTAAAACTTCATCAGCCACGCTTATTACCGCTTTATAAAATTTTACCGGCGATTGATTAATTTCCGCCACGTCATATTTTGCCGACAGTTCATAAAAATTAAATTTTTCGGCTTTTAACTTTTCTAAGATTAAAAATTTTGCAGATTGTTTGTAAAGGCGATTAGCCGCAGCGTCTTTAAAAAATGGAATAAGTTTATTGTTTTGAAAAATTTCAAGAATAACGCGCGGCTCTGAATAAAAATTTGCAGGTTGTAAAGCGTCGCTGCAAAGTATGACATTTACCGAACTGTCAGGCGAAATTCCGTACATTGCGCCTTCATAGTCTAAATCTTTGCGAGACAAAACGCCGTCATCATTTACAAGCCACGCAAATCTTTTATTGATACGCCAATAAGTTCCCGTGAAAAATGGAAAAGTTTTATCAGCAATCATTTTCCAAAGTTCATTCGGCGTTGGAACTTTCCAGTTATTGTAGCCGCCCCAATTTTGGTTATTTATCGTTGTAACCAATTTTTTTGCTTTATTGCCGGAATAAGGATTGTTGCCGGATTTTTGATAGGGGAAAAATTTTAAATTCGTCCAAATTAAGCCGGTGTCTTTGTCAAAAATAATTTTATCGTTGTTTTCAAAAAAGTACCAACGCTGATTTTTAATAGTGTCCAATAAAATATCCAATTCGTTCATTTAACGCCCTCCAAAAATTTTAATTGTGTTCAGATTAGTATCAGCCGCGCCGATAATTCGCCCGCCAATATTTTTTTGTTGCTTGATAAAGTCGATTGTATCAGCCGTGATAATTTCGCCGGGATTTAAAATTGGAATACCGGGCGGATAAAAAGTAACTTCCTCCGCGCAGATTTTACCGGCGGCTTTTTCAAGTGCAACAGTTTGATTTTCGGCGAAAAAAACTTCACGCGGCGAAATTTCAGATTTAACAATTTCGTTAAACGTAGGGATAAACCTTTTAGGCGGCGCAGAAATTTTTTTATTGGTGGCAAAATTTTTAAGCGCGTCAACCAACTTTTCAACCGTCGCGCAGGTGTCGGCGTAGGTTATCAGAAAAAGCAAATTGGCGGCGTCCGAAAGTTCACACTGTATTTTAAATTCGTGGCGTAAAATTTTTTCTGCGTCAATTCCCGTAATTCCCAAATTTTCAACGTTGACTGTAACCTTTGTAAAATCTAACTCAAAATTTTTAACCGCGTCGAAAGTTTTTAAGCCGTCGATTGAATTAATTTCTGCGCGAAGATTTTTAGAAAGTTGTACAGCTTGAGAAATTTTTTCAGGGGCTTGTTGCATTTGAAGGCGTGCCGCGTCCAGCGATGCAAGCAATAAATAATTTGGGCTTGTAGATTGTAAAAGACTTGCGGCGCGGCGTGCACTTTCGACAAATTTTTTTCGTACCATAAGCATTGAAGTTTGAGTAAGTGAACCCAAAAGTTTGTGCGTGGACTGCGCGGCTAAATCTGCGCCCGCGTCCGGTGCCGAAATTGGCAACTCGTCTGAAAATTGCAAGTGCGCGCCGTGTGCCTCGTCAACTAAAAGTAACATTCCCGCCGCGTGTAATATTTCTGCGATTTTTTTAACGTCAGCCGCCACGCCGTAATAATTCGGTGAAGTCAAGATTAACGCTCGCGCAGTTGGAAATTTTTCTATTGCAAGCTTTAAAGTTTCAAGCGAAATGTTAAGCGGTATTTGTAATTCGTTGGAAAATTCGACAGGCAAGAAAATTGGAATTGCGCCCGCCAAAATTAATCCCGCCATTACCGAGCGATGAGAATTGCGCGGAATAAAAACTAAATCGCCGGGCTTAAGCGTTGCAAGAATCATTGACTGAATCGCGCAGGTTGTACCGTTGATAATGAATAAAACTTCATCTGCGTGCCAAAGTTGCGCGGCTAAAGTTTCGGCGTCTTTAATGCAAGTGCGCGGGCTGTGCAAGTCGTCAAGTTCTTCCATAAGTGAAACTTCTTGACGTAAACCTTCAGCTGTAATTAAATTTTTTAAAAGCGAATGTGCGCCGAGTCCTTGTTTGTGTCCGGGCGTATGGAAAGCAAGCGCGGCGTCATTTGAATATTTTTGCATTGCCGAAATTATAGGGGCTAAGGGATAAGGACTAAGGGATAAGGGATTTTCTTTCAATTTGTTACTTCCTTTCAAGTTAGGGATTAGGGGCTAAGGGTTAAGGACTAGGGGAGGTGTCGCCCGGCAACCGCGCAGACGCGCCGCTTGTTGGAGCGTAGGAAAACGTAAAACGCGGACGTTTAGAATAGTTGGAGCGTACAGAAACGCAAAGCGCATGTGCGGGCGACGATTCTTTCTTTGGTACTTTATTTCTTTTAAAGAAAGAAAGTACATTTAAAAAATAAAAAATAAATTACATAAAAAAACTCCATCAAATGACGGAGCCAAAAAATTTATTCAAGTTCAAAAAATTAATCAAGTTCGTTAGCGTCTTTGGGCGTATGTGCAAGAATTTTTTTGCCGCTGAACATGCTGGAAACTTCACTTTCGCCTTCCATAAATTCTGCGCGAATAACCATGTACAAATGCCCAATAGCAAAGAGAATAATAAACCACGCGACGTAATGGTGAATGTAATGAGTCATCATTTCACTGCCTACAAGCGTATTAACCCAGCCAAAAAGCATTCCGCCCGTACCTGAAGGATTCGTCATAAAGTACATTGCAAAGCCGGTAAGAATTTCAATCGCCAAAAGAACATACAGCGCGGCGTATGAACCCCTTGCAAGCGGATTTCTCAAGAAAGAGGCGTGGTGCGGTTTTAAAAGCATGTAGTGAAGTGCAACGTCAACTGTTTCTTCGTAAAAATGCCCTTCCCAAACGCGCGGAAAAAGTCTGTCACCTTTGTTAATGATAAAGCCGTAAACCCTCAAGATTGACGACGCACATAAAATAAACGCCGAAGTAAAATGAATGTCACGTACCAAATCCATTGAAGTTATCGTGAAGAAAGGCTCGGTTGTCGAAACGTTCATTGGCTTGGTTATCAAAAGTCCCGTGATAAACAGAATGACAATTTGTGAAGCCATTATCCAGTGAAAAATTCGCAGGAACGGGCTGAAAATATAATATTCCTTGCGCTTAACTTCTTTAACGGATTTCATAGCGGCTCACCTCCTGTAGGGGTCGGTTGAAATGACGTTAATTTCTTCGCCCTTAGCGTTGTACATATGAGTTGCACAAGCCATGCACGGGTCGAAGGAACGTATAACTTTTGCAATTTCCAGCGGTTTATTTGAATCTGTAACGTGCGTATCAATCATAGCCATTTCATACGCGCCATGCCCTGCCGTATCGTCACGCGGGCAAGCATTCCACGTTGTTGGAACTAAACATTGATAATTGTCTATTTTGCCGTCTTTGATAACAACCCAATGACTTAAGCCGCCGCGCGGAGCTTCATACAAGCCGACGCCCATACATTCTTTAGGCCACGTTTCAGGGAACCATTTTTCATTGTTCATTGTTGCAGTATCGCCGGATTTTAAATTGGCAATGAGTTTATCAAAGAAAAATCTGTTAATTTCGGCGGCAACCTGCGCAGAAAGGCAACGGCAAGCAGTACGCCCGACCATTGTAGTCATCCAAACTTCAGGAGCTACGCCCAAAACGCCTGTAACTGCATTAATCTGATCCAGCATCATTTTTTCAGCCCATGTTGGTTCAGGCAGTAAACCCTTCTTTGACTTAGTGTAAATGATAATGTAATTTGACAGAGGACCAACTTCACAAACTTTACCGCGCCATTTCGGCGTTTTAAGCCATGAATATTTGCCGCCTTCATTCAAAGTTTCCCACATTGTAGGCGTACCGGTTTTTGGTCCGGTATAATTCGGCTTGGTAATTCCTTTCCACGGGTGTAAATCTTCATGGTTAGGGTATTCGTACCAGCCATGCTCGACGCCTTCAGTAACCGTTGAACCGTCTTTTAAATCGTCAGCATTAAGTTCATAGAATGTAGCATTTGCAACGCCTTTAGCAAAATCTTCAACAACGCCGTTTGAACGAATTAACAAGTTGCTGAAATAACCGTTGCCGCTTGCCGAAGTGCCTTTGTAGCCGCTTAATGGATAATCGCCAAACGCCATAACACGAACTTTTGAAAGTCCGCCGCCGTCAACTTTGCCCGCCTTAACATAAAGGTTGCCAATAGCAATTAAATCCGGCAAATAATAATTGTTGACAAGTGAACGCGCAAAATTTATCGCCCTGTCAACTATCGCAAGTCGCGCAGTATTAACGGGCGCGTTGCCGTCAGTAAGTGAAATTGCGCAGGGAACGCCGCCAACCACGTAATGGGGATGTGGATTCTTGCCGCCAAAAACTACGTGCGGCGTTACAATTTCCCGCTGCTTGTCCAACATTTCAAGGTAATGTGCAACTGCCAAAAGATGAACTTCCGGCGGTAAAATTTTATAGTCGGGATGATCCCACCATTGCGCAGCGAAAATTCCAAGTTGCCCGCTGTCAACAATCGCTTTAACTTTTGATTGAACTGTTGCGAAATATTGTGCAGTTGCCGCCGGGAAGTCGTGCGGATATGCTTCAGTAGAAATTTCGTCGGGAACTCTGAACGGCAACCTGTAAGCATTTAAAAGCGCAGTTTGTAAATTTGCGGTTGCTTCCGGATTGGCAGATAACGCCTCAACCGGGCTTACCCAATCCAGCGCGTGCAAGTGATAAAAATGTACAATGTGATCTTGTACAGTCAAAGTTGCCGCCATAATATTTCTAATGTAATTTGCGTTTGTTGGAATTGAAATACCGAGTGCGTCTTCAACTGCACGAACTGACGCAAGCGCGTGAGCCGTCGTACAAACGCCGCAAACTCTCTGAATATATGCCCAAGCGTCGCGGGGGTCTCTGTCTTTCATAATAAGTTCGAGTCCGCGCCACGCCGTACCGCTTGATATTGCGTCTGTTACCTGTCCATTCGGATTTACTTCAATTTCAACGCGCAGATGTCCCTCAATTCTTGTTATCGGGTCTACAACTACGTGTGCCATTTTTTTAATTCGCTCCTTTTTAAGGGCTAAGGATTAAGGACTAAGGATTAAGGAAATTTTTCCAGTCCATTATTCCAAGCTCCTAATTTGATTTTAGTTTTAATTTATTTATTACTGCAGTCAACATTTTTCCAATTTCATCTAACAAGCTAAAAGCCTGCGAGACTTGTTCTTCATTTAAATAATTTATAGCTCTACAAATTTGTAATTGCGTTCCAAGTTCAAAACAAGAGCCACGAGCAATATTTAAAAAGTAAATATATTCTTTAGTAGAATCGCGCCCCTGCCCTTCAGCAATATTTGATGATATAGAAACAACGGCGCGGCGCATTTGGTCTGAAAGGGCGTAAGTTTCTTCTTTAGGCAAAAGTTTTACCAATTTATAAATTTCAACAGCCAAATTTATTGATTTTTTCCAAAAAGGTAATTCTTTATAATTTTTCATATATCCTATTCCTCAATCCTTAACCCTTAGCCCTTAACCCTTAATCCTTAATCCTTATCCTCATCTTCCAAAAGATTATCTCTGCTGTTACGCTGAATGATACTGGCCACAGCATGCGCGCCAACACCCGCCGCCGTCAAAACGCCCAATCCTACGCCGATTTTATCAGCATCGCCAATTTTGCCGTATTGCGGAAGTCTTGTTGAAAAAGGTGCTTCATCCCAGAAATTTCTGTTTGAACAACCGATACAAGCCGCGCCGCTTTGAATAGGATAACTCATACCTTGCCACCAACGCAAATTGCCGCAAGAATTATAAGTTTCCGGACCTCTGCAGCCTAATTTGTACAAACACCAACCCGCTTTTGAGCCGGCGTCGTCATAAGTTTCAGCAAACATTCCGGCATCAAAAAACGGACGGCGATAACAAGTATCATGAATCCTGTTGCCGTAAAATTGTTTCGGACGCCCGTCGCCGTCAAGCGGTGGAATTGTGCCGAAAAGTGCAACGTGCATTACAACGCCCGTCATAACTTCCGGAATTGGCGGACAGCCCGGCACATTTACAACCGGTTTACCGCCTACAAATTGTGAAATTCCTGCACTGCCCGTAGGATTCGGAGCCGCCGCTTGAATACCGCCGTAAGCCGCGCAACTTCCATAAGCAATTATAGCCGCCGCGCCCTTTGCCGCCTTTTCCAACAGATGTAAAAAAGTATGCCCGCCCGACATACAATGCACGCCACTTTCTTTTGTTGAAACTGCGCCCTCAACGCACAAAATATAACTGCCGTTGTACTTTGCAATAGTTTCATCCAAATGAGCTTCAAACGGCGCACCACAAGCCGCGCTTAACAAATGGTCGTATTCAAGCGCAATATTGGTTAAAACTAAATCTGACGCCAAAGGCGACGCCGAGCGAATGAAAGATTCATCGCAACCTGTGCATTCGTGCCCGTGAATCCAGACAACTACCGGCAACGGCTTAGTTTCCGCTGCCTCAACTACTTTCGAGAGCATATCTGTACTCAAGCCCATTAAAGAAGTTAAAGCCACGCAACCTTTTAAAAAACTGCGGCGGCTTAATCCTCTTTTAAGATATGCTTCCCACAAACTCTCCCGTTTTTCCAATTTCCGCCCCTCCTTAAAAATTTTTTTTATAAATTCTCAGGGTGTTATTGCAAAATTCGCCGCCAATAATTTTTATCCTGCCGCTTTTAAAAATCACTAGCCCTTAGCCCTTAATCCTTAATCCTTAGTCCTTAATCCTTAATCCTTAATCCTTAAAAATGGAAATGGTTCATCATTTTTTCGGTAAGCGATTTTGAATCGTCGTTTTTGTGCGTCAACAGATATTTTAAAGCCGTTCGGTTGAAGAATGAAGTTATTGGCACGTAGCGATTATATTTTCTGAAGTCGCCCCATTTCATCAGCTTTTTGTGCAAAGTTTTTATATCGTCAATCGTGGCGTTATTATCTTGTAAAATTTTATTCAGCCAAAAATCCTCGCGCAGGGCGTCAAAAATTTCTTGAATCAGCGCGGGGTTATTTTTATCGTTTTCGTACTTTTCGATTAGCGCAACAGATTTTCTTGACATTTTCAACGCGCGGTAAGTTCCGCCTATAAAAATAATCGTTGCGGTTATCAGAATTATAATTAAAAAGTATTGCATTGCTACTCCTTCAATATTCACAATTCCTGTAAACTGTGCTATTATTTTTCAGTAAACAAACTATAAAAATATTTTAACACAAAGGCGGTGTTTTCACAAAATGAAAAGTGCGCAGGGAATTTTTTATGGTATTGGAGTTGGTCCCGGCGACCCTGAACTTTTGACTGTAAAAGCAATTAACGCCATTAAAAATTCTAACTTCATAATCGCACCAAAAACCGAAAAAAAATCTGACAGCCTCGCCTTGACTATCGCCGCGCCTTACCTTCGCGCAGATGTTCAAATTGTTTATCAAACTTTTCCAATGGTCAAGAATTTTGAAGAATCGCCGGAACTTTTTGAAGGCAACGTAACAGAAATTTTAAAATACCTGCGCGACGGGCAAAATGTAGGATTCTTGACATTGGGCGACCCGCTTTTTTTCAGCACGTACATTTATATTTTTAAACTGCTGAAAAAATCCGGCGTGCAAATTGAAACTGTGGCGGGCGTGCCTGCGTTTCTTGCCATTGCCGCAAAAATTGGTTATCCGCTCGCTTGCGGCAACGATATTCTGTCAATCATACCGGCAACCGCTGATACTGAAAAAATTTCCGCCGCGCTGAAAAATTCTGATGCTGCCGTTTTAATGAAAGTCTACAAAAATTTTGGCGAAGTTACAGAAATTCTCAACGCCGAAAATCTTTCAGAAAACGCCGTGTTGGTTAGTCGTTGCGGGCTCGAAGGCGAAAAAATTTCTGACGATATTAATTCTTTAAAAAATGAAAAACTTAATTATTTGTCTACAATCCTTACAAGCAAATCAAAAGTAAAATCTTGAAAATATTTATTCAATGGTGTAGAATTTATCAGAAAACTTTGAAAGGGAGGTGTTTATTATGGCTGAACGTGAAATTAAATACCGCGGCTTGAAAACGTTTCAAATATTCAACGGCGAAACCAACAGTGTTTGGATATACGGCTTTTATTTAAAGCGCGGGACATATGGAGATCCCGGTCCTCAAGCGCATATTTTTGTTTACGAAAACGGCTATGAAGGTTATCGCGTTGAAGCCGAAACAATAGGACAATTTACCGGTCTTTTGGATAAGGACGGGCACGAAATTTACGAAGATGACATTATTTCTTTTGACAACGGCAATATTGGAATTGTAGAATTTTCAAGCGGTTGCTTTATGGTAAGGTACGGTAAAAATAATGTAACGCGTTCACTGTATGAAATTCATAATTGGAGCGTCAAAATTTTGGGAAATCGTTTTGAAAATCCTGAACTGCTTGTCGGGCAAACTGTTTCCAAGTCAACAATGGACGACCCGCAAGCGATTCATATTTTCAAGTCGATGACGTACGAAAGGAGCGAATGAATGTTTTCAAAAACTCTGATTGGTACTGCCCTTATCGGCTTTATTTTTTTCTCTAATACTGCCGAAGCTTACGACTTGCCAAAAATTTTTCCGGATAACAAAGATATTGAATATACGCCAATTGGTGTAAGTGATTGGACAAGCCACGAAATTTTTTTACAAAAAATTGAACGCCTGCTTGCCGAAAATGAAAACCTTCCGGCGTCTTCAAAGGAACGAATTAACAACGATAAAAATTTGGTGTTTGTAGCTTTTTACAAGGGCAATGCTTATTTTCTTGACAGATACTCAATCAAAGTTACAAAAAATAATTCCAACAAAAAAACCTGGAAACAACACATTTACCCTATCGGGCGGGGAATTTCCCCAAAAAATTCGGCGCGTACCGTACAAAAATTTTGCTACCAAAACGGCGAAACTTACAATTCGACGCGGCGCAGTAACAAAATTTCTGAAGTTGAAAATGCTGACGATAAAAAATTTTTGGCGGAATGTTTCAAAGTAGGCTACTACTACGCTTTTAAAAAAGAACTTAATTAATGAAACTTGAATTTCAAAAAGTTCAGCGGCGAAAAGAAATTTTGGTTGAAAATACTTGAAAGTAAAAATTTCAGCGGCGAAATAATTTTCGGTTGAACGGTAATTTTGAAATGAAAGTTTCCGACATTTTAAGAATTTTTGACAAAGTTTTTAATTGATATTATAATTGCGCTTATAATTTCTTAGCGTTGAGTAAAAATATTTTTGACGCGGCAGGGGCGAGGGAATTTTTTGCAAATGCGCTTGTAATTTTTCAATGAAAGAGGTTTTTAGAATGAGTGAAAATCGCAAGTACAAATTTGAAACATTGCAGTTGCACGCAGGGCAGGAAACTCCCGACCCCGTGACTGACGCGCGCGCAGTTCCAATTTATCAAACTACTTCCTACGTGTTTCATAATTGCCAAGACGCGGCAGACCGTTTCGGCTTAAAGGCAGGCGGCAACATTTACGGGCGTTTGACAAATCCTACTCAAGATGTTTTTGAACGCAGAATAGCGGCGTTAGAGGGCGGCTCGGCGGCGTTGGCAGTGGCGTCCGGTGCGGCGGCTGTTACGTACACAGTGCAAGCTCTCGCTCACAAAGGCGATCATATCGTCGCGGCAACCACGATTTACGGCGGCACGTTCAATCTTTTTGAACATACTTTCAGAGATTTTGGAATTGATACAACTTTTGTAAATCCTGCTGAAGGCGCGGAAGTTTTTGAAAAGGCAATTCAAGATAACACGCAATTAATTTTTATTGAATCTGTAGGCAACCCCAACGCAACTTTGATTGACATTAAAGCCGTTGCTGACATTGCGCACAAACATAAAATCCCGCTTGTTATCGATAATACTTTTGCCACGCCATATCAAATTCGCCCGTTCGAGTACGGCGCAGATATTGTTGTACATTCGGCTACAAAGTTTATCGGCGGGCATGGTACAACGCTCGGCGGCGTCATTGTTGAAGGCGGCAAATTTGATTGGGAAAAATCCGGCAGATTCAGTTGGCTTGTTGAACCTAATCCGAGTTATCACGGCGTAAGCTTTTATAAGGCATTGGGCGCGGCGGCGTTTGTAACTTATATTCGTGCAATTTTGTTAAGAGATATGGGCGCGGCAATTTCGCCTTTCAATGCATTTTTACTTTTGCAAGGCGCGGAAACTCTTTCATTGCGCGTCGAACGCCACGTTGAAAACGCCTTGAAAGTTGTTGACTACCTTGCAAAAAATCCTAAGGTTGAAAAAGTCAATCACCCCGCGTTGAAAAATCATCCCGACCATAAACTTTACAAAAAATATTTCCCTAAAGGCGGCATTTCAATTTTTACATTTGAGATTAAAGGCGGCGCGGACGCGGCAAAAAAGTTCATCGACAACTTGAAAATTTTCTCGTTGCTTGCTAATGTTGCTGACGTTAAATCGCTTGTCATTCATCCGGCGTCAACCACTCATTCACAAATGACTGAAGAGGAATTGCTCGGCTCCGGCATCACGCCCGCCACAATTCGCCTTTCAATCGGTACTGAACACATTGACGATATTATTGCAGATTTAGAATTAGGCTTTTCGGCTATCTGAAAAATTTATATTTTAATACTTTTGGTAAGCGGCGGCTTGCCGTTTTTTTTTGCAGGAAATTTTTAAAGAATTGCAGAATACTTGACGCAATAATTTTTGAAGGAGTGATTAATTTTATGCTTCATACTTTACAGAATGACGTTTTAAAAATTACGGTTGCAGATCACGGCGCGGAATTAAAATCAATTACCGGCGTTTCTGACGGCACGGAATATCTTCATAACGGCGACCCGCAATACTGGAAATATACTTCACCGGTACTGTTCCCGTTCGTCGGTAAAGTTGTAAACAACAAATACCGCGTCGAAGGCAAAGAATACGAATTGCCCCAACACGGCTTCGCCCGCACTTCAGAATTTAATTGCATACGCGAGGCAAAGGATGAAGTTGCTTTTCGTTTGCAGTGGAGCGAAGAAACTTTAAAAGTTTACCCCTATAAATTTATGCTGGAAATTGCCTACATTCTGCGCGATAATCGAGTTGAGGTAATGTGGACGGTTGAAAATCTTGACAATAAGACAATGTATTTTTCCATTGGCGCGCATCCCGCGTTGAAGTGCCCGATTGTTGACGGCGAAAATTTTGACGACTGCTATTTAAAATTTGACGTTGCAGAAAAATCATCCAGAATTTTACTTGCGGCAAACGGCAACCTTTCACATAATCGCGTACCGACGCTTGACGGCAAAGAATTAAATCTGAACTACGAACTTTTCAAGGGCGATGCACTTGTTTTTGACGATTTAAAATCTGAAGAAATTTCAATCTGTTCCCGCAAAAGTTCAAAGTCAATTACAATCCGCGCAATGCATTTCCCCTATATGGGAATTTGGACTCCGGCAAAAGGCGGCGCGCCTTTACTTTGCATTGAGCCGTGGCTCGGACATGCAGACTACGAAGATTTTACCGGCGAATTTTCGGAAAAGGAAGGCATTAATAAAATTCCTGTCGGTGAATCCTTCGACGCCGGCTACAGTTTCATTATCAACGAGTGATTTAAAATGTACGAATATTCCTTTACAGTCAATGGCGCGGACGGCAAAAAATATCAACTGGATTTTAATGACGTTGAATTTGATTATGTTGCTTGCAGAAATATTTTGCCGGAAAATGCTTGCCTTGAAATAATCGACTATATCAAGAAAGAATCCGCAAAAAAAATTGCAATTATCTATGGCAACTGTCAAGTTGGAAAATTAAAGCGTTTTTTACTTAATCATAAAATTTTTACCGAAAAATATTTTACAGTTAAAATACCGGAAGTTTGCAATTATCTGAACGATACACTGATTGGCTACTTTCAAGAAAATTTCTGGAGCTTTTGCGATTTACTGATAAGCCAACGCGTCAAAAAAGATAATCGCTTCAGCCCGTTTGTTGCCACGCAAGATTTACCTTCGCGTTTGCCGGAAAGTGCAAAAATTATTTGGATTCCGAATGTTTACTTTGACGGCTATTTTCCGCAGAACATAAGTAACGAACATAATACGGGGCAAAATATTCATCAGAGCGGCTTTTTCCCAAGCGGCGATAAATATGTTGATGCCTTCCTGAAAAACGGGGGGGGGGCGGCAGTACGCCATTTCTGAACTTGTTGAATATATCACGGCTCAAAATTTTATTTCAGAATCTGAAGTTTTAGCCGGTGTCGAAAAATCTTTTGCCGAATTGAAAAAGCGTGAATGGGCGTGCGATATTCGTATGTTGGATTTTGTTATTGACAATTACAAGCGGCAAATTTTTTATTCGCCGAATCATCCGACGCAAAATGTAATTTTGGAACTTGCGCGCAGGATTTTAAAATTTATTGATATTAGCGACGCAAGCTTTCAAAATACAGATTATTTGTTGAGTGAAAAAGCCTCCCTTGTTGGACAAGACATACCAATTTACCCTAAGGTTAAGGAAATTTTGGGCTTGAAGGATTCGTTGGAAGTTTTCTACGCCAACAGATATATGCCGACAGATTTTAGATTTTTCCGCGCAAACTATGTTGATTTTTTGGTTGCATACGCCAAAACTTGTTGGAAAGATAAACTGATACTTGACTAACATTTGAAACGCTCTCAAACGCGCAGAATTGCCCCTGTTGTGCGTCGAAAAATTTTTTAAGTAAGTTTTACCTTGAATGAAGAAACGCCGCTTACAGGGCTTGTCAGCCGCCTTTAAATTGACGTTAAAACTTTTCGGACAAAAAATAAACCGCCTCGAAAAAGGCGGCTTTTTTATTTCGTCAAAACTTAAAATTAATCGTCAACGCCGGAAGTAGCGTGCGCAACTTCAGCATTGCGTTTTTCAAAGAACGCTACAAAATCTGCAACCGGCAACGGCTTACAATTCAAAAATCCTTGCCCCAAGTAACAGCCGAGTTCAAGTAACAAATTTTCTTGTTCGACAGTTTCAATACCTTCACAAATAACTCTCATTTTTAAAGACTTGCCAAGTTTAATGACGTTGCCGAGAATTTGGCGCATTCTTGCAGAAGTATCCGCGCCGACCAAAATTGAACGGTCGATTTTCAAAACGTCCATTGGCAAATTTCCAAGCATCGTGTAGCTTGAATAACCGCTGCCGAAATCGTCAACAGAAATTGTAAAGCCTAAATCGTGCAAGCCTTTAATAATTTCAGCTGCGCTTGCCTGCCCGCTCTTTGAATCGAAGTCGCCAAAAACAGTTTCTGTAACTTCCAATTCGATTAAGCCGCGCGGCAATTTGTATTTTTCAACAATCGCCTTCATTTTATCAAGGTAGCCTTCTTCAGTCATATGCAGGCGGGACTGATTAACTGAAATTGGTACAACTTCCTTTCCGGCGTCAAGGCGTTCCCTTTGAAGTTGACAAGTTTTTTCTAAAAGGTAATGGTCAACCGGAATTACAAAGCCGTTTTGTTCAAAAAGCGGAATAAATTTACCGGGCGGCATAAATCCCAATTCGGGGCTAATCCAACGTACGAGGGCTTCTGCGCCGACAATTCGACGAGTGCGAATATCATATTTCGGCTGATACCACGCTTGAAATTCGCCGTCGCGCAGGGCTTGTTCCATTCGGCTTTCAATAGTATGTTGCATTGTAAGTTGTTCTTCAAGTTTTTCATCGAAAACAACAACGTTGCCGGAATTTTGATGACAAGCGATAACTGCGCGATCAATCGCCTGTTGAACATAAAGCATTCTGGTATAAGCACTGATACCGGCGTGAATCTGCAAAACTATTTTAGAATTGGAGTCAGCCGTTTCCATGTAGCTGTACTTTTGAACGGCATTTTCAGCCCACGCCTTGATATTTTCGACAGTGTCAGATTTACAGAAGCAAACTAAATGTTCAACGTCAATACCTGCCGCCACGAAGATAACCGGCTCTTCCTGTTGCATTCCTTGTGACATTGCCATAAATTGTTTGTCGATAATTTTTCGCCCGTATTCTTTGGCAACCGTTGCCGCGCTTGCCATTGAGAAAATTACAAAAAAAGTTTGCAAACCCTTATTGTCATTTTCAATATTTTCATATTCAACCGGCACGTTTTGTTCAAGCCAAGGAACATTCGGCAGATTGTAGCGTAAATCTGTATAAGCCATATGTTCAATAAGTTCAACGTGTTTTTTCTTCATGCGGTTACGATATACGAAAAATCCTCCTATCGCCGCAAGCAAAATTAAAAGCGCAATGAAAACTCTAAGCGGGTGATGATACAGGAGCCATTCCGGCGTAATATTTACTTCGACTTGCTGATATTTGTTGAGAGAATCACGAATCCAATCCGCGTCAATGTGTCCTAAAGATTTATTGAGAATTTGCCAAAGGTGTTGGTCGTCTTTATCGTAAACGCCGAAACTTACCGGCTCGGAATAAACCGCTTCAGACGCCGGCGTCAGCATATATGTACCGGAATTTTCAACAACAGAATTTAAAGAATTGCGGCGAATGTATGTAATATCTGCGCGCCCTTCGGCAACTGCAACCATTGCGGCTTCCGGCGAAGAAACGCTTAATCTTCTTTCGGCGGGGTACATTTCATAAATAAAAGCTTCAGTATGAAACATATCATCCATACAAGCAACGATAAAGTTTGAAGTGTCTTTTTCTAAATCGCCTTCACGAGTAACGGGAACATAATCCATTGACAAGTACGACTGCGTAGGTTTCATATTGAAATTTTCAGCCCAGCTGTAATCGCAAACTGCATCAACTATAAAATCGACTTCCCCATTTTTAATTAATTCGGCAGTTTCTGCGATTGAGCTTGTCGGTACAATTTCAATTTCAATATTTAAATCTTGAGAAATTTTTTTAATAATGTCAGGGAAAACGCCTACAAATTCGCCGTTGCTGTTGTAGTAAGCGTAGGGTTGACGGTGGAGGAAAATTGCAGTGCGCAGTTTTTTGCGTTCGGCGAGGTATTCTTTTTCACTTTTGCTAAGAATCAGCGGCGCGCCGTCAGTATGCAAATATTTTTGATTTAATTTATCACGAATATTTGACTGATTCAAAAGCATTTGATCCATTGCCATATTTAAGCGGTTATACAATTCGGGGTTGCCGTTACGAACTGAAAGGCGGTAACTTTGCCTGTCGAAAAGTGCAATGACATTTTCATTTTCACGCGGGTTTAATTTTGGCAAAACGTAGCCGTCAACTTCGCCGCGTGCAAAGGCGTCCTGCAATTCTCCCAATGTTTGAAAAGTTGTCATTTCATAGGTAAAGCCTTCAGCCTGCGCAATTCCGGCAAGTCCCGGCGTAGGATAATTTGAGGCTAAGCCGCCGAGTTTCATATTGGGTTTAACGCCGTCATCAGAAACTACAAGCTCCATTGGAAAACGCCCTATAACGTGATCCGTGCGGGTGGCATTTGTAAGTTGGTGATAATCGCCGGGCATTCCCGGCGCAACGTCAATTTCGCCGCGTTCCATTGCTCCGACCAAGTCTATCCAATTTTCAAATTCCACGTACTCAAAATTACAGTGCGCGTAATTGGATAAAAACTCCATATACTCGTAGCCGTAACCTATTTTGTGACCCGGTCGGTTTTCTTCGACAAAGCCGGTATTTTTGACATAACCGACTTTAACCGTGCCGATAAATTTTGAAATTTCGGATTCTGTTTGAATTTCAGTCGGTTCACGTACGGCGTTATCTGTTACGGGCGCGCTTTCTAAGTGTCCCCAAAACAAACTGCCGGCTACAAGTATTGCTCCCAAAAAGATTTTTATATTTTTGTGCATAAAATTTACACCCCGTAAATTTATAAAATTTTGAACAGCATTATAACAAGATAAAAAAATTTCTGCAACAATGTTATCGTTTTTTGTCAACTGAAAGTTTATTTTTGGTTGCTGAAAGTTTTATGAAATTAAAAAAGCCCGCCAATTTGACGAACTTTTTTAACGAAAATCTTTCCTTTACAACCTGAAAAGATTCTGTTATATTGCGTGCAAGGCAGACGATTGTCGGCTCTCCTCTTTCGAGAGGAGGTGGTAATAATGACGAAGTATCAAATCATCTCGTTGGCTCTTCAAGCTATCGGCGTCGGCGTTGCCATTTTCAATGCTTTCTTCAAGTAAGAAACAGAAAAGCCGCTAAACAATCACGGCTCTTAACACATACAGCTTAATATTTAAGAGGGAGTCGACGGTTCAAAATCGACTGCCTTTTTTGTTTCCAAAATTTACACTGAAATTATAGCCGCAAAAAATTATTTCGTCAACTAAAATATTTGCGGCGGCGTTGACAACTTTTTGGGGCTGATATAAAATCAAAATCGTTATTAGTGAAATTCAAAGGGGCGTAGACAGTATGCCTGAATGGAGTATAGCATTTTTTATATCAATCGGCGTAGTTTTGATAATTACTCCGGCGGTAATTTTTTTGGCGAATAAAACCGGCGCAGTCGATAAACCTGACGCGCGCAAAGTTCATAAAGAGCCTATCCCTCGAATTGGCGGCGTAGGAATATTTTTGGCGTTTATTTTGTCAATGATAACAATCGCAATTTGCGTAAATTTCGGGCGGGAAAATCTGCATGAAGTACGCGGGCTTTTAATTTCCGGAGCTTTAATGTTTATAGTTGGACTTGTTGACGATTATAAAAATTTACCGGCGAAAGTAAAATTGTGCGGGCAAATTGTGGCGGCGGCAGTTTTGGTTGTAGGTTACGGCGTGCGCGTTGACTTTGTAACAGATCCTTTCGGCGATTATCTTTACTTGGAATGGCTGGCAATTCCGGCGACGATTTTTTGGCTGGTAGGTTTAACCAACACGGTAAATTTAATTGACGGCTTGGACGGCTTGGCGGCGGGCGTTTGCGGGCTTGCGGCGTCAACGATTTTTCTTGTAGCGATGGAGCAAAATTATTTTGTCATTACTATTTTGACGGCGGCACTTTCCGGCGCGGCGTTCGGATTTTTATTTTACAATACGAATCCTGCGCGAATATTTATGGGCGACAGCGGCAGTTTATTTTTGGGATTTATGCTGGCGGGAATTTCGATAATTGGCGCAATGAAAAGCGCGGCAGTCATTGCCTTAGTTGTACCAATTTTGGCGTTAGGTATTCCAATTTTAGATACGATTTTTGCAATTTTGCGGCGATACTTAGGCGGGCAACCAATTTTCAAGCCGGATAAAGGACACTTGCACCACCGCCTTTTGAGAATGGGATTTACTCAACGTCAAGCAGTTTTTTTAATGTACGTGATTAGCGCAATGCTCGGCTTGAGTGCCATTGCCTTAACTGAAGTAAACGGGCAAATTGCGGCTTTAATTTTGACTGTAGTTATAGTTTCGATTTTTTACGGCGCAAGAAAATTAGGAATCCTGAATTTTAAAGGCTAAAAAATAGCCGTGTATTCGCGCAGAATTGCCCCCAGAATTGTTTTTCTAAGTGTTTTAGTATAAAAGTATCAAAAAGTTTTAAAAGGCGTCTTACAGGCAATTTTAGCAAAAAATAACTCTGCCTCAACAGGTGATAAAATGAACAAATTAAAAGTAATGACGATTTTTGGCACGCGCCCTGAAGCTATAAAAATGGCACCGGTAATTTTGGAACTTCAAAAATTCCCTGAACAAATTGAAACAATCGTAACGGTTACGGCGCAACATAGGGAAATGCTCGACCAAGTTTTAAATTTATTCAAGATAAAGCCGAATTTCGATTTAAATATAATGGCGGCGGGGCAAACTCTTTTTGACATTACAAGCCGCGCACTTTTGGGCTTAAATTCGATTTTGGAGCAAGTCAAGCCAAATATCGTTTTAGTACACGGAGACACGACCACGACCTTTACAGCGGCTCTTGCGGCTTATTATCATCAAATAGCCGTCGGGCACGTTGAAGCCGGCTTGCGTACAAAAAATAAATATTCGCCCTTCCCTGAAGAAATGAACCGCAAACTTACCGGCGCACTTACTGATTTACATTTTGCGCCGACAACTACCGCCAAAAATAATTTGCTTGCAGAGGGCGTTGACGCTGAAAAAATTTTCGTCACGGGCAATACTGTTATTGACGCGCTTTATAAAATTGTTGACGCAGATTTTAAATTTACCGGCGAACTTGAAAAAATTAATCACACCGGCAAAAGAATTATTTTGGTTACAACGCACCGCCGCGAAAATTTGGGCGATCCTTTGCGCCAAGTTTATAAAGCATTAAAAAAGATTGTCGAAGAATTTTCTGACGTTGAAATTATTTTCCCCGTTCATAAAAATCCTAAAGTTCGTGAAGTTGTCAACTCCGAATTAGGCAACCTCGCGCAGGTTTCATTGATTGAGCCGCTGGATTATCAGCCGTTTGCAAACTTGATGAATCGTGCAACTTTGATTTTGACTGACAGCGGCGGAATACAGGAAGAAGCTCCCGCGCTCGGAAAACCGGTTTTAGTCCTGCGCGACACAACCGAAAGACCGGAGGCAGTCGAGGCAGGAACTGTTAAGTTGACAGGTACGGCAATGGAAAAAGTTTACGGCGCGGCAAAATTACTTTTGACTGACGCCGCCGAATATAAAAAAATGGCAACCGCCAAAAATCCCTACGGGGACGGGCGCGCCGCTGAAAGAATCGTTCAAACTATTTTAAAAAGTAAGATTTAGCCGCCGTTTCAAACGCGCGGTTATTTTTTTGCCTTAAAAAGTACACGGGTATACATTTTAAAAATACTTGACGCAGATTTATAACAAAATTATAATAATCCTGTCAGCTGATAAAACTTTTTAATTGGCAGGTGTTTCAAATGAATGTAATTTCAAGTGGCGATACGGCGTGGGTGCTGATAAGTGCGGCGTTGGTTTTCATAATGACTCCGGCGGTTGCGCTTTTTTACGGCGGAATGGTACGAAGTAAAAATGTTTTAACGACTATAATGCAATCAATGTTTATTTTGGGGATGGTTAGCGTTGAATTTATTCTGATTGGGTATACGCTGATTTTCAGTTCAGATATTGGCGGCTTGATAGGAGATTTGGAAAAAGTAGGATTATCGGGCGTCGGCTATAATATTTTGGAAGGCGGCACAATTCCTGAATTGGCGTTTGTAGCGTTTCAATGTATGTTTGCCGTGTTGACGCCTGCGCTGATAACCGGCGCGTTTGCCGAAAGAATGAGATTCAGCGGCTTTGCGGTTTTAATGTTGTTATGGGCGATTTTAATTTACAATCCAATGGCGCACTGGGTATGGGGCGGCGGCTTTTTGGCGCAACTCGGCGCGTTGGATTTTGCGGGCGGCTTAGTCATTCATATTTTAAGCGGTGTCAGCGGATTAACAATTTGTATTTTGTTAGGCAAGCGTCGCGGCTATGGAAAAACTGCGATTGTTCCGCACAATATCCCAATGACAGTTTTAGGTGCGGCGTTACTTTGGATTGGTTGGTTCGGATTCAACGCGGGCTCGGCGTTAAGTGCCAATGAACTTGCTGCAAATGCATTTTTGGTAACGCAAATAGCGGCGGCGGCAGGAGTTTTGGGCTGGGTTTTACCTGAATGGAAACGCAGCGGCAAGCCGACAGTTTTGGGCGCAGTTTCCGGCGTAATTGCCGGGCTTGTGGCGATAACTCCGGCGGCAGGTTACGTAACAATTTTACCTTCACTTGCGATAGGATTTATTGGCGGCGGAATTTGTTACAGCGCGGTTGCAATTTTGAAAGAAAAGCTAGGCTATGATGATTCACTTGATGCCTTCGGCGTTCATGGAATTGGCGGAATGTGGGGCGCGGTTGCAACCGGACTTTGGGCAACAACTGCGATTAATCCCGACGGCGCAAATGGTTTATTTTACGGCGAAACAGATTTATTTTGGGCGCAAATTATTTCAATCGGCGTTGCGATAGTTTTTGCGGTTATCGGTTCAACTATTCTTTATAAAATTGTAAATTCGATAATTCCGTTGCGCGTCGATGCAAATGAAGAAGTCGGCGGCTTAGACGTTATGGAACACGGCGAACGCGGCTACAACGCCGGATTGTTCAGCGGCTCCAGCAGTTTTATTGGCGGCAATGAATTGGAAACTTCCGGCGCGTTAAATTTTAATCATCACGGTATTTAGTTGGAGGCGGCAAAAATGCAGGAAAGAAAAATTACAAAAATTGACATAATAACACGCCCTGAAAAGTTGGAAACTTTAAAGGACGCGCTAAATGAAATTGGAGTATTGGGAATGACAGTTTCACAAGTTTACGGTTGCGGCACACAAAAAGGGCATAAGGAAGTTTATCGCGGGCGAGAATATGAGATAAACCTTTTGCCCAAAATAAAAATTGAAACTGTTGTTTGTGAAGTTCCCGTTGAAAGAGTTTTGGAAGTTGCCCAAAAAGTTTTACGCACGGGAAAATTCGGCGACGGAAAAATATTTGTTTATGAACTTTCAGACGCCGTAAGAATCAGGACGGGGCAACGCGGCGCAGAGGCTATAATGGATATACCCTGCGAAATTTTAGATTAATAGTTAGCAATTTCGTCAACTGTAGGTACAATGATAATATATTCGCCGTTGTGCGATTTTCTCAACAAGTCAAGCATATAATCTTCAGGGATGCTGACGCAACCGGCAGTTGTCCAACGCCCCAAGCTCTTGCAGTGCAGGAAAATTGCCGCGCCTTTCCCAACAATCGTCGGATTAATATTAAAGCCTATATTCATTGCATATTGATATTGATAATATTCCTGCAGATGTTCGCCGGAAATTCTGTAGGAAGATTCAACCCATTGGTTATACGTCGAACTTTCCGCGCTAAGGTAAGAGTTCGGCGTTATTTTTTTGTACGTCATTTCAGTACCGGGATTATCGCCGAGTCCAAAAGAATACAAAATTGGAAAAGCTCCAACAGGCGTTGTTCCGTCGCCTGCCGTGCGATTGTAGCTTAAGCCGTTGCGCCCGTACCCGCAATAAGTTTCAAAGTCTTCGTACCATTCGCCGTCAATTTTATTCCACAAGCTTAAAGTATGATCTACCACCAAAATAATTTGGTCTGTCTTTTGTGCGGTTGCCGAATTTGCCAAAAGGTTTTCAATTTTCATTTTATCACTGCTCCAATTTGTTAAAGCGTTAAGTCGCGCAGATTCTTTTTCATTCGCCGAAAGTTTTTTGTAATTGGCGGCTAATGATTCTTCCCACGCGCCGTAAACAGGATTTGGGAAGGCGATAAATTTTGTGCCGAAATTATTTCTGTTTTTATCGACGACAGAATTTCTTTCGGCGGTAAGTTTGTCGTAAGTTTCAAGCGGAAAATCTCCGATGCTATCGCCCATATAAAGTATAACGTCATATTTTTTTGCAATGGCGGCAAAACGCGCTTGCTTGTTGCTGGTGTTAGTTTTAAAAAGGAAATGGTTTTTATCAGCTTGCGGGAAACCGAGCTTTTCAAAATTTTTAATGGTGCCTTCAAGTTCTGTATCAGCGTGGCGGTTTGAAACATAAAAAATTTCAACGCCCTTTGAGTCAACGTACTGCATACAGTCAACCGCGCCGGGCATAGCAGAGGCAACAGCCGCGTTGCACCAATCAACCCAATTTTGTCTTTGATAAGCTTTGCCTGTACCGACGAACGCCGAATGATGAGGCAAGTTTAACAAAATTGTTTCGTCCACGTCGAGAATAATTGCAAGCGGTTTATCTTTGCGCGTATGATTTTTTACGGCTGTATCAACTTGAGTTTTAACGGCGTTGTAAGCTTGATAACAGAGCGCGCGGTATTCGGCTGAAGTGTTCATCCACGCCAAGCTCATAATATTTTCGTTATAGATTTTTTCTTGTGCATAGTAATTTTCTGATTCGGCGTTTAATTCTTGAACAGTTTTAGCCGCGCAGAAATTATTTGCAAACACAAAACTTAAACCGAGTGCAAACGTTTTTAAAAATTTTTTCTTCAATTCAAATTACCTCCAAAAATAAAAAATCGCCGTTACGGCAAAGAATTTCTTGCATTATAAAACCCGCTGTGTTATAATTGTTTAAAATTAATTTTAAAATTATTAAACATCATAACCACCAACGGGGGAAAAAGATTCATTTTTATTAAATTATGAAAAAATTATAACCCGTAAAAGATTTTTTGTCAAATTTATTTAAGGAGGCAATTTAAATGAAAAATCAACTTCAAATTTTTAACAATCCCTATTTCGGGATTATCCGCACAATTTTAATTAATAGTGAGCCGTGGTTTGTGGCAGTTGACGTTTGCCGCGCTTTGGAATACACAAATAGTCGTAAAGCTATTAATGACCACGTTTATGAGGAAGATAAAATGGTTTTAAGCCGTAAGCAATTTGAAGAAATGGCGTTAAATCAAGATAGTAACGAAACGTTACGGTCAATATTTGGCGCGGAATTTGGCAGTACACAGCGCATAACTCTAATAAATGAAAGTGGCGTTTATGCATTAATTTTCGGTTCAAACTTGCCGAAAGCGAAAGAATTTAAACACTATGTAACATCTGAAGTTTTGCCGTCAATCCGCAAGTATGGTTATTATGTTGCGCCGAATATTGAAAATGTCCTTAGCAACATGGCGCAAAATTTAACCAGCGACAGCGGGGAATTGGCTTGCCTTACCGCTCGAACGCCAATGATTTCTTTGCAAATTGAAGCTATGATGAAAAAAATCTTGGCAGACTACAAAAAAAATCCCGATAAACTTGTTGCGGTTATTGAAGATTTGCCGGGCGAAATTTGGAAATGGTTTAAAGGCTACGAGGGAATTTATCAAGGTAGCAACAAGGGGCGTGCAAGAAGCTTTTTCAGAGGCAAATGCAGACTCCTTAAGCCGACACCCAGTCACAGAGGTTATCTTGGAATTTGTTTATATACTTATGATAAGAAAACCAAAAAGCAACGTAAAAAAACTTTTCGTCTTAACCGCTTAATTGCCGAACTTTTTGTACCAAATCCCGAAAATAAGCCTGAAGTTCATCACAAAGATAACGACAAGACAAATAACGCCGCCGACAATCTCGAATGGGTAACCGGTGAAGAAAACAGAGAATACGCGCACAAAGACGGACGCTATTTGAAGGGCGAAAAAAATCCCACCGCAAAATTGACTGAAGATGACGTGCGTTTCATTCGTCAAAATTACAAGGCGGGCGATCCTGAATTTGGCAACATTGCACTTGCTAAAAAATTCGGAGTTTCTGACGTTACGATTACCAATATTGTAACATTTAAATCTTGGAAACACGTCCAATAACTGAAAAAAGCTTCCGAAGAAGCTTTAAACATTCGCAAATTATATTTTAAAAGTTTATCCGGTTGGAACGGCTAAACTTTTTTTCTTTACAAAGTATAACAGAAAAATTTTTACATTGCAAGTTGTCCGGCAAATAAAAATGCCATTAAAATTAAGAGCGGGTGAACTTCAGCAAATTTGCCTGTAACAATTTTCAAAATGACGTAAGATATAATTCCAATTCCAATACCGGTTGTGATTGAGTATGTGAAAGGAATTAAAACCATTGTAAGAAATGCAGGGAACGCCTCGCTGTATTCATCCCAATTAATCGTGGCAACGTTGGCGCACATAAAGCAACCGGTTAAAATTAACGCCGGAGCCGTAACTGAAGGCAACGAAGAAATAGCCGCCGCCAATGGTTGCAGGAAAATCATTGCAATAAATAACGCCGCCGTAACAACTGAAGTAAAGCCCGTGCGTCCGCCCGCTGAAACGCCTGTACCGCTTTCAACATAAGCTGAAGTCGGACTCGTGCCGCAAAACGCACCAACAAAACTTGCCACTGAATCAGCAAGTAACGCGCTTTTTAAATTGGGAAATTGCCCGTCCTTAATCAAGCCGGCTTGCCGCCCGATTCCCAACATTGTACCCGTTGTATCAAACAAGGTTACCAATAACAAAGTAAAAATTACCGGCGCAAGCGTCAAAATATCGCCGAATTGAACTTGCATAAATGTCTGGTCAAATCCGCTCGGCATTGAAATAAATTCGTTCGGTAATTCCCACCAACCTAAAATTTTTGCAACTATCGCCGTTAATATCATTCCCAAAAATACCGCGCCGCTGACTCTTAAAACCATCAGCAACATTGTTATGACAAGCCCCGCTACAGTCAAAATAAAAACGTGATCCGAAAAACTGCCGAAACTTACCATCGTTGCCTCTGACGGCATAACGATATGACCGTTGCGAAATCCTATCAAGGCTATAAACAATCCAATTCCGGCGGCGATTGATTTTTTCAGCGGCTCGGGAATTGAATTTATAAACATTTCACGAAATGAAGTCAAAGACAAAATTATAAAAATTCCCGACGCTATAACTGCCGCGCCGAATGCTTCTTGCCACGGTACGCCCATTGAAATTATAACCGTGTAGACAACGTATGCATTTATTCCCAATCCCGGAGCTATCGCGATTGGATAGTTGGCTATTGCACCCATTATCAAGGTTCCGGTAACTGCCGCGATTATCGTTGCAATGTATACGCCGCCGAAATTTACGCCGCCCGCGCTGAATACCGACGGGTTGACAATGACGATATACACCATTGATAAAAAAGTTGTAACGCCCGCCAAAATTTCTGTACGTAAATTTGTTTTGCGCTCTTCAAATTGAAAATATTTTTTCAGACTTTCCAATAAAAAAACTCCCTTCAGTTTTTTAACTTAAACCTTAGGGATTTTACGCCGAATTATATTTCTTTGCAAATAAAATTTTTTAGATTATAATAATGACACTGCTGCTCCCGTAGTCGCAGAATTGCGTACGAAGGGAGGTGTTAACAGTGACAGATATTTTAATCTCGATTGGCGTCAATGTAATCTCCGGTCTTATCGTCAACTACATTTGGCGTCGCTGGTTCAAATGAAGCAGCAGCAGGTAACCCCGCCCGCTAACTGAATCCTCATAGGTTATGGCAAACTAAAAGACCTGCGGTTATTCCCCAATTCGCCGTAGGTCTTTTAGCTTTGGTGTTAAAGTAACAGATATTAAATTTTCTCAAATTATGCATAAATATTAGCATAATCGCAAAATTTTTTCAAGCAAAAATTTCAAAGTGCCGCGTAGTATTGCTGAATTTTTCTTGCCATTAAAACTCTGCGCGCCTTCAGAAAATCTTGATAATTTTCAAACGTCATATTTATAATTTCAGGCGGTATGCAATTTTCCTCAAGGTTTTTGTAAAAAATATCTTCGCCCAAATTTTGTAACGCCTGCGAAAAATATTCATTCGGCGGACGCTTGCCAATGGAAATATTTAAAGTTGTATCAAGGTAGGCGTAATTTGCAACTTGATTGTATAAAGCTCTGTCGTTAAAGCCGTTTTGGCGCAGATATTCTTTTGGGAAAATGTGGTGAACATCTCCAACAATCGTTATTAAATCTGCAACGCCTGAACTATTTGACAACAAGGAATTATCCTTGAAAAAAATTTGCGCGGCAAGGTAAACGTTAAAGTACGGGCTTGAAATTGAGGAAGTTTCCAAATTTTGTACAAGGCGCACTTTCCAAAAATTTTCCGGCAACAGGGCGCGTTCGTTTTCTTCAAAGAAAGTTTTAAAGCCTTTCGACGCAATGTCGCGCAGATCTCGATCCATTTGCGATTCAGAGGAAGTTATATATCTGCCGGTTAAAGTTGAAAGTACAAACCACTTTTGAACGTACTTTTTAATTTCAGTTTTTGGAACTTCGCCGCTTTGTTGCAGAATTAAAAACAGCGTGTAAGCAAAGTCCAGCGTAATTTTTGAGTTTAAAATTTTCGGCGTTATGAATCCGGCTGACTTAATCGCCAAAATAAAATTTTTGAAGTTATATTCGTTCACAAAATTTGAAATACCAACATTCAATTTGTTAAAGCTGTCATCAATAATTTCTTCCTTGAAAGTGCGCTCCTCAAAATCCCTGCCGGAAAGTAAACTTACAAGCACGCTCAATTTGCCGCGTACAAAAACATTCATACAGGAAACACGCAACATATCGCTGTAATCAGGCGCGTAAATTTCGTCAACGCCGTTTTTCAGCCATGAAATTTTTTGCGCGTATTCGGAGTTCATAAATTCTTTGTCGCCGCTCTCAATTTTGGAATAAAAGGAATTGTCGACAATCAAGCGGCAAAAATAATCTATTGCCTTTCGCAAAATCATTCCGTTATTTGCACTGTCAGCCGCAATTTTTGACATTGCAAAATCTGCCTCGTTTAAGCGTTTGCCCTGCGAATTGATACGCACAAAAATTTCTGTAACGTCATTGATATTCAAACTTGGTACAAGCTGAATTACTCCGAGTTGACAATTTGCTATTGCCCGCAATTTTGTAAGGGATTTTTCAATTTCTTTTTTATTGGCGTCAGGATTATTTTCAATATATTTTTCTATGAAGTCGTAAGTGGAAAAATCCGGCTCAAAAACTTTTGAAATATCCGCAATCCACGCGCTGTCTTTGGCGTGCGCGGCTGAAGTAACTGCAAATCTTTCGTCATCATTTTTGGCAACGGGATTAAATGCAATACGAATAATTTTTTCTTCGTAGTTTTCGGTTAAGATTTTTTGTCCCGCAATCGCCGTCATTAAAGCCGTAACTCGTTGTTGCCCGTCGATTAAAATTTTTTTGCCGCCGGAATTTTCGCCGTTTTTCAATCGTACATTGGGATTCTGCCAGATAATTAAGTAGCCGGTAGGGTAGCCGTTGTACAGTGAATCAATCAAGTTTCTAACCTGCGTACTTGACCAGACAAACGGGCGTTGAATTTCCGGCACGGCAATTTCGCCGGTTTTAATATAGTTCAAAAGATTTTCAACTGAATAACTATGCACGTGATATTTATTGCTCATTTTTTACCTCCAAAAATTTTTTTCATTATAACCAACGGCAAAATATTTTTCAAGGCGGCGCGTTGACTTTGCATTTGAATTGCAGTATATTTTTCTAAATAACTGTAAAGGAGAAAAAATGTATGAGCGAAGAAAAAAAATCTGCAGAGTTAGATTTGCAGGCAATAATCAAAAAAGCTGAAGCGCAGACAGATTTTCCGGAAGTTCCGCTGGATGAGTTTGAAATTCCCACTTACGAACAATGGAAAGAAGCTTGTATCGAGCTTTTAAAAGGCGCGCCCTTTGAAAAGAAAATGTATACCAAAACTCAAGAGGGCATCACTTTCGAGCCTATGTATTTTCACAATGATACAGAATCTATTCAACCTAAAAATTCTTTTCCGGGCATGGGCGATTATTTGCGCGGCGCGACCGTCAACGGCTATGTTAAATCAGCATGGGGCATCGCGCAGGCTTGCGACGAAACTTTCCCTGAAGAAAATAACGAACTTTTGAAACACGAAATTGACAAAGGCTCCACGATTTATAATGTTCAAATTGATTGTGCTACAAAGAAAAATGTTGACGCTACAGTTTGCAAACACCCCGGCAAGGGCGGCGTAAGCTTAACCACGCTTGAGGACGTTGAAATTTTACTTAAAGATTTAAAACTTGATAAATATCCGCTGTACGTTTACGCGGGCGCAAGCAGTGCGCCTATTCTTGCGTTGATAATTGCGGCTGTCAAGAAAAACGGCGGCGACGTTTCAAAATTGCGCGGCTTTGTTGGAGCTAATCCTATTGGCGAATTGGCGGCGAACGGTGAATTAAATCAATCGCTTGAAAAACTTTATGACGAAGCGGCGGCGGTTGCAAAGTGGGCAGTCAAAAACGCGCCTGAACTCAAAACTTTTATGGTTAAAAGCGACGTATTTTCTAACGGCGGCGCAAATGACGTTCAAGAAATTGCCTATACACTTTCGGCGGCGGTTGCTTATATTCGTGCGTTATTGGAGCGCGGCTTGACGATCGATGAAGCGGCTGAACAAATTATGTTCGGACTTTCAGCCGGTGCAAATTTCTTTATGCAGGTTGCAAAATTCCGCGCAATTCGTCCAATTTGGGCAGAAATCATTAAAGCGTTCGGCGGCAGTGAAAAAGTTCAACATATCCACGTACACGCACGCCCCGCGCTTTTCTTCAAAACTGTTTATGATCCGTACGTTAATATGTTGCGTAATACTTCAGAACTTTTCTCGGCGGTTGTAGGCGGGCTTGATTCATTTGAAAACGCGCCCTTTGATGAGCCGATTAGAAAAGGCGATGAATTCAGCCGCCGTATCGCACGCAATATGCAGATTATTTTACAGGAAGAATTTGGACTGTTACAGCCTATTGACCCGGCAGGCGGCAGTTGGGCGGTTGAAACTCTTACTAAACAAATTAAAGAAAAAATTTGGGCAGAATTTCAAAATATCGAAGGCAAGGGCGGAATTGTTGCCGCGCTCAAGGAAGGTTATCCTCAAGCCGAAATTCAAAAAATCCTTGACGCAAGATTTAAAGCCGTTGAGTCCCGCCGTGATAGAATTGTTGGTAGTAATATGTACGCCAATATGACTGAAGAACGCCTTGACCCGCGCCCTGAAGATTTTGACGAAAATAAAAAATTACGTACTGAAGCTATTGAAAAATATTTGGCTAATGTTGACGCAAAAGACGCGCTTGCAAAAGTTGACGCGACTAATTTTGATACAGTCATTGACGCGGCGGCGGCAGGTGCAACCATTGCCGAAATTCGCTCCGCACTCGGTACAGGCGATTCTGACAAAGTTCAATATATCGCAGCTCATCGTTTGAGTGAAAAATTTGAGGCACTGCGCGAAGCAACCGAAAAATTTAAAGCTGAAAAGAATGACAACGTTAAAATCTTCCTTGCGAATATGGGACCAATTCCTCAACATAAAGCTCGCGCAGATTTCACTACAGGATTTTTACAAGTCGGCGCGTTTGAAGTTTTGGGAAATAACGGCTTTACAACAGTTGACGAGGCGGCGGCGGCAGCGAAAGAATCCGGCGCAGATGCAGTTGTAATTTGTTCGACTGATGCAACCTACCCTGAAATTGTTCCCGCGCTTGCGCCTAAACTTCATGAAGCTTTGCCGAATGCTACGGTTTACCTTGCAGGTACTGCACCGGCTGAACTCGTTGAAACTTACAAGCAAGCCGGTATTGACGATTATATTAACATTCGCTCGAATTGCTATCAGACTTTAATTTCAATGCAGAAGAAAAAGGGGATTTAAGGGCTAAGGGCTAGGGGCTAAGGGCTAAGGAAAATTAAAAAATCCTTAATCCTTAGTCCTTAATCCTTAATCCTTAAATTTCGACCGAAGGGAGAAATTTTAATGGCTGAATATAAAAATCCTGACTTTACACAAATAAAGCTCGGCGACGCTCCGCAGGTTGACGAGGCAACGTGGAAGGCTGAATTTGAAAAAAAAGTTGCCGCCAATTACGACAGCTTAATTGAACGTACAATGGAGCATGTGCCGGTTAAACCGCTGTACAGTCACGACGAATACGATCATATGAATCATTTGGACTTTGTAAGCGGAATTCCGCCGTTTTTGCGCGGTCCTTATTCTACAATGTATGTTTTCCGTCCGTGGACAGTTCGTCAATACGCGGGCTTTTCCACTGCTGAAGAATCCAACGCTTTTTATCGCCGTAACCTTGCCGCCGGGCAAAAAGGACTTTCAATAGCATTTGACTTGCCGACTCATCGCGGCTACGACGCAGATAACCCGCGCGTTTTCGGTGACGTTGGAAAGGCGGGCGTTTCTGTTTGCTCAATGTTGGATATGAATATTTTGTTCAGCGGTATTCCGCTTGACCAAATGTCAGTTTCAATGACAATGAACGGCGCAGTTTTGCCTATTCTTGCGTTCTTCATTCAAAGCGGCGTTGAACAGGGCGTTGATAAATCCATTTTAAACGGCACTATTCAAAATGATATTCTTAAAGAATTTATGGTACGCAATACGTATATTTACCCGCCTGAAATGAGCATGCGTATCATTGGCGATATATTTGAGTATACAACAAAATATATGCCGAAATTCAATTCAATTTCAATTTCCGGTTATCATATGCAAGAGGCGGGCGCACCTGCTGATATTGAACTTGGTTATACATTGGCGGACGGCTTAGAATATATTCGTACAGGTATTAACGCGGGATTAGCCGTTGACGCCTTTGCAAAACGTTTAAGCTTTTTCTGGGCTATTGGTAAAAATTATTTCATGGAAGTTGCAAAAATGCGCGCGGCGCGTGTACTTTGGGCAAAAATCGTTAAACAAATGGGCGGCACTCAAGCAAAATCTATGGCTCTTCGCACGCACTGCCAAACTTCCGGCTGGTCACTTACTGCTCAAGATCCTTATAATAATATTGCTCGTACACTTATGGAGGCTATGGGCGCGGCTCTCGGTCATACTCAATCACTGCATACAAATTCTTTAGACGAAGCAATTGCGCTCCCGACAAATCACTCAGCACGTATCGCACGCAACACTCAACTTTATATTCAAGATGAAACTTCAGTTTGCAAGATTATTGATCCTTGGGGCGGCTCTTATTATGTTGAAGCGTTGACAAATGAAATTATCCGCCGTGCTTGGGCTCACATTCAAGAAATAGAATCTCTTGGCGGTATGTCAAAAGCTATTGCGACCGGTTTACCGAAAATGCGTATTGAAGAGGCGGCGGCTCGTCGTCAAGCGCGTATCGATTCAAACAATGAAACTATTGTTGGCTTAAATAAATATCGCCTTGATAAAGAAGATCCGCTTGAAATTTTGGCGGTCGATAATGCGGCTGTCAGAAACGCGCAGGTTGAACGCCTTAACAAATTGCGCGCTGAACGTAATGAAGACGACGTACGCGCCGCGCTTGAAGCTATTACAAAGGCGGCTGAATCACGCGACAACGGCAATTTGCTTGAATGTGCTGTTGAGGCTGCCAGAGTTCGTGCGTCACTCGGCGAAATTTCGGACGCTGTCGAAAAAGTTTCCGGGCGTTATCAAGCAGTTATGCATACAATCAGCGGCGTTTATTCTTCAGAATTCAGCAATAAATCTGCACTTGAAAAAGCTATTGCTAAGGCTGATGAATTTGAAAAAATTACAGGACATCGCCCGCGTATTTTCGTCGCCAAAATGGGGCAAGACGGACACGACAGAGGGCAAAAAGTTATTGCTACTTCATTTGCAGATATGGGTTGGACTGTTGACGTTGGTCCGCTTTTCCAAACGCCCGCCGAAACTGCAAAAGATGCTGTTGAAAACGGCGTCGATATGATCGGATTCAGTTCACTTGCTGCAGGGCACAATACACTTTTGCCGGAACTTGTTCAAGAACTCAAAAAGCTTGACCACGAAGATATTTTGGTTGCCATTGGCGGCGTTATCCCCGTTCAAGATTATGACTTCTTGTACAAGAGCGGCGCGGTTGCAATTTTCGCTCCCGGCACCAATATTCCTGAAGCCGGTATTAAACTTTTGGATATTCTCATTGAAAAAGAAAAACAGGAAGAAGTCGGCTAAAATCTGCGCGACCTTTTAAATATCGCCGTAAACGCGCCTGAAGTGCCCTGTAAGCGGCGTTCAGCTGTTCAGACTATAAATTTACCTTAAAAATTTTTATAGCCCTTAAAATCGATTCTACGGCGTTTTAAACAATCAACAAAAAAATTAACCGTCAAGTTTTTAACTCGGCGGTTTTTTAATTTCAAGAAATTTTAAAATCTCAAATTCAGCTTATAGCCAATACCATTTGTTACAACGTGAACAATTTTATTTTTATGTTCGGGCGCGGGCGGTTTAAGTTTTTCCAAAATTTCAGCAAGTTTATCCGGCGCGGTTACCACAAGCGGTATTGCGTCAAATTTTTCTTCACTCGCCATAAAATTTAAAATTTCGTAGCCGTCGATAAATTTTAAATCTGCGCTAACCACCACTAAAGAAATTTCAACCTCGCGCAGTATTTTTAAGCTGTCTTCGCTTGAAGTTTCTATAATAAATTCGTGCGGAAAATTATTTTCTAAAACATTGTGCCACGCCGCCAAATTATTTTCATCCGCTATAACCAAAACTTTATTGCTTGATTCTTCGATAAGTTTTTTACTGACGCGGTCGATTAATTCTTTCGGCATAAACGGTTTTCTGACATAATCTTTGACGCCCAACGCGGCGGCTTTTTTTATGTTGTCTTTGTCGAGTGACGCCGTAAGCATTATTACCGGCAATTCTTCAAACCTTTCATCTGCGCGAATTTCCTTTAAAGTTTCAATCCCGTCCATTTCCGGCATCAAAATATCAAGCAAAACTACGCGCACATATTGACTTTGCAAAACTTCGAGGCACTGCGCGCCGCTGTTGGCGGTTATGACGCGGCACGGCAATTTCTTTTCAAGAATCATTTTTGCAACCTGTAAATTCATTTCGTCATCGTCAACGACCAAAACTATATTACTTTCAGTGAACTTTCCCATTTATCAACGCTCCTTAACTTTCAAGATTTTCAGAAATATTTTTGGCGGCGTCAGCAATTTTATCGTACATTTTCAAAAGTGCGGCGTGATTATCTTTGATATATTCGACGGCTTGAACTTTTTCACTTTCAGAGATATTTTCGGCGGTAATTTTTTTACCCGCAAGTTCCAAATCCTTTGCCGCGCTAAAAAGTTTATCCGCGCCTATTGATTGTGCGTTGGATTTTAGCGCGTGTACGTAGACTGTATAATTTTTCCAATCTGCCGCGTCAAAACTTTCCTGCAGTTTAGATTTCTTTTCGTCCTTCAAATTGGCGAAAGTGTTCAAAATATCTTGATAGAGTTCAACCATTCCCGCGCTGTATTCAAGCCCCGTTTCAGTGTTAATTTCGCCCGCGTCTATGTCTATTGAAACTTCAGCCGGTTCATCGACTTTGAATGAAACAATTTCCGGCGGCAAATGTTTTTGTAACATTAATTCAAGCTCCGAAACTTCTATTGGCTTTGAAAGATAATCATCAAATCCCTCGCGCAGGTAAATTTCTCTCATACCGGCTATAGCACTTGCCGTCAACATTATAACGGCGGTTTTTTCGCTTAAAATTTTTTCCCGCTGTAAAGCTTTTAAAGTTTCAACGCCGTTCATGACCGGCATCATATTATCAAGAAAAATTATATGGTAAAAATTTTTCCTCGCAAGTTCAATACACTGTTTGCCGCTTTCTGCAAGGTCGGGGACAATTCCATTTCGCTTGAGTAAGCCGCTGATAACTTTCAAGTTCATGTTGTTATCGTCAACGGCTAAAACTTTTGCGCCCGCCGCAACTAAATATTTATTGTCTGCAACCTTGTCAAGGCGTTTATTTTTTTGTTCCTCGTAGTTGCCGACGGGATTTTTATCAATAATTTTCTGAATCAGCTTGAAAGAAAACGTGGAGCCCGCGCCGTAAACGCTTTCAACTTCCAATGTGCTGTTCATCATTGCCAAAAGTTTTTGTACAATAGCAATTCCCAAGCCCGTACCTTCGATATTTCTGTTTTTGTCTACGTCAAGCCGTATGAAAGATTTAAAAAGTTTGCCAATATCTTCAGAGCGAATACCAATCCCGGTATCTGAAACTTTTACTTGAAGTTCAAAAGTATCTGCGTCAATTTCAACGCCGCCAATTTTAAGCGTCACGGAGCCTTCGTGCGTGTATTTTACGGCGTTTGTAAGCAAGTTGGTAATAATCTGCCTGATTCGTACGTCGTCGCCGTATAAACTTGTTGGAAGGCTTGAATCAATTTCAGTTTGAAAAGTTAAATCTTTTTTGCGGGCTTTTTCCAGAATCATATTTTCAAGGTCTTCAATAAGTACAACCGTTTCATAGCGCACGGGCACAATTTCCATTTTGCCGTCTTCGATTTTTGAAAAGTCAAGGATAGAATTTATAAGCGTCAAAAGAGTTTTGCCGGCACTTTGAATATTTGCCGCGTAGTCCAAAATTGCGGGGTTTTTACTTTCACGCAAAATCATTTCATTCATACCGAGCACCGCGTTAATTGGCGTGCGTATTTCGTGCGACATTTGCGCCAAAAATTGAGACTTAGCCGCGCTTGCCGCCATTGCAGTATCTGATGACTCCTGCAACTGCCGATTTACCGAATCCTGCCAACGCAAAAGTTTATTTATCAGTGAACCTACAATCAAAATACTGATTCCCAACAAAACTATAAAAATAATTCCAAGTATCAAAATATTGCCGTAAGTACTCCAGCCGTTCTGCGCGACAATAACGGTAAAATCTGACGCAGGATTTTTTTTGGCAAGGCAAGCCATATAATCGCCGGTATAGTCTTTAATCATTTTAACGGTATCGCCGGAATAAATCGGACTGTATTCAGTGCCGAAAATATCAGTCATTCGGCTAAACGTCATTTGATAATTGTTATTGGGATGATTAATTATAATTCCGTTCCTGTCAACAAGAAAAGCGTAACCGGTTTTAGTGTAACTTTCGCCGAGAATTTTAGTCAAGCTGTTCAAGTAAAAATCAATGGCGAAAACGCCCAAAAATTCCCCGCTGTCTCCATAAACAACTTGTGAAAGTGTAACGCAATAGCCGCCCGTCTGATCGTCATAATAGGGCGTTGAAACATTGAAATTATATTCATTCTTGAAAGTTTCAACATACCACGGGCGTTGGTCAACGCGCCAATTCGGGTCGGGCGATTCCCAGCCGTTATTCATTATTACTTGGTGTTCTTTGTAGGGATTAGCCATATAGCAAACTGAAATTTCAGGATAATTTTTGGCAATGTCATTTAAAAAATTAACGGCAAAAGGATAATCTTCCATAAGTTCAGGGTTTGATTTAATAATGTTTGCAAACATACTTAAAATACTGCGCTGATTTTCAAGCCAATTTGAAAGTTGGTGTTCGTATTCGTCAACCTTGCCTTTCATTGCGGTATTTCCCCAATTAATTGTCGTGTCAACGCAAATTCCCAAATTCAAAATCATTGCAACAATTAAAACTGCGATAATCCCTGTGCGTGAATGGCGGCTGACTTTTGAAAGTTCAGATTCAGTAAAATTTTCAGTGGCGTCCAATTTTTTCTTGTCATTTGAAACAATCGTCGAAAATGAAAAAAGATTATCCAGCATATCAGAAAGTTTTAGCGCAGATTCTCGAACTTTTGCGGCTTTTTCGTCTTGCGTCAAAACTTTTTCGCTTGATAAATCTAAAATATTGTGCAGGGGCGTCCTAAGTTCGGTTGAAAGCCTCGACAAAAATTCTTCCTTGACGCGCAGGGCGTTTTCTGCCTGTAAGCCGTTCTTCATTGCGTTCAAATAGAAAAAAATTATCGAAAACATCATTGCAAAACTTAGGGCGATTGTAAAAATAATCTGCCTGTAACTTTCACGATAAAAAGCATCGTTGTCAACGCTAAGAATCATGTACCAGCCGTTTTTTGTTTGACTGCTGAAAATTGTATGTTCCCTGTCGTTAAGTTGCGCAGAAAAATTATCGTGATTATTCGTTGAAAGTACACGCAATAAAATATTTTCATATTCCGGCAGCCGCTTAGAAATTTTTTCGCCGACAATCGACATATCATTATAGCCGATAATCATACCGCTTTTCGTAACGATTAACGCCGCGCGATCGCTTGTTGAAGTCATTCGCAAAATTGAACGTTGAATATCTGAAAGTGTAAAATCAAGCGCAACAACCGTTTCATTATCGTCCAACATTTTTGACATTGTAAAACAAATTCCATTACCGGCGGCGTCCGGGTAGGGTTCACTGATATAAACTTTGTCGGGATTTTCAGCCGCGCCCTTGTACCAGATCCGCTCCGGCGCGTGATAATCTGCAGGCATATTAAAATCAGGGATAATAGTCCAGCTTTTCGTCGTAATGTAAACATTGAAACAAACGCCGTTGGTAAGTGCAAACTGTTCCCGCTTTTTGGCGTAAAAAAATTTTTCAATTTCAGCCAATGACGCGCCGGAATTTATAAGTTGGTCGGCTTCAATCGCCATTTGCATTGTTACGCCTTCAGCATTTGCAAGCGTCCCCTGCAGGTCGTCACGTATCATTTCAAGTTGCATTTTGCCAATTTCTTCAGTTTGATTTGAAGTCATTTGAAAAATCAATCGCACATTCATTATAATGACGCACAGGAAAATTAAAGTTATGACGACGATAATTATAAAATCAGCGCGGCGTCCGCTTTTTAAAATTTGCCAGCTGTTGAAAATTTTCTGATTCAAAGTCATTGTTTCAGCTTCTTTCAAAAAAAAATTTTAGCAATGATAACACACAAAAAAAACTTTAACAAAAATTTCTGTCAAAGTTTCAAAAAGTGTAAAGATTTTAATAAAAACTGTCGATAAGTTAGTATAGGGATGTTGCCAATAAAAAAAATGCGTGCTAAAATAAAAATGCAGATTTTGTTGGGAAGTTTTTCTAAGGAGGGATAAAAAATGATTCAGAGTCCAAATATCAGTACTCCGATCATGCCGGTTGGCAGTTCAATCAAAACGCCAATTCTGCCGATGCAAAATGTAGTTCAGCATGCTGATCTCAGACCGGGCGAAAATGTCATTCAACACGCCCAACTTTGGGGCGATTTTAACACAACACCAATGCAAACAAATCGTCAGGCAATTAATAACGGCGAAGCTGCAACGAGTGAAAGAATGTACGCCGCCCGCGCTCCAATGGCAGTTTCAAATTTCGGTACAGAAACTCATATTGGAAACGGCGAATTGAGTCGCGCCAGCCGTGAAACACTTGAAACTTCAGTTGAGGCGATTGCCAGTATCATGGAAAAAGATGATCAGTATGAAAGTTCAAAAATCGGTTCCTATTCAGGGATGGGTCCAACAGGTTTTCAAAGTTATAACGACCGTTCATTTGAAACGCAACAACAAACAGCGGCTAAGGCTTATTCGTACTTTTCAAATTTTCAATGAATCATTTTTAAATTGAATATTTTAGCATTGTCGTCTAAGAATTTCTTAGGCGGCTTTTTTAGTTTATAGAAAGTTTTTCGTTGAATTCGGCAATTTCTTCAGGCGAAAATTCAGTCCTCATAGACTTCCAGCGGTCGTGCAACCAAAACCATTCTTCAGGATATTTGCGAATATGATTTTCAGTAAGCGTTGCCAAATGTTGCGTCATTTTATAAATATCTGCGCGCTTGTCTTTTGTACGTTCGACAAAAACCGGCGGCTGAATTTCCAGCGTATGAGTACCATCTGAATTTTTGTGCATAAACGCCGGGAAAATTGGCACGCCCTTAAAGCGTGACATTGACGCCGCGCCCGTAACATAATTTGTTGCTCGGTTAAAAAATTTCACTACAACACCGTCGCGCCTGCCAACATCTTGATCCATAATCAAGCCGATAAAATGCCCTTCGTCAAGCAGTTGGTACATTTCGCGGACGCCGCTTCGATAAGTTATGTGCATACCAATTAAAGTGCGGTATTCGTTAATAAATTTATCTGCGCCGTCTGACTTTTGTTTTTTTGCCACGCCGACAAGCGGTATACCGTTTTGGGCAAACGCGCCGCCCATAAGTTCCCAATTATCGCTGTGCGAAGTCATAATAACCGCGCCGCGCCCTTGTCTTTCGCTTGATTTAATATAATGCTGTAAATGTTCAAGCCCGATTAATTTAACGTGACTTTGCATTGTATTTTTCAGCACGGGAAACATTAAAACTTCAATCAAAATGGAGCCGAGATTAACCGCGCTTACTTTTGCGATTCGCGCAGATTCTTTTTTGTCAACGCTCAAACATTTTTGAATATTTTCACGCGCAAGGATTTTTCTTTTTTTTGGAACGAAAAGCCACAAAAAGTTTGCAAGCGCACGCCCGATTTTCAAGGCGAAATTAAACGGCAACGCACAGATTATTTTACTAATCAATTTAAAAAGTACGTAGGAAATTTTCGCCGCCTCCTTCAAACAAATAAAGCCCGAGAAAAATCCCGGACTTTATTATAAAATGTTTATCGGCAAAATATATGTAACTAACTCGTATACCGCCGATTGAACTTTTAAGCTCTTGCAGCGGCGCGGTGTTTGGAGAAACAATCGCGGCAGTAAACCGGACGTTCATTGCGCGGCTCGAAGGGAACTTCAGTTTCTTTGCCGCAATCAGCACAAACAACAGTAAACATTTGGCGATGTTCGCTGCCTTCGCGGTTACGGCGGCGTTTGTCGCGGCAGTCGCGGCAACGGGTAGGTTCGTTTTCAAAACCTTTTTCTGCGTAAAATTCCTGTTCGCCTGCGCTGAAAGTAAATTCCTTGCCGCAGTCCTTACATACGAGTGTTTTGTCTTCAAAAGCCATTAAAAAAATCTCCTTACATACTAAAAAACTTCCATTGCTCAAATTTTTAATTCAAGCTTGCGTATTATAACATAACTTGCGAAAAAATCAAGCAATTAAGAAATTCCATATGAAACAATTTTCAAACTAAATAAATGTTCGGAAAATTTTTAGAAAATAACTTGCATTTTGTCGACAAGCTGTTTATAATAAGTCTATCGAAAATAATTTTGTACTTGATTAAAGGGGGATTTTTAATATGGCAAAAATCGAGAAAGTTATCGGTCGTGAAATTGTTGATTCTCGTGGCAATCCTACTGTTGAAGTCGATGTAATTCTTGAAAATGGTATTGTCGGTCGCGCAGCCGTTCCTTCCGGCGCGTCCACAGGCGAAAATGAAGCTCTTGAACTTCGTGACGGCGACAAAGGTCGTTATCTTGGCAAAGGCGTTTTGAAAGCAGTTGACAATGTAAATAAAATTATTGCTCCGGCAATTATCGGTGATTGTGTACTGGATCAACGCGCGCTTGATTATAAGATGATCGAACTTGACGGCACTCCCACGAAGAGCAAACTCGGCGCAAATGCAATTCTCGGCGTATCCTTAGCTGCGGCAAAAGCAGGCGCACAATTCGTCGGACTCCCGCTGTATCGCTATATCGGCGGCTGCAATACCTACAAAATGCCCGTTCCTATGATGAACATTATCAACGGCGGCGCACACTCTGACGCTCCCATTGCTTTCCAAGAATTTATGATTCGCCCGACCGGCGCACCTACAATTCGTGAAGCTATTCGTATGGGCGCGGAAGTTTTCCATAACCTTGCAAAATTGCTTAAAGCGCGCGGACTCTCAACGGCTGTTGGCGATGAAGGCGGCTTTGCACCGAAACTGAACGGTATTGAAGATGCTCTTCAAATTATTGTTGACGCAATCGAAAAAGCAGGTTACAAACCCGGCGACGACGTTAAAATTGCTATGGACTGCGCAGCGTCTGAATTTGCTTACAAAGAAGAAGACGGCTGGTACTATGATTATCGTAAACTCAAAGACGGCAAAGAAAAAGATCCTAACGGTAAGAAACTCAGCGCGGCAGAACAAATTAAGTTCCTTGAAAAATTAATCACCGACTTCCCGATTGACTCAATCGAAGATGGCTTAGATGAAAATGACTGGGATAACTGGGTTGAACTCACAAAGACTATTGGCGATCGTTGCCAACTCGTCGGCGATGACCTGTTCGTAACAAATACAAAATTCCTCGAAAAAGGCATTAAGATGGGCGCGGCAAACTCCATTCTTATCAAAGTCAACCAGATCGGCTCCCTTACCGAAACTCTCGAAGCTATCGAAATGGCACACCGCCATAACTACACGACCGTTACTTCTCACCGTTCCGGCGAGACCGAAGATGCTACCATTGCTGATATTGCAGTTGCAACGAACAGCGGACAGATTAAAACCGGTTCATTGAGCCGCACAGACCGCATGGCGAAATATAACCAACTCATTCGCATTGAAGAAGAACTCGGCAAAAATGCTGTTTATCAGCGTCAACCGCTCCTCAATCGCACTGTTGGCGGCATTTGGAAGAAATAAAATTTTTCGGACATTAAACTGAATATTCTTTTAGGCACTGCGTTAAATCTTTGACGTGGTGCCTTTTCAGTTTTAACAGGGGGCGTTAATTTTGATAAAAAAATTTCTTGCCGCGTTTTTATTGTTGCTACGGTTGATACTGACGATATAAAAATTTAAAGGGGGATAATTTTGAACTCAATCAAAAAAATTTTTACAGCATTTTTCATAGCAGTTTTATTTTTGAATTTTTCAAACGAAACTTCAGCTGAAGAAACAACTGATACTGAAAAAACTGAAGCGGATGAAACAACTTTAATTGAAAACAAAGTAACTGAAACAAACATAAAAGAATATTCGGCAATAGGCGAATATCGACTTGGAGACAGTGACAGCCGAGAGACCGCAAAATTAAAGGCACTGAATGACGCCAAAAGAAAAATCGCTGAACAAATTGGTGTTTACGTCGAAAGTTATTCTGAAATGAACAATTCCAATCTTGACAAAGATTTAATTCGCACTACCGCAATAGCTATGATTAAAGTTAAATCTGAAGGCGTCGAATACAGCGAAAACGGCACGCTTTGTACAGTTTTTATTGTTGCTGACGTAGACACCGATAACGAAAATATCAAATTGACGCTGGAAAAAATTCTCAAAGAAAAGACAAAAAAGCCTGACAAAGCTATATTGAAAGTTGCCGGAATTTGGGAATATAACAACCATTACTACAAAGTTTTTCACGAAGGTATGACTTGGAAAGACGCTAACGCCCGTTGCAAAGAATTGGGCGGACATTTGGTCACAATTACTTCAAAGGAAGAACAAGCCGCCGTTCAAAGTGTTATTTTGTATGCGGGCAAGAAAAAAAAGTACTATTGGACGGGTGGATTTAGCGTAGTTGAAAACCAATGGGAATGGATAACCCGCGAAGAATTTACCTACGAAAATTGGGCTGAAGGTGAACCCAACAACGATTTGGGCAACGAATTTATTTTGTCACTGTACAATTCCGGCGAATGGAATGATTGTCCGGCGGATGGTATTGATCACATTCCGGGCGTAAGTTTTTTTAAAATTGAAAACGCCGGCTTTATTTGCGAATGGGAAAGTTTTGACGATATTAAAACTTAATGGAGGTTAGAAAATGCTTACTCAAAAAACTGTAACCTCAATGTTACTTGGACACGCCGTAGCGGATGCCGTCGGCGTTCCCGTCGAATTTACAAAACGCTACAAACTCAAAGATAATCCTGTAGTTGATATGAGAGCTTACGGCACATACGGGCAACCCGCCGGTACTTGGTCTGACGATACAAGCTTAACTGTTGCCGCAATGGAAAGTATGGCACGCTTGAAAAAAATTGACTACGCGGATATTATGAAAAATTTTTTGGCGTGGTACAACGAAGATAAATTTACCGCCACTGATGAAACTTTTGACTGCGGCAATACAACCGCTAACGCTATTTCAAATTTTGCGGACGGAATTCCGCCTTTGGAATGCGGACCGGATCACGAAAACTCGGCGGCTAACGGCGGCTTGATGAGAATTTCGCCCGTTGCAATGTATGTATATTTTAAGCACGGAAATAATTTTTATCCTGAAACTTTTGAAACGGTACATAACTTTTCTTCAATCACGCACGGCAATAAAAATTGTTTAATAGCCGCCGGGATTTACTGTTCAGTTGCCGCCGGAATTTTCGACGGGCAAACTTTACAACTTGCAATTTCAAAAGGTTTAAGCCGCGCCCAAAATTTTTATGGAAACCTGCGCGAGTTCAAGGAAGCATTCAAAAATTTTGAGCGGCTGTTCGACAAGAATTTTGATAAATTTTTTGAAGACGAAATTAAAAGTACCGGCTATGTTGTGGCAAGTTTAGAGGCGGCGATATGGTGTTTGCTGAATACCGATAACTACAAGGATTTAGTTTTAAAGGCGGTAAATTTGGGCGGCGATACTGATACTATTGGAGCTATTGCGGGCGGATTGGCGGGCGCGTTTTACGGGCTTGAACAAATTCCCCAAAATTGGCTTGACGTTTTAAAAAAGAAAAAGTATCTTGAAAAAATTGCTGCAGATTTTTACAACGCCTTCAATTAAAGGAGTAAATATTATGACGCAAGAAAAATTAATCGCAATGGTACTTGGACACGCGGTCGGCGACGCGCTGGGCGTTCCGGTTGAATCTGAAACACGAATGAGGCTTGAAAACAACCCTGTAACAGAAATGCTCGGCTATGGCGTCCACAATCAACCGGCGGGCAGTTGGTCGGGCGATACAAGCTTGACTATTGCCGCAATGTACAGTATTTCTCGAATGAAAAAAATTGACTACGAAGATATTATGTTGAATTTCGTTGACTGGTACAGCGGCGATAAATTCACGGCAAACGATTATACTTTTGACTTCGACCCGATAACTTCAGAGGCGATTGGAAATTTTTTGAAAGGTTATCGTCCGCCGGATTGCGGAATTTCGGACGAATACTCAAATGAAAACGGCGCGCTTATTCGTATGATTCCCGCCGCCGCGTATATTTTTTTGACGCGCGGAAATAATTTTGATGATGACGCCATGAAAATTATTCACGATTATACTTCCTTGACGCACGCGCACCCTCGAAATTTAATAGCGTGCGGGATTTATTGTTTAATTGCCGCTGAAATTTTTGACGGGCAAAATTTACAAGTTGCAATTTCCAACGGCTTAAACCGCGCCAAAAGTTTTTATTCGACGCACGAAAATTTTAAAGATGAATGGTTTCACTATGAAATTTTTCTTGATAAAGATTTTGCCGCAATTCCTGAAAAAAATATTCCAAGCCGCGTTTACGTTGTGGATAATCTCAAGGCGGCGTTATGGTGTTTGCTGAATACCGATAACTACAAGGATTTAGTTTTGAAGGCGGTAAATTTGGGCGGCGATACTGATACTATTGGAGCTATTGCGGGCGGATTGGCGGGCGCATATTACGGGATTGAACAAATTCCCCAAAATTGGCTTGACGTCCTCAAGAAAAAAGATTATCTTATTAAAACAGCTACAGATTTTTATAACGCTTTTAATTAAAAGTGAGGTGCAAAAAATGAGTTTTAAAAAATTGTGTGGCACTTTAATGGCGTTGGTGTTTGTCGTAACGATAACTTCAGCGGCTTTTGCACAAAAAGCAGAATTGCCTGAAGGAGTTGTACCGCTGACGTGGCAACCTTCACCGCAACATTTAGCCATACAAACTGATGAAGCCCGAAAACTTTATACCAGAATCAAAAAAAATGATTATCCAAGTATGAAGGAACTCAAAAAAAGCCCTGTGCTTGCACAGCTTGACGCCCTTTCAAGTTATTATTTCACATTGTACGGCAACACGGCTGATATTAACACGCCGGAACGTCAAGAATTGCGCGAAAAAGTTTTGCAGGAATTTTTAAGCATAGGGTCTGCGCGAAAAATTTATGACGAAACGGCGAAAAGATCCAAATATGTTTATGACGGTCCACTCAACAAAAATTATCAAATGACTTTAGTTTTGGGATTGCCTGCCTCCGGAAAATCTACAATGTACACAGATCCCAACAGTGAAAAAACGGGGGCTTTTATCCTTGATTGTGACGTTATAAAAGCTTTGTTGCCGGAGTATCAAGAAAGTTACGGTGCCGCAGGTGACGCGGTACATTGGGAAAGCTTCAACATTATGGATAAGGCTATGGAAAGTTTCTTAACCGGCGAAATGAAGGGCACAAATGTTATACTGCCCATTGTGGCTCCGGATTTTGACGAATTGACAAGCAAATATATAAAACCTTTTGAGGCGGCAGGTTATGACGTTAGAGCGGTTTTTATAGATGTTCCCGAAAATGTCAGCTTTGCCAGAAATGTTGCAAGGCAACTTGACTCCGGCAGGGTTTTTAGAAGTGCGGTTGCTCTCTCATTTGGCAAAAAGCCCAAAAAAGTTTACAATAAACTTAAAAATAAAATAAATTCCAAAGGCAACCCGTATGGCATATTAAACACAAAAAATTTTGAGGGGAGATAATTTTAATGGAATTGAAAACTGTACTTACAATCGGCGGCTCGGATTCATCGGGTGGCGCGGGTATTCAAGGCGATATTAAAACTTTGCTTGCAAACGGCGTTTACGCAATGTCGGCAATAACAACTTTGACAGCGCAAAATACGACCGGTTTTCGTGCATATATGGACGTGACGGCGGATTTTTTGGGGAATCAAATTGATATGGTTTTTGAAGATATTCCGCCGGTTGCGGTAAAAATTGGAACAATACCGACGCGCGATTTAATTATTACGGTTGCCGAAAGATTGAAAAGTTACGGCGCAAAAATTGTTGTTGCGGATCCTGTAACCATTGCAAATGACGGCACAAAATTAATTGAAGCTGACGCGGTCGGACTTTACGCCGAGCAAATTTTTCCGCTGTCCAATTTGATAACTTTAGGCTTGAAAGAATTGGAAATTTTCAGCGGCGATAAAGTTTCAAATCGTCAAGAAGTTTCAGATGCCGCAAAGAAAATTTCTGAAAAATATTCGTGCGCAGTTTTGGCAAAGGGCAGCGGCGACGAAAATGACGCAAGCGAATTTTTAGCTAACGGGCAAGACGCGCGCTGGTTCAGAGGTAAAAAAGTTGATACAAAAAATACACACGGCGCAGGCACTGCATTAAGTTCAGCTATCGCCGCCAATCTTGCCAAAGGTTTAAATTTAATTCAGTCAATCGACGAGGCAAAAAAATATTTAACCGGCGCGTTGAGTTCCGGTTTAACACTCGGCAAGGGCGTTGGTCCGATTGATCACGGTTGGAATTTGAAATAAAATTTTTTTGTTGACATTTTCAAAAACTTTGTAGTATAATTCGCAAGGTTAATGGCGCTATCGTCAAGTGGTTAAGACACCGCCCTTTCACGGCGGGTTCGTGGGTTCAAATCCCGCTAGCGTCACCATTTTTTTTTGCGCATTTTCACGGCGGGTAGCAAATGCTCCTATTCGTCACATTTGCAGGGTTCAAATCCCGCTAGAGCAAACGCTCCTATTCGTCGCTTTTGCAACCATTTTTTACAGTAAAACTTTTGAAAGGTTAAAAATTATTTTTGAAAAATTACAATTTGACATAGGATTTTTCAAATTTTTGCAGAATAAATTTTTTGAGAAGAAATTTAAGAACGGTTTTGTTTAGTAAGTCCCCTCCGGGGGATTATTTTTTTTGGAGTGATTAGATGTTTTTAGAAGAAAGACAAGCAAAGATTTTGGAACTTTTGGCGGCAAATGGTAAGGTATTGGTTAAGGAATTGGCTGAAATGTTTAGCGTTACTGAAGATTCAATCAGAAAAGATTTAACCGCACTTGAACTTGAAGGACAACTTAAACGAACTTACGGCGGCGCAGTTCCAATAAAAGAAAAATTACAAATTACTGAAGCACAAAAACGCAGAATCAGTGACGTTGAAGCCAAAAGAAAAATTGCCGCCGCTGCCGTAAAAATTATTACACAAAATGAATTGGTTTTTCTGGACGCCTCAACAATCAGCATTGCCATTGCCGAAATTTTGGAAAAAAAAGAAACGCCCTACAAAATTATTACAAATATGGTCGATGTACTGGTAATGTTGGCGCGCAATCCTCGAATAAATATAATTTTTGCGGGCGGGCAAATTAATAAGAGCAGGGACGGTTTTATTGACGGGCTTAACCTTGAATTTATGTCAAAGTTTCGCCCTGATATTTCTTTTGTAGGAGTCGTAGGCGTTGACGTGAAAAAAAATTCGCTGTCGACAAATGACGTAAACAGCGGCTTGCACAAGGCGAAAATTTTAAGTATCAGCAAAAATTCTTACATAATCGCCGAATCAAGAAAATTTGGCGTGGAGGCGAATTATACTTTTGCCACGCTTGAAAATGTACGCGGAATAATAACCGAAAATAAACCGGCGGCAGGAATTTTAAAAGCGGCGCAAGATTTAAACTTAGAAATAATTTTGCCGGATTAAAAAAGTTGACGCAAGATTTTACATAGGATAAAATTATTTGTAATTTTTTTATATTTGGAGGCGGAATTTTTGATAAAAGTATTGGTAAGCGGCGCGCTCGGCAGAATGGGGCGCACGGTTATTTCTGCGGTAAAATCTGATGGCGAATTGGAACTTGTCGGCGCGGTTGATATTTTTTCCGGTGAAGTTGAAGGCGTCAAAGTTGAAACAGATTTAACGGCGGCGTTAAAAAAATATCAGCCTGAAGTTATGATTGACTTTACACGCCCTGATTCAGTTTTTGAAAATGTTATGACGGCGATTGAACACAAAGTTTCGCCCGTTGTTGGTACAACCGGTTTAAGCGACGAACAGAAAGAAAAAATCAGCGCGGCGGCTGAAAAATTTCATACGCCGGTTTTTATTGCGCCGAATTTTGCCATTGGCGCGGTACTGATGATGTTACTTTCTCAAAAAGTTGCAAAGTATATGCCGGAAGTTGAAATTATTGAATTGCATCACGATAAAAAACTTGACGCGCCGAGCGGCACTGCCGAACTTACCGCCAAAATGATTTCTGAAGTGCGCACGCCTCACAAGCAGGGACACCCCGACGAAAAAGAACGCCTTGAACACGTACGCGGCGCAGATTTTGACGGGATAAGAATTCACAGCGTAAGGTTGCCGGGCTACGTTGCTCATCAAGAAGTTATTTTTGGCGGCTTAGGACAAACTTTGACAATTCGCCACGATTCAACAGGGCGTGAATCTTTTATGCCCGGCGTAATTTTGGCTTGTAAAAAAGTTCGCAGTTTGAAAGGTTTAACTGTCGGACTCGATAAACTTTTGGATTAACGGAGGTAATTTGATGAAGAAAATAAATCTTGCGATTGTCGGCGTAACCGGCGCGGTCGGACAAGAATTTTTGAAACTGATTGAAGAGCGCAATTTCCCTTTCAACAATTTAAAAATGCTTGCGTCCTCGCGCAGTGCCGGTAAAAAAATTAATTTTATGGGCAAAGAATATACCGTCGAAGAAACTACCGAAAACTCTTTTGACGGCGTAGATATTGCGCTTTTCGCAGGCGGCAAGGCAAGCAAAGTTTTTGCTCCGGCGGCAGTCAAAGCGGGCGCAGTTTGTATCGACAATTCAAGTACTTTCAGAATGGATCCTGAAGTTCCGCTTGTTGTTCCTGAAGTCAACCCGCAAGCGATTAAACGCCACAAAGGAATTATCGCCAATCCCAACTGCTCAACAATTATAATGGTTATGGCGTTGAAGCCGCTTTATGATATTTCAAAAATTAAGCGCGTGGTTGTTTCAACGTATCAGGCAGTTTCCGGCGCAGGGCGTGAAGGTATGGACGAATTAAAAACTCAACTTGACGCGCTTGCTAACGGTACAGAAATTGTACCAAAAGTTTTACCCGTTGCATCGCTGGATAAACATTATCAAATTGCCTCTAACCTTTTGCCGCAGATTGATATTTTTATGGACAATCTTTATACAAAAGAAGAAATGAAAATGATTGACGAAACGCGCAAAATTATGGAAGATGACGCAATGAAAATCACGGCAACAACTGTTAGAGTGCCGGTTTATCGCAGTCACGCCGAATCAGTCAACGTTGAGTTTTACGACGAAGTTTCTGTTGAATCTGCGCGAGCGGCGTTGGAAAAATTTAGCGGCGTTATTGTGCGTGATAATCCTGTAGAAATGGTTTACCCGCAACCTTTGGAAACTTCCGGCAAAGACGCAGTTGAAGTCGGGCGTATTCGCAAAGATTTTTCAGTTGAACACGGCTTAAACTTCTGGTGTTGCGGCGACCAAATAAGAAAAGGCGCGGCGTTAAATGCCCTGCAAATTGCCGAATACTTAATTGCCAATGGTGATTGACATGAAAAAAATTTTTGTAATTTTTACATATGGTATACATCAAATTGGCGGAACTCAAATGTATACCGCCGGTAAAGCAAAATATTTAAAAGAAAACGGCTGGGGCGTCCAAGTTTTTTTCAATGGATCAAATAAAGGAAATTCTAAAATTCCTTCCTTGACAGAATATATTGAATCCGGCGGCGGTTGCTACTTTATGATAAAACCGCCTTATAAATATCCAATTCAAATGCAGGAACAATATTTACAATATCTTGTAACAAAATTTATTCAAAGATTTAATATAACTGATTTCAAAGATTGTGAAATTATTGTTGAATCTCATTTTGATACAGCCGGATATTGGGCGGAACTTTTTTCAGCAAAAGTCGGCGCGCGTCATTTTTTCATTTGTTGCAATGAAGTTTACCGTGATGAAGTTCCCGGCAGATATTACGAAGATAACTTGGATTTTTTTTATTTCAAGTGGAAACGAAACGAACTGATTACAAACGAAAATGGATGTCAAGCTTTATTTAATGGCTATAAAAATGTTAATGCCCCTTTGTACCAAATGTCTTATACAGCACGCGAAGCTGATCCTATTCAAGATGTGGATTTTCCAATTGATCAAATTGCAAAATTAGACTGGAATATTTGCCACATTGGACGTATATCAAAAAGTTATGTTCCTTACGTTATTGAAGGTGTTGCACAATTTGCAAAACGTCACCCTGACAAAAAAATTAATTTTAATGAGTTAAAAAAATGCATTGAAAAAGAATTCCCCACGGCACAGGTCTTTTTGTTTGAGCAAGTAGGCGCGGCAGGTCCTTATTCCGTCTTTGGACAGACTGACAAGGCCAAGGCTTTTCAGCAGAAGCTCAAAGACTTGCAGATTGATGCGGTTATTTCAGGAAACTGCGGCTGCGGGCTTTGCACGACAAAAGAATGTGGAAACACCATAGCCGCCGAATACATTGGAATTCCCACCGTAACGATTGCAGCCCCAACTTTTGTGGCTCAAGTACATTCAACTGGCGTAAATCGTGGCGTTCCCGTACTCCGCACTGCAGAATATCCTGGAGCATTCGCATCTCATTCCACTGAGGAATTACAGAATAATGCCCGGGAAGTTTTGTGGCCGCAAATCAAGGCTGCCCTCACCACAAGCATCAGCAAGGAAGAAATCGCCCGCTACGCTCCCGAAGGAAAACGACCCGCCGATGAAATCATCTACTACGGAAACTACGATGAGATTCAGGAATACATGGCGATAAACGGCTGGACAGAC
>CALDHY010000008.1 GCA_937901445.1 uncultured Selenomonadales bacterium
GCTGATGCATACCGCCATCGCCGCCAGCAAGGTTAAAAATTTATGCTTCATAATATTTTAACCGACGTACGGCTAATACAGGAGCATTTGCAAATTTAAAAATACCAATGCAGAAAAAGGCGGTCGTGCAAGTTTGCAGAGAATACGGCGTTGACATTTCAGGATTAAAGATTAAAATCCAACGTAATGAAGAGCTAAAGAATTTATTTTTTGCAGGTTCAGCTGCGCCGGAGCAAATTGGCAGAATTGACTTGTTTCCTAATGCTTTTACTGACGAGGAACAGTTACTGCGAACAGTGATACATGAAGGGTGTCACGTCAAGCAATTCAAAAAGTATGGTACAAAATATGTACAAGAAAACAACGCACAAATGGAACGTGTAGCTTACAGATATGAGAATTTCTTTTACCGATTGAAGAGGCGAACGAAAAATGCAACGTGATAAATGGATAAAAACACTTGGTCAAAAAAATAAAACATGTCCGAATTGTGGTAGTAAGAACCTGTGCGAGGGATATATAGTTTCTAATTTTAATGAAAACTACGGTTGGGGTGCAGTGTGGTGTGAAGATTGCAAATGCGGAATTTGGATTTCACGAGTAATATTAAAAGATTCTGTAGCGCGTGAAAAAATTATTCCTTCGATACCGACGGATTTAAATTTATTTTAAAAATATCCGAACGCTTAGTCCGCACCGAATTAAACTTTGTATCGAATATGGCGGCGCGGGATTCGTTACAGGCAGCAGGGCTTGAAGAGTACGAGTACATAGCGACGGCAGGTCCTCGTACTTGCGGCACCTGTTCAAATTTAAACGGCACGGTTTACCTGCTTTCAGAGTTTGAAGTAGGAACAAACGCGCCGCCTATGCATCCCAGATGCCGCTGTACTATTAGCGCGGTTGTCGGTAAGGCTAAGGTTGGTAAAATAAATGGCACAGAAAAACCAACCGCAGATTTGACGCCACTGCAACAGAAAATAAAATCTGCCGAAGATAAAGCGTTTGTGGCAACAACGGGCGAAGATTTCGGTTTCAAAAAGTTAAATCGCGCTCCTAATTGGGCAACAGAAATTTCGTATGTAAACGGCGACGGCAAAGGACTTGAAAGAGCGATAAATTGTCAGCGTTGCGCAGTGGCGATTGAAGCAAGAATAGCTAAAAGTATTCGATTATTCGCCTTCAGAAATAAAAAAATGTAGTGGCAAAACCGCCGCTGAAGTGATAAAATCTGCTGAAGAAATCATTCGCAATTTTGGCGAAGGAGCGCGTGCGGTAATTTGGTTTAAATGGAGTAAGGAAAGTGGATACAGGGATGGACACGCAATAGTAGCCGAATGTAAAAAGGGCGAAATTGTCAATTTTGGCGACCCACAGACTAAGGAACGAGCAGCGGCGTATAAATTAAAAATGGCAGATTTTGACAGCATAGGAATTTTAAGGGTGGACAATCTGAAATTCACAGATTTAGTCAAGCGATGTTGTATGAACAGGGGCGATAAAAATGATAACGTTTGAAGAGGCAATAAAGATAGCCGAAAAAGAGCGCGGAAAATTTGAGTATAGTCAAGTAGATTCTGCGCGAGATTGTGAAGACAGATGGTTTTTTACATTTGCTCAAGATAAAGATAAACTCGGTGCAGCACCCTTTTTTGTGTTTAAATCCGATGGTAAGTGCGAAATAGTTTTTCCTACTTCGGAAAACCTTGAGTTAATTAGCAGGGGTATATCGTTATCAATGACAGATAGAGGCTCAAAATGATTTAAAATGAAGATTGCCTTGAAGGAATGAAGAAAATCCCCGCAGGCTCGGTCGATATGATTTTAACTGACCTTCCGTACGGGATGACAGATTGTCCTTTTGATAAGCGGTTGCCGTTCGAGCTGCTGTGGGAGCAATTTTGGCGCGTGACTAAACCTAACGCGGCGATTGTACTTTTCAGCGTCGGCAAATTTACTATTGAGCTTGCCGCCTCTCAACTCAAATATTACCGCTATGAGTGGATATGGCAGAAGAATTTGGCGATAGGATTTTTGAACGCCAAGAAAATGCCGCTGCGCGCTCACGAAAATATTTTGGTTTTTTATCGGAAGTTGCCGACCTACAACCCGCAATTCACACAGGGCAAGCCGTATAAATGCTCGCCGCAACAAAAACCGGTAGATTTACTGTCATACTTGATAAAGACGTACACGAACGAAGGGGAGACGGTTTTAGACGCGACAATGGGCAGCGGCAGTACCGGTGTAGCCTGTGTCAATACCGGCAGAAAATTTATTGGCTTTG
>CALDHY010000009.1 GCA_937901445.1 uncultured Selenomonadales bacterium
GAATATAGATGTAAATACCCACTGCCACCAGTAATTCTTGATAATAGTTGAATTGTTTGAACCGCTCAGCATGTTACCCCATGTAGGTCTTGGATATGTAACACCAAATCCGAGGTAACTAAGTGATGATTCAGTAAGCATACAGGTTGCAAAATCAAGCGTAAGTGTAACGAAGATGATTGATACGATGTTTGGAAGGATGTGTCTGAAAGCGATTCTTCCTTCTTTAACACCCATAGCCTTAGCTGCTGTAACGTACTCGTTTTCTCTTGCCACAAGAACCTGACCTCTTACCATTCTGGCAAGTCCAGTCCATGTAAGCACACCGAGGATACACATAAGAATGAATATCTTCTCATTTTCAGAAATATCCATCTGAGCCATAATTATTAAAAGAGAAATTATCGCTGTTGCAATGAACATATCGTGCAAATACAAATTTCTGAAATAGCGTAAATCTTCCATTGGTCTGGTTATACCCAAAATCCCGGCAACTTCGCCGGAAGAATTTTTCATTGGCAACAAAACGGTTACAAAGCCGTCAACTTTATTCATTTCATCGTAATAAAACATTGAGGCGTAGTCTTTTTTTTGTTCATAAATATCTTCATACGCCTGCCGGTATTCTTCATTTTCTGCATTCATTGTATGACCGGTGAAAAAATGTATGGAGTTTGCTTCGGAGTTCATTACACTTAGTGCAAATCGTATTTCGCTATAATTTTTTGCGGGATTTGCCTGAAAGATATATGCAAAAGTTACGCCTTGAGTATCAACCAGGCGTTGCCATTCTTTAATAAGTTCCAATGTTTCGGGATAAAATTCGCCTTCAGTGTCTTTGTCGTTGTATTCGGAAATTTTTTTAACGTCAGCAAAAGTAATAGCCGTGCGCGCCGTTCTAAGTGCGCTGTCTTCATATTGATCTTTAATAGCCTCCGTAAATTCCAAATATCCCATGTAACTTAGTAAAAGGCTAAGAATAACCAATGCCAAAACCACGTCGAAGATTATTTTTTGAGTAATGCTTTTTTTGATTTTAATCACCCCCGCCCAAATTAAAAGCCGCCGCCGGATTTTTCCGTTACGGTCGGCTGATTTTTTTTGAAGATATTTAAAAAAATTTTTTTATGGTAAGAATATTTTGTTCGTCCTTGCGTTCGTAAGAAATATCGTCAACATTTTTTTTGACAAGGAAAATACCGAGCCCGCCAATGCCTCTTTCGTCAATTCCGGCGTTAATATCGGGGTCTTTATGTTCAAGCGGATTGTAAGCTACGCCGCCGTCAATAAAAGTTATGATAACGGCGCGCGGAGAATCTTCAAAACTTTTGTAAATTGTGACGGTTCCAACAGTTGGGCGGTAAGCATAACTTGCCACGTTTACATAAAGTTCTTCAATGACAAGTTCCATTTGCATAATAATTTTTATCGAGCAATCTTTTTCTTCAAGTGACGAAGTTATAAATTCTGTGACTGCCGACAAATTTTCAACAGTTGCATCGATTGTCAATTTTTCCATTTCAAATTCTCCGATAAAAAATTAGTTTTCAATCGTCATTAAATCTGCAAAGCCCGTCATTTCCAAAACTTCCATAACCGTTTCATCAACGTGGCAAAGTTTCATACTGCCTTGTTTATTCATACGTTTTTGCGCTATTAAAAGTGCGCGCAAGCCGGCGGACGCCACGTATTTTAAATCAGCTAAATCAAAAATCAATTCCTTAACGCCGTCAAGTGAAGCGTTGAGCGCGTTGGTAAGTTCCTGCGCGTTTGAAGCGTCGAGTCTGCCAATAATTTTCATTGTTAAAGTTGTACCTTCGAGAGTTTGTTTAATTTCCACAATAAAAACCTCCACATTTAATTTCAGTTATTATAACACCATTTACACAAAAAAGAATAAAAAAAAATTTACTTACAAATTATCTTCGAGTTTCAAAATGATGTCGCGTAATTCGGCGGCGCGTTCAAATTCCAATGCCCTTGACGCCTCTTTCATTTGCGCGGTTAAACTTTTTATCAAATTGCGGCGTTGAGGAGCCGTCAATTTTTTTATCAATTCGCTTGCAGATTTTGACTTAGTTTTTTCAGATTTTTTGAGCGGCAATTCGATAAGCGGAGCGACGGGTTTTTCAACGGTTTTTGGCGTGACGTGATTTTTTTTGTTGTAAGCTTGTTGAATTTTACGGCGGCGTTCAGTTTCAGTCATTGCGCGACGCATTGAATCTGTAATATTTTCTGCGTAAAGAATTACTTTGCCGTGAACATTTCTTGCGGCGCGTCCGATTGTTTGAATCAATGAAGTTTCAGAGCGCAAAAAGCCTTCTTTGTCGGCGTCAAGAATTGCAACAAGTGAAACTTCCGGCATATCCAAACCCTCACGCAGGAGATTTATACCAACAAGCACATCAAATTTACCGGCGCGCAGGTCGTGAATAATTTCAGCGCGTTCAATCGTTACAATATCCGAATGCAAATATTTTACACGAACGCCCGCGTTTTTCAAGTAGTCAGTCAATTCTTCAGCAAACTTTTTGGTTAGCGTGGTTACCAAAACTCTTTCATTGGCGGCGGCGCGTTTGTTAATTTCTGAAATTAAATCGTCAACTTGATTTTCCGGCGGGCGCACTTCAACTTCAGGATCAAGCAAGCCGGTCGGGCGAATAATTTGTTCAACGGTGTTGCCGGATTCTGAAATTTCATAGGCGGCGGGCGTTGCCGAAACGTAAATTATTTGTGAAATTTTTTTGTTAAATTCGTCAAAAGTCAAAGGGCGGTTATCCCGCGCGCTCGGCAGTCTGAAGCCGTTTTCAATCAGTACAGATTTTCTGGCGCGGTCGCCGTTGTACATTGCGCGGAGTTGCGGAAGTGTTACGTGCGATTCATCAATTACGGTTAGAAAATTTTTTGGGAAATAATCAATCAAAGTATCCGGCGGCTCGCCCGCGTTTCTGCCCGTCAAGTGCCTTGAATAATTTTCAATACCGGAGCAATAGCCCATTTCTTGAATCATTTCTAAATCAAACTTTGTGCGTTGTTCGATACGCTGCGCCTCGATTAATTTTTTTTCGGCGTTAAAATAGTCAACTTGTTCCCGCAATTCTGCGCGAATAGCTTTTTCGGCGCGTTCAAGGTCTGCCTCATCTGCCACGTAATGTGACGCCGGAAAAATAAAAATTTCATCACGAACGCCCAAAACTTTCCCCGTTAAAATTTCAAATTCTGTAAGCCTGTCAACTTCATCGCCGAAAAGTTCAATCCTGATTGCGCGTCCGTTGTAACCGGCGGGCGTAATTTCTATAACATCGCCGCGCACTCTGAATTTGCCGCGCTCAATTATAATATCATTTCTTTCATAGCGAATTGAAACAAGCCGCCTCAAAATTTCTTCACGCGGGATAATTTGCCCCTTGTACAAGTGCAACAACAACTTAAAATAATTTTCCGGCGAACCTAAGCCGTAAATGCAGGAAACACTTGCAACTATGATAACGTCATTTCGTTCAAACAGCGCGCAGGTTGCAGAATGGCGCATTTGGTCAATTTCGTCATTAATCGAGGCGTCTTTCTCAATGTAAGTATCAGTGGCGGGAATGTACGCCTCCGGCTGATAATAATCATAATAGCTGACAAAGTAACCAACATAATTTTTAGGGAAAAAAGATTTAAATTCGGCGGCAAGTTGCGCGGCAAGCGTTTTATTGTGGGCTATAACTAAAGTCGGGCGTTGAATTTTTTCAATAACTTTTGCGATTGTGTAAGTTTTACCCGTGCCGGTTGCGCCAAGTAAAACCTGCGCGACGAGTCCGTTTTCTAAGCCGTCAACAAGATTTTCTATGGCTTGCGGCTGATCGCCCGTCGGTTGAAAGGGAGCTACAACTTCAAATTTTTTATTCAGCAAAATATCTCTCCTCAAAAAAATACCGCCCGTAATTTGAGCGGCGTTAAAATTTTTTATATATTTTTTTGCGTGCGTCGCGCAGATTTTTTAGTTAAACTTCCTGCGCAGTTAATAAAACTTCAACTTTTAATTCAGTGGACTTGTTAAGGTCGATAAATTTATTTTGTGGCGTCTGTACGATAGGTTGAGCCACAACGTCCGCCGCGTCGAGTAAAATAATTTTGGCGCGTTGCCCGTCGCTTAAACCAACCCAACAACCTTGTAAAGATTGGCGCAAATGACGCATAAATAAAATTCCAAAACGTGTATCAAGTTTGCCCTTGCCAATATCGCCGTTCAAAACTTTAAAAATATCGAAGGGCGAATTTCTTTTTGCGTAGGAGCGATTAGCCGCCATTGCGTCGTAAATATCCAAAAACGCCAAAATTTTTCCGTAGTCGCTGATTTGTCGCGCCTTAAGATGGTTAGGGTAACCCGTGCCGTCGCAACGTTCGTGGTGGTGTAAAACGCCCAAAAGTACGTTGGGAAATTCTTTCAGCGGTGTAAATTTCAACATATCGTAGCCGTAATCAACGTGGCGTTGCACTGCCAAAAGTTCATCCGGCTCCAATTTGCCTTTTTTGTTAAGAATTGCCTTTGGAACTTTGGTTTTGCCAATTTCGGTTAAAATTCCGGACATAACAAGCTCGCGCATATTTTGACGAGGATAACGCAACCATTTAGCAAAAAGCCCCGCCAAAATTCCGACGTTTGTTGCGTGGTGTATCGTATAATCGCCGCCGCGCGTCATATTGTGAATTTGAGTAACTGCAATTTTATTATCGCAAAGTTTATCAAGATTTTCATTTTCCAAAACAGAATCCAACGCCGGAATGTCTAAATCGCCGCCCTGCCCGACCTTGTAAAAAATATCGTGAATCTTGTTGTAGGTTTTTTCGTAACTTTCCAAGTAGCCGAAATCCAAAAGATGATCTTGACCGGCTATTTGTACGACAGGCTTTTCTTCAACTTCTTCAATGTAAACCGAAAAAATATTGTAACCGATTAGGCTGTTGATTTTTTTAGCGTTAAGAATTGTATCTTGTTTGAGAATAACTTTGCCGCCGAAATCTTTAACGTCACGCCCTACTTTCATTCCCGGTCGCAAATTGTCCACGTCGCAAGATTTTAACATAAAAGACTTACCTCCTTTATTTATTCTTGTGAAAATTATATTTGCCGTAACAAAAAAATTTCCTGCTTTACCAAAATAAATAGGCAGCAGGAAAAATTTTTAATCAATTTTAATTTTAAAGTTTCCAAAAGTTTGAACGGCGGCAATAATTTTTTCGTCGCTTACTTCGTTATTTCTGTCCATAAAAATTTCTGTAAACTTTTTGTCTGCGCGATAAACTGCGTCAAAAACGCCGTCAATCTTTTTCAGCGCGTCAACAATTTTATTTTGTTCGTCGATATTGGTGTTGACATACAAAACTTTATAATCGAGGCGTTCAATTTTAAAAATAACGGGGCGCGTGCCGTCATTACAGCAAGCGATCATCATATGTTCATCATTCGTCCAGTTGCGCATAATCGAGCCGCCCTGCAACGCCGTATAAACATAGCGGCTGAAACAATCCCACGCCTCCGAGCAGTGCGCGCCTTTGCCCTGCGTCCAAAAAGTATCTTCATCGCCGTAACGTTCAAAAAGATATTCCGCGCCAATTTCATAAAAAGGACACGCGCCGGATTGAGGATCTGCCAAATATTTTTCCTGTAAATCGGGGAAAACTTTTTTATCAATGACCTTCATTTTGCATTTGTATTGCATTTCTAACTCTCCTAAAATTTTTATTTTTTTACAATCTGCGCGACGGCTTCAACGTGCGAACTGAAAGGGAACATATCCACCGGCTGAATTTTTTTGGTACAGTAACCTAAATCTGCCAAAATTGCCAAATCACGCGCCAAAGTTGCAGGGTTGCACGATACATAAACAATTCGCGCAGGATTCATAGCGGCAAAAGTTTCCAAAACTTTTTTATCGCAACCGGCGCGCGGCGGGTCTACAACAACAACATCAGCATAAGTTTCAAGGCGCGGCAAAATCTTTACAACGTCACCTACAATAAATTCTGCATTGCGAATTTTATTTTCACGAGCATTTTTTTTGGCGTCGTCAATCGCCGAATTTACAATTTCAATCCCAAAAACTTTGTAAGCACTTTTCGCCATAAAAAGCCCAATCGTCCCCGTGCCGCAGTAAGCATCAATTAAAATTTCTTTGCCGCTAAGTTCGGCAAAATCTTTCGCCGTGCGATACAAAATTTCAGCTTGCGCCGTGTTGACTTGAAAAAATGAACGCGCCGAAATATTAAAATCCAAGTTTCCAATTTTATCTTTGATTGTCGGCTTGCCGAAAAGAATTTTGGTTTCACGCCCCAAAATTACGTTGTTATGAAAAGTTTGAATGTTTTGCTGAATCGTGGAAACTTCCGGCAATTCTGCGCGAATCGCTTTCATAACAGATTTTTCATTTGGCAGATTTTTAGTAGCCGTAACAAGTACAAGCATCAATTCGCCGTTAAAACCAACGCGGCACATTACGTGGCGCAAAATTCCCTTGTGCGTGTCTTCGTCGTACGCCGAAATATTAAACTTTTGCAGAATTTTTTTGACATTAACCAAAACTTTATCGGCGGCGGCTTTTTGAATTTGACAAGAATCAGTGTCGATAATTTTATGACTGCCGCGCGCGTAGCAACCAATAATTAAATTATTTTTTGTATGACCGACGGGAAATTGCATTTTATTTCGGTAGCGCAGGGGATTTTTCATACCGAGCGTATCAAAAATTTCAACGCCGCGCAATTTTCCAATTCGTTCAACGGCATCTGCAACTTGTTGACGTTTCCAATTTAACTGCGCCGTGTAACTCAAATGTTGAAGTTGACAACCGCCGCAACTTTCATAAATTGGACAAAAAGGCTTGACGCGCTCCGAACTTTCGCGCAGGATTTTTAGCAATTTTCCTACCGCGTAATTTTTTTTGACTTCGACAATTTCAGCCAAAATTTTTTCAGTTGGAAGTGCGCCCTCAACAAAAACTGTAAAACCTTGAAACTTGCCGACGCCTTCGCCGCTTGTACCTAAGCCGCCAATTTCTATTTCGTAAATTTTATTTTTATCAACCACTTAAACTCTCCTAGAAATTTATTGAACTTCAAAAATATATTTGCCGGGAATTAAAATTTGTTCGCCTGCAGTATTAGGCAAAATCAAAGTTGCCGTCGTATTCGCAGGAATTGTAAATTGATAACGCACGCCGTTATTTTCAATGTACCAACTGCTTTCAATTCGCCCGTAAACCGAATCAAAATAACCGCGCGCAAAAGTCATATTGCCGGAAAAATCCGGTTGCGGTTTTAAAATAAAATGTTTCCAATTTTCGTCCGGCTGAATCCCTAAGCAATCGCTGAAAAGCCACGCGCCGACCGCGCCAAATGCATAATGATTGAACGAATTCATAGCGTTGTTGCCGCCAAAACCATTTTCAACCGTGTAAGCATTCAACCGCTCCCAAATTGTAGTTGCGCCCTGCGTTACGGGATAAAGCCACGACGGGTACAGGTTATTTTCAAGCATTTTGTAAGCAACGTCAGCATAGCCGTTTTCAGAAAGAGCGCGGCTTATTTGCGCCGTGCCAATAAAGCCCGTCATTAAAGAATACGGCGGGCGGAAAATTTTTTCGTCGTAAACATTTGAGCGGCGGCAAGCTTCGGCAAGATAATTGGCGGCAAAGGCGCGGTTAATTTCGTCTGCCGCGTCAAGCCCCAATGCTGCGGCGTATGAAGTTTGAGTGTCCATTAATTCGCCGTCAGAATTTAAAGTGCGATGAGTTTTCTTGTTGAAAAATTGCGCGTTAAACCAAATTTTGCGGGCGTTACGAATTTTTGTATAAAAATCTGCGTCTTGAGTTTTGCCGAGTATTTCAGCTGTCTTTGAAATAATTTCAAGGTCTTTAATTTCCTGCGCGGCAAGCAAAAATTTCACGTCATTTTTAGATTTTTCCGGTCCGAGCCAATCGCCGAGTTCCAATTTTGTATTTTCACTGATAAAGCCTTTTTCGTCAATATTTTTTTCAAGATAATCTGCGTAACGTTTCATTGCGGCGTAGTGTTCACGCAAAATTTGAATATCGCTGTATTGCCGGTAAAGTTCGCAGGGGATAACCATCCCGGCACTTCCCCATAAAATCCCGCCGAAGCCGCCGCCTATTGGCGCAATATCGCTGAAACGCCCGCTTTTATATTGCAAGTCGCGCAGGGCTTTTAAATGACGCGCCAAAAACCTGTCAGCGTCCCAAAGATAACAAGCCGTCCTTGAAAAAATTGAAATATCGCCAGACCAGCCCATACGCTCATTTCGTTGCGGGCAATCTGTAGGAATTGAAATAAAATTCGCCCGCGTCGAACGCAAAATATTTTGGTAAAGTTTGTTTATATCTGCGTTGGAACATTCAAAATTTGCCGTCCACTTGTCAACCGAGCTTAAAACCGTCGTACAAACATTTTCAAGCGGCAATTCGTCAAGCCCGCTAATTTCAACGTACCTGTAGCCGTGATAAGTAAAGCGCGGCGAAATTATTTCTGCGCCGCCCTTCAAAATGTAAATATCTGTAGACAACGCGCCGCCCAAATTTTCAAGCATCAATTCGCCCGCGTGTTCGTCATTTTCAGGGTAAAGCACTTCAGCAAATCTTAAAGTTACAGTTTCGCCCGCCGCGCCGCCGTCAATTTTTATTTTTGGAACTCCGGCAAGATTCAAGCCCATATCGTAAATAAAAACTTTTTCGGCAATTTTACGAACACTGCGCGCCGTTACAGTTTCAACCGCACGCACGGAGCCGCCTTCTTGCGCGACAATGTCAATATTTTTGTAATTAATTTCCTGTAATTCGCCGGTTGCAGGGTGTTTCCACGCGCCGAAAAAAGCTGTACTTTCATTGAGCGGTACAATTTCGGCGGGCTTCCAATTTGTAATTTTATTTTCACGGCGGGCATCGTAAATTTCACCTTGAAAGAAATTGCCGCCGATTAAAGAGCTGTCATTTGAAACTTGCCAATTTTCAGGTTGACTTGTTATAACTTGCCGCGTGCCGTCTTCGTACGTTACGGAAAGTTTCAGCAACAAAGATTGTCTGTCGCCAAAATAATTCCAATTTGCGCCTTGAAAAGTACCCGCGCCGCTCCACCAACCGTCGGCAAGTTGAGCCAAAAGTAAATTTTTACCGGCTTTAAGTGCGGCTGTTACGTCGTAGACTTGATAATTTTGAAATTTATCATATTGAGTTAAACCCGGCGTAAAATAATCTTCACTTACTTTTTGCCCGTTCAAATTTAGTTCATAAATTCCACGCGCCGTAACATAAATTCTTGCACGGGCGATTTTTTTATTTTGAAGTGAAAAATTTGTACGAAGGAGCGGCATTGAACCGTGCGAAGGATTGGCAATAACAAGCACGCCGTTTTTGCCGCCGTCAACCGTGTAACCGTCTGAAGAAATTGTAACGCCGCTTTTTCCTGCAAAAATATTTTCCTTGTCATTGAAAACTGCGTTATTTGGTGCGCGGAAATTTAAAATCTCAAAATTTTTGAACTGCGCAATTTGCCCCGCACCTACAGAAAATCCAATATCTGCAACCATCGGAAAACTTATATAATCGCCGCCGGGACCTGCGGGATTGACAACGTAACCGTTCGACCAAAAATTGACTTTCGGCATTTCAAGTTTTGAATCGTCAACGCCAAATTTAATTATCCCGTGATTGCTGTCAAGCCAAATTTTATGGAAGTCGTGGCAATTTTGGCGGTTAATTATATCGGCGGGAATTTCGCACTCAACGAGCGGGTTATTTGAATCGTCAATGCTGTAACCGTAACGATAAACTTGTAACTTTGCCTTGCCGGAATTTTTTTCAACATTGCCAATATCTAAAATTAATTCGAGGCGGCTTTTATCAATTTCGGCGGCAATTTTCCACAAATTTTTTTCGGCGTGCATTAAGCGTTCATCATTTGCGCCAAAAACTATTCCGGCGCGAGTGGAATTGGGCAGAATTTTAATTTGAGTTTGAATTTTATAAACCGCCAAATTATGAGAATACAGCGGCAATTCATTACTGCCAATCCAATTTGCGCCTTGCCAATTTCCCGCGCCGCGCCTTGATAAATTTAAGCCCGTCTCAAAAGTTGACGTTGCCTCGCGCAGGTTGCCTTCATTATCCCAAACTTTTACAAGCCACGTGTAGGGAGTTTCCGGCGTTAAAGTTTTGCCCGCGTAAAAAATATTTTGAGACCGCCCGTCTGCAACTTTGCCGCTGTCCCAAAATATTTCGCCTTCAGAATTTTTTACAATTATTTCGTAAAACATATATGCCTCCGAAATATAATCATCCCTGCAAGTAGGATGATTTTAAAACCTGACCATCCTCTTGCATGGATGCTTCCGTAGTGGAAGTATTAAATTATTAAGCTTCTTCGATGTACATGTTGTAGTATTTATACCCATCGAAAAAGAGCCAATGTTTATTCATACAAATTCTCTCTGCGAGGTCTTTATTTATATTCTTATGAAGAATACTTTTTGTATGAATATTTCCTTTTGTTTCTAATATAATGTTATACATATTAAACCCTCCAAATTTATAGCTACCCTTTCGGATAGCACATTGATAGTAACTATCCAATTGGATAACCTCAAAAGAGGATTTCGATTTATGAAGCCTATCTGCAATAACTTGATTAAAGCAAAAAGACTTGTTTGTTGATAGTTTATCTATATTAAATGAGCAAAAAAAATAACTCCCATAGATAAAATATCTAGGGAGTTTGCTCACATTATTTTTGTATTTATAATATTATTATAGCACTATTATACAATTTTTCAATATAAAAATACACTTGCAATATATCCCCCATTGGGGTATAATAGATATAAAGGTTAAAGGCATGGATATTAAAGAGTTAAGAAAACTATCTGGCATGTCACAAAGCCAGTTTTCAAAAGAGTTTGACATTCCCCTTAAAACATTGCAAAAATGGGAACAAGGCGAAAGAATACCACCACTTTATTTGGTGAATATATTGAGAGATTGCATGTTGTATAGAGGTCTTGTAGACCAATCTGTTTTTAAGAAAGGAAATAAAGATATGTATAAAAATATCCCATTGCCAGAGGGTGTTACAAAATCAATCGACGAATTAACGGAATATGACATTCAAGCTTGGCTTGATAAATACCCTAACAAGTGTGGTTTATTCCTTTTAAATGAGGAGAATCATTCCAAAGGAAAATTAATTGCTCAATCATCTGTCAGAGCGTATAAGCATTTTCTATTACGTTATCCAGATGAAACTAGTGTTATAGCTGTAAAAGGTGCAAACTATAAAACTGCTGAAGAACAATTGCTTAATATTTATGGGAAAACTCCAGATGAACTTCCAGTTATTGATATAAATGATTGGAAAAAGAAAAATCCTAACCTTTGCGCTCTCGTTATTAAAAAAGATAATAAAGAGGAAGCCTTTTATATTGAATCTTATAATATTAATGAAAAAGAGCAACGTAGTCACGATGTAAGAAATAATATTTTTTATGACGATATTAATTACACGATAATCTAGAATTTTGAAGTCATATATGTAGTAAAACATACTAGTGAGCTGAAAGGAGAAATGCCATGTATCCAGAGATAAAACTTCCTAATGAAATAAAGGAAAAATACGTTTCAGAACTTCCAGAAATTGTGGTTGATGAATGGAAACAAAAACACCCTAATCGTTGCGCTATTGTTCTTTGGGACAGCAATGGAGTTAAAGCTAAATTGATTACCCAATCATCAATTCAAGCAAAAGACAAAATGGAAAGAAATTTGTCTGCTTTATTTGAAAACACTGAATATGTTTCAGTCATATAGCAAAAAAAATAAGCCCTCAAGTCACAACTGTGATGAGGGCTTATTTAATTAATTGCAAAAGTTATTTTTATCTTTATCCGTATATCTAGGATATGCAGTAACGATTTTAAAAGTGGTATCGTACTTGCGTTCAACTTTTACAAGTGCAACACAAAGTTCGGAACAAGGATAAGCACCTTTATCCCACTCATGCCATCTTTCTTTAGAATAGCCTCTGCCTATAACTCTTTTTGCATCAATCCAAGCTTCATAGTTTCCACCATCGCTCGGATCATTAATCCAATCTAAAAGTTCATCTGAAAACTTTTCTAAAGCTGTAATTATTAAATCAAGAATCTCGTCTTCGCTAATATTTTTATTAAAGGTTGTAGCATCTACCTTTTCGCTGATGACACGTTGTCTTAACATTTCATTAGTTTGATGCATGTGCTTCATAAAAATATGTCCACCATTATAATCTATCTGTGGTACTGTGAGACGATATACTTCTTTTAAAAACGCTGATTTAGTCATATGTTGACCTCCAATCTAAACCCGTCGCCCTATAGGACGACTTACATTAATAAGTTACGCCCTTATAGGGTTACGGATGGCTTTTAGCCTTCAGGTTGTCCGTCAACCATGATATTCAGTTTTAATAGCTTAGGCCCGCATTTCGGTAGAAAAGCTCTTTGTCCTTTTGTAAATAATGAAAACAACCACCCTCTTTAGGTAAGATGAGATGATTTTTATACTCATAAAACGACAAAACTGTTCTTCCATTATGCAATTCCTTTGATTCCTGCTCGCACATAGCCCTTTCTACAAGCCTGTGATATGCATTACTGGTAAGATTTGAGTCAACGAAGGAATATTCCTCGTCGTCTCTAATATCAAGCTTATAGGCTACTTTATTTCTTAGTAAAACAGGAATCATATAGTCTACTAGGTTTGTCCTTATTTTCCTTTTACTCATATTACTCAGCTACCTCCTGAAGAATCTTCTGTGCAATGCCTGCGACAGAGTGCCATGTAAGAATAATACAAGCCTTATCCATTCCACGTCTGAAAGATTCGTCTGATGCTTCATTATAAGCGTTCATTAAATCTTCCATCATGTCGTAACATGATACATCTCCGTCTTCTAGGATTGCCTGCATCTGTTTTTCAACAGCGTTAAAATCTTCATAGGTGCCTGCTGCCTTGATAATCTCAATCTTTTCATCAAGAGTCATCTCATCAACAGGCTTAGCAAGTAACTTCTTAATATTTTTATCCATTTTGAATACCTCCAAATTAAAAGACTATCCCTGCTGATAGGATAGTCATACGACACTATTGCCAATACTACCCTTCAGCATGGGTGACTCCTTTTGGAGTTATTTAGTTTATGCTACAGCAAGTCTTACTGAGCCACAGTCCTCAAGACCTGAAAGAATGATTTCTGTAGGTTTGTAATATACGTCATCCTGTATGATATCATCTTCTACCTCAAGTTCTATGAACTCAATTTTGTCTGTAGATTTAATCTCACAACGCTTTATATCTTCTCCGTCCCAGACATATACATTTCTCCAGTACATATCGAGCTTGCGCTCTGATGTGTCAGTATCCGTGAAAGTATACTCTGTATCGAATCTATCTAGCGTTACTTCCTTACCATTAACTTTAAGCTGCAATGTGTTAATCATTGGAGCATCGGTTATATGGTTTGTATTTATTTTGAATTCAATCCTCATGTACTCCCCCTAATCAATCGAGTGAATGTAATTTTGCAATATCTTTCAAAATATTTGAAAAACGTCTATTGTACTTTGTAATAATAGATGTAGAGTCGATAATTATCTTATCCTTATCATCTCTTACAAAATACTGAACACGCTGCTTATCGTCAGACAAAGTTTCAATAACCTGAACATAAATTTCATAGTTATTAATACCTGCCTTTTTACATGTTTTTTTGGTATCCATGTTTTTTAGATAAAGCTTATAGTGTGCTGCACGTTCTCTTGTATTATCTTGATGAGCTATTGCCTTTTTCCAGTTTTCTTCCCTTTTTGCTTTGCCTGCGTCCCAATTAGCTTTTGCTTTTGCAAGCTCAGCTGATATGTTTTTCGCAGTAGCTTTAAGGGTGTCAACTTCTTCGCCTTGTAAAGCAAAAAACTCTTCATCAGACATCTCGTTATACTGATCTAACGGAAGTTCAGTATCTGTAATGAGAAATCCGATGTTATTTACATATACTCTAGGGGCAATTGAAAAACTAACTCCTGCACCGTCTCGCAAGCCATATACAAATTTACCTTCAGCTCTAAGCTGATCAATAAGTGGCTGCTCCCAACGGTAGAAGTCGGTCATTTGATACTTCATTACTTTTCCTCCACAAATAGATTTTTTAGATTTTGCCAATAAGAAAGATTACAATCATAATCTCCCTCAAAGACGTATCTGTACGCAATTTTTTCGGCCATATCTGGAGTATAAACTTCATCATAGCCTTCGTCTTCACATATAGAATGAACATCTTCTTTTACATGTTCAGTCCATACGCTGCGATAGATAAAATCTTTCTGGTCATAATTTAAGAGGTCAAGCAAATCTTCTTTCGGATATGACTTAATCACATCCTTTATCTGCTCATCTGTAATAGTATCTTTGTTAATCACCTTTTCAAGTGACTCAGATACCTGTTCCAGTGAGCTTGCTACACGTCTCATAATATCGGCGAATTCATAATCGCCTCTGGTTTCAAGTAATGCCATGTTTTATCTCCTTTAAAGAAAACAGCCCTCGTCAGGGCTAGTTAATAATTAACCCTATAGGGTACTTCTCGTCAGAAGATTTTTGTTCTAAATCATTAAATCAAATATGGACATTTGACCTTTTATTTGTCCCTTGCGCTTTAGGCGATATCCTATACGACGATATTCGTCATATACTGGTTTCCAGATGTATTCGCATTGTTTACGCTCATTTGGAAAATACTGTGCGAGAGTATCAAGAGACTGCTGCAATTCTATATTGTAAGGGCAACCCTTGCATCCAGTCCTTTTAAAGTTGTAAGGTGGATAATATAATTTGCACAACTTGATATTCTCTTTTTTAATAAAGTACTCTTCCCATTCTGAATCTACTGCGGTAAGTGGTTGAAAATGTTTGCCATATGGCATATCTACCATGCATTTAGCATTATTTCTTCCACCCTTCTCATCGCCAAGCAGTCCTATAAAGGCTATTGGTTTATCATGAGCCTTTGAGTATTCCATCATAGGTTTTTCTTTCATGTTATAACAGCATTTCTTTGAACATTTTAATTTGAATTCATCTGTAAACTGATATCTTAAGCATTGAGGACATCCAAAAGTTTTGCGGTTTTCTGCAGGATTTAGATATCTTTCTACTGTTTTGCAATGACCACTATGTTGATAGATATCGACATACATCGAATGTTCCTTTGATTTGAAAGGATATCCATCACGCTCTAGGGCGGTCTTTACATTTACAGAAGGTTTTATGATATCAATCCTTGGATCACTCTTTTGTAGTTCAAGAACAAATTCTCTTACTGCATTAAGTTCAATCCCTGTATTCGCATAAACTCTTGTTATATTATTCCCTGGCGCTGCCAAGTCTACTAAGTGACTTAAAACTGTTGAGTCTTTGCCACCAGAAAAACTTATATAACAATGCTCTTGTCCATACTTTTCAATAATACTTTTAATTTTTATGATGCGATCGAATGTTAAAAAATCATTATCCGCATCACTTCTTTTGTTAGACATAAACACCACTAACGAATCTCATTCGTTCGTGGATAATAAAGTGCCGAGCGTTTTTTAGCTTACTTTAATGCCCAGTATCGGAGTTACCCGATACTTTTGTTTCTCATCAGGCAACTCACTTCCCTTTATTTTATGTATACCCTTCATTTACTTTAGCTGATATACAACCTCGGTTTACCGAGGACTCGTTTACTCCTTTCCTTTTCTTAATTCATCACCAACAGTCTTATACTTTGTATAATAGTTATTGATGAATCTATCAAAATTATTAGTTAATTTTTGAAGATACTCTTCAGCTTGCTCGTCCTCATCAAGTTCTGACTCGAAGTCGTAGTCAAAGCCCCATCCCTGATTGGGATCACCCATAGATGGTAGAGCCTGTTCATAAGACATGTTGGCCTCGTGAACAATCTTGATGGGATATGGCAACGACGCATTATCTTTGTTGTAACAGGCGATATCTATACCGATAAGTCGCTTGTAATCATCGCCATACTTTTCTTTCATTTCAGCATCTGTAAGAGTTTGGAAATCTTCAGCTCTTTCAAGCATTCTTTTAAATTCCTTTTTTGCTCTTTCATAATGCTGTTTCTGAATTACTTTGCCATGCTGTTCAAGTTCTTCTTTTGTAGCCTTTCTCCCAAGCTTTTCTTCAAAGATTTCTTTGTCCCATAGCGATAATTTATCGCTAAAGTCTGAAAGCTTTGGAGAGCCTTTTTTTTTGTAAATTTTCTGCAAGTAATCCTTGTTCCAGTCAGCAACAGCGTCGTATACATCAACCTCAATGCGACCATAACCGTCATAATAATCGGTATGGTATGCGCCACCACCAAATTTAGCAGGGATGAGTAGATATACATCTGCGTATACGTCATCCAGTACTGGCCTCTTATCATCACTTGCAATCCAACTAAACTGTCCCATGTTTTTCCTCCTTTTATGCGGCTTCCCATACAACCTTAGTCTGGTTGAATGCACCGTATTCGTTTACAGTTTTCACGATTTTTGTTCCTTTATTTTCCAGGGCAAACTTAATTGCTGATTGGTAGTCCATGAGACTTCCAATAGGAAAATTGTTTTTGTTTAAAACTTCAAAGTAAATCATTTTTTCCTCCATTAAGTTGATAGGTTAATAAGTTACATTTATGTAAAATGAGCATAAAAATAACTCCCTTGACAGGAATTCCTATCTAGGGA
>CALDHY010000010.1 GCA_937901445.1 uncultured Selenomonadales bacterium
CAGATTCTGGCGATTGGTAAAAAGATTGTCGAGACTGCATATAGCGGCAATTTTGATAATATTACCGTTACGCCGCCTTCCGGCATTGCAAGTGACGATGACGACACCGACACGCTTTTCTATATTCAAGACGATATTTTCAGATTCTCAAAGACTGCCGCGCAGATTCCCGAATCAGAAAGACGCGGTTTAACTCTTGACACTTTAAATTTTGTCCGAGCGTTTTGGTATGAAAATTGGATTCACCCCAAATACCGTGACGACCCCAACTATAAAATTCCTCCTTCCCGCAGAATTATTCTCCCTGCAAGCAGAGATCGTTACGCCGCGATTATCGCTCCTTCAGACCGTGACAAAATCGACGTCAGATTTAAAAATATTCACGCCGGCAAAGAAGATTTTTTGTATCACGTATTCGACCAAAATGTTTGTAAGCCGCCTTTTAAATTTTTGCTTGTCACGGAGGGCGAAATTGACGCGTTATCTGTCTTTCAAGCAACCAATCACAAATATTTGGCGGGAGCAACGGGCGGCGCGTCTAAGCACAAATTGATTCTTGATTTTGTTAAAAAGCGTAAAGAGTTCAAAGAATTAGCCGACGATTTCTCCGTTGTCATACTTTTTGACGCCGATAACAGCGGACGTACCAACGCCAAAAAAGCAGTAGACGCGTTAAAGTCGGCAGGATTCGCCGCCTTTGATTGTCTCATTGATGACAGCCTTGACGCCAATGCTTACTTGCTGGAATACGGCGACGACGCTTTAAGCAAGCGGATTGATGAAATTATCAGCGACGCTAAGTCAAAGTTACCTGCACTGCGCGACGAATTGAAAGACCTGCGCGCCGATCACAACGCCGACACTTCAACCGGTGATAACCTCAAACGTCAACTTCACGACGCCAAACAAAAACTTGCCGCCTTCGACAAAGAAAAATCAGCCGCCATTGAGACCTTGAAAAATGTTGAAAACTTCGACGCAAAAACGGTGTTTGCTGATGAAATTATCAACGCGGCGGCTTTTTGCAAAATCTTTGACTTGCAAACTTATCTGGTATTCTACCGAGATTTAAAAGCCTTCGGAGACAAGCACCGCACCGATAAAGTTAATTTGCGCGATTTTCAGGCACTTGTACTTAATAAAGCCGCGCTCATCACCGACCGCCAAAATAAACTTAACGCCGAACTTGTAAAAATCAACGCCAAATTCGCCACCGATAATTTCATTGCCGACAATCCCGAACTTCAAAATATCACCATACCTAACGGCTATTCGTTTTCGCTTGACGGCATTGCAAAGATTGTTGACGATAAAGGCACCACCGCGCAGGTATCTTTTGCTCCCGTCATCATTACCGGTAAATCAAAAAATATCGACGACAAAACTTTCAAGTTGATTCTGCAGTTTTGGACACGCGACGGCAGAAAAATTGCTTTACCCGCAATGCCTTCATCTTCAATTTTCAATGCAAGAAAAATTATCGACCTTGCCAATTATGACTTGCCCGTTAATTCTATGACTGCCTTCAGACTTACCGAGTTTTTGGACGCTTTCAAGGTTGAAAACGATTCAGTATTGCCTACCACTTGCATTGCCCCGCGTTGCGGTTGGTATAACTTCAACGGCACTGATATTTTTCTTGATCCGCGCAGAAGTGTTACCGTTACCGACGACGTCACGGACTGCCCTTTAATTGTTGACAATACAAGCACTTTTGCACAATCACTGACTACACGCGGAACTCTTGAACAGTGGCGCATTGCTTACAATCTGGCTAAAATCTCACCCGTTGCACGGTTAATGGTTGCCGCGTCCGTTGCTCCTCCTCTTCTCAAAGTTTTAGGCGAACGAAATTTCTTGCTTTACATTCACGCGCACACCCGCGCAGGTAAAACTACCGCTATGTTTTTAGGCGCGTCTGCTGTCGGCAGTGAAAAGTTGATTCGCAGTTTTGACGCAACCAAAAACGGACTTTTAGGCGCGGCGGCTGATGTTAATGATTATGCCTTTTTGGTTGACGAAAAATAACAGGCGGATTCACGTCTTAAGGAGCAAATTTCTTTAACCGTTTATGCGCTTGCAAACGGTATAGGACGCACAAAGTTAAACAAAGATTCGTCATTGAAAAAATTGGACGATTGGCGCACTGTTGCCGTTCTGACCGGTGAAACTCAACTTTTAGCCGATAACTTCAACGGTGGAGCTTATACTCGTTGTCTGCAACTTCACGCGCCAAATACTATTCTTAACGCCGAAACTTGCAAACAGATTCGTGACATTATCAAAGACCATTACGGACACGCCTTGCCGCTTGTGATTGATAAAATTTTTGAATACGGTAAAGAACAACTGCGCGATTATTATAACAATATCACTGATACTTTTGCTAAAAAACACACCGACATTTTAGTCGAGTATCAACGTTACGTTGGCATTTTATCGCTTGCCGACGCACTTTTAAATATTTGCTTAGGTATTGACGAAGAGACCGCATTTAAAGACGCCTTGAACAATGCACGCGCTATTTTTAGACTTACTCCTACAACTGCCGATATTGACGACACCACCCGCGAAACTGATTTTATTTTCGGACGTTCTTATCGTGATTTTCCTTAT
>CALDHY010000011.1 GCA_937901445.1 uncultured Selenomonadales bacterium
TGTACGGGTCAACCAAATTGCCAAGTGAAACTTGTTCATCGCCGTTGGTAACCATGACGTTGTACCAGCCGGGATTGGTGGCGCCTTTTGTGATTGTTCCTGCGCTGATTGAAACTGTGCTGCCGCTTGCTGTGAACAACATTGTTTGACTGTCTGCTGATACTGCGCCTGTTACTGAACTTGCAAACGAAATTGAATCTGTCGCGTTAAGTCCTGTGATTGAAACTGCCGCGCCGTTTGATGTGTTGTTAAAGTTGAATGTATCGCTGTCGCTGTCGCCGGAAATAATTGAAATGCCCGTGCTGCTTGTAATGTCGAAGATATCAGCGTCTGTATCAGAGCCGTTGCCGCCGTATACAAATACATTGTCGTTGCCCGTTACGCCGCTAAGTACGATTGAATCTGCGCCCGCGCCGCCAATAATGCTTGCCGCTGCGTTTGCCGTCAAGTTGCTTACTGAAATTGTATCTGCCTCTGCATCGCCGTCAATCTTGAACGCGCCGCTCGTTACTGTTACGCCATCTACACTAATTGAATCTGCTGCTGCGCCGCCAAGAATATTCGCCGCCGTGCCGTCAAGTGATACGCCGCTGATATTAAATACATTTGCATCTGCGCCGCCGTCTACATTGAATGTACCGTTGACAGTTGCGCCGGTTACGTTAATTGAATCTGCGCCGCCATTGCCGAGAATTGCGAATGTTGCGTCGCTGCCGATTGATACAGCACTAAGATTGAATGTATCATTGCCCGCGCCGCCGTCGATTGAATTGCTTACTGAAATTACTGCATTATTTGCAACCGAAATTGAATCTGCGTCGCCGCTGCCGTAAACTGTCTTTCCATTTGCAAACGCGCCAACTTGCAACTGCGCCCCGCTGCCCAATGAAATATCGTAGCCGCTGTTCGCTGAAATTGAAACTACTTTAGAAGTCTCAATGACCGCGCTCGGAATTGTGATTACGCCGCCGCTTGCAACTGTTACAAAGTCACTATCGCTTGCGCCTACACTTACGCCGCCCAATACTACTGCTGCTTCAGGCAATGTTACTGAAATGAGCGATGCATTTGCTCCGCTGCCGACTTCATATGTAAATTTCGATTCGGGTGAAATGTAGCTTGCTGTTCCGCTTACTACGCTCCATTCGCCCGTTGTACTTCTTAAGGACGCCGCCGCGCTGCTAAGTGATTCAAAGACTGTGCCGGTATGGCTGCCGTCGTTGGAAATTGAAACCGGTATTCTTCCAAATACACTTGAACTTGAAATTGAAACTTTATTGCTTGCTGCATCGTAACTGATGCCGGAAATTGAATTGTTAGCACTATCTACTGTCACGCCGCTTGCCAAGCCGTCTATCGTGAACAATGTATCGCCGGCTATTCCTCTTGCATAAATTAATTTCGTTGTATCAGCAACTGTGCCTGTATCTGTTGTCCAAATGTACGGGTCAACCAAATTGCCAAGTGAAACTTGTTCATCGCCGTTGGTAACCATTACGTTGTACCAATCAGGATTGGTGCCGCCGCCTGTGATTGAGCCTGCACTAACTGAAACCGTGCTGCCGCTTGCTGTAAATACGAGTGTTTGACTGTCTGCTGAAATTGCGCCTGTTACTGAACTGCTGAACGAAATTGAATCTGTCGCGTCAAGTCCTGCGATTGAGACTGCCGCGCCGTTTGAGCTGTTGTTAAATTTGAATGTATCGCTGTCGCTTGCGCCGGAAATAATTGAAATGCCCGTGCTGCTTGTAATATCGAAGATATCAGCGTCTGTATCAGAGCCGTTGCCGCCGTATACAAATACTTTATCATTGCCCGTTACGCCGCTAAGTACGATTGAATCTGTGCCCGCGCCGCCGATAATGCTTGCAGTCGCGCCGCTTGCCACAGTTACCTCAGTGAATGACATTGAATCTTTGCCTGCATTACCGAGTACTGCAAGTGTACCGGCGCCGCCGACAGATACATCGGAAAATGTTAAAGTATCGTCTTCTGCGCCGCCGTCAATATTGAATGTTCCTGCAGTAATTGAAACGCCGGTGAATGAAATGGAATCTTTAGCCGCGCCGCCCAAAATTGCGGAATTGGCATTAACTGTTGAATTGGTAACATCAATTTTATCAGTACCGCCACCACCGGAAATACTGATAACGCCGCTGATACCTTCTACAGTCAATGAATCTGCATTGCTGCTGCCCAAAATCGAAGTATTGGCAGTTGCAATTTGAGCATAAGCCGCGCTGGTAAATTCAAATCCATAACCACTGCCATAAATTGTAACTTCAGAATTTGTGCTGAATTGACCGGAGCCGAGTGAAATCATTGCACTATTGACAGTACCGACACTGCTGAAATTTGCAGTGGCAAGCACGCCTTCGATTGAAGCATTTACACCGTTAGATCCATTTGCACTCAAACTGGGATTAATGGATTTTTTATCATTTGCCAAATTATAAGTTAATTTTGAACCTTGCGCCCAAAGTAATGCAGTGCCTGAATCTGCTCCGCTTGTCGTTTCAACATTCCATAACGCGGCAGTGGTTGTATTCGAGAAATCATCCTGAAAATTACCGGCAAGTGAAACATTTGTCGCGCCTGTGCCTGTGATTGATACAGTAGCTGAACCAAGTACGCTTGCCTGTGCGATTGTAACCGTGCTGCCACCTCCAGCTGCAGATAACGAAATACCCGGAATTGAATCAACACCACCTGAAGCAACAGTCAGGTTGTCATTTAATCCGGTAATGGTAAATACAGTAGAGCCTCCACTTTGATAATAAACCGCTGAATTGGGATTGCCATCATTTGCACTACCATTAATGGACCATTTGTAAGTTGTTGCCATAAGATTAACTACCTCCCCATTATTAGAAACACTCATAGAATAAAAATCGCTAAGTTTTGTATCTTCATCGCCGATTGTAAGGGCGATTGATTTTTGTGATTGAATCTCTTTGAAAGTCAGGACGCCGTTTTCAAAGGACTGATAAGAAACACGATTATCAAATACAAGCCAATCTTCATCGTTAAAATCAGATATGGTTGCATTGACTTCACCGGCAAAATTAAGGCTGTCTGTGCCGTCGCCGCTTGTAATTTGTATGCCGTCTACATTTTTGGCAATAATATTATCGTCATCATCGCCGCCGTCAATCACAAGTGCGCCTGTACCGCTTACCGAAATATTAACTATATCGAAAGTATCATCGCCCGAGCCGCCGGAAAGGCTGACAGTTCCTGCAGATATTTCTGAAACATCAACGCCGGGCATATAGATATTATCTGCGTCATCACTGCCAATAATTGTAGTGTCTGTACTTTGAACTTCGACAGTTGCCGCTTTACCGAGAGTAAATTGGTAACCCGCGCCGCTAATTCCAAGCCCTGTACCTTCACTGCCAATCAAACTTTCAGCTATTGCAACTTCGTTTTCATTTGTGATAACCAAACCTGCATTGAGTGCCACGCTGTCAGCGGCAGATAAGCCGGTGATTGTAATTGGCATTGAATCTAATATTGTATCTGCAACGTAAGAAATTACGTTATCTTCAAGTTTGTAACCTGCGTTTGTTTCGCCGGTGTGATAAATTGCATCAGTTTCTTCAAGTTCCCAATAAGGAGCTTCAAAGCTGTATTCATCACCGCTAAAATCATCATCAAAAGCTAATGTGAAACCTTCAGTAATTGTAACAGTGCCTGTGCCAATTTCACCAATAGCGTCTGAATCAAGTTTTACACCGGTTAAAGTTTGTTCATTAAAGACAGGTTCAATTCCGGCAATTTCAGTTAATGATTCGCCGTCGCCTGTTACGGTTAAATCTGTACCCTTCAAGCCGAAAATTGTCAATGTTTGAAGCTCAAATGTATTTGCGTTCCACGAAACAGACTGCCCGTCGGCTGCAACGTCATAACCGGGCGTTTTAGATTCTGAAGTGTATGTAACATCTTTTGCGCCGGTTACAGCGGTTGAATTTGCAACGGTATAATTCGCGTCTGTGGATTTATATCCTGCCTCTGTATCTGCTAAACCCAATACAAAAGTTGTGCTGTTGTAGGTTACGCCTTCATAAGTTGCCTCTTTTAATGTCATTGAGACAGTGTTATTGTCAGTTGCAAGATCGCCTAAAATTGTTGTAGAAAGTTTAACCGTGCCGTTGTCAAATGCAATATGACTTGAAAGATTATCTTCAGTAATATCTGCCAAAGTTAATCCGGTGATTGTGATTAATTCGGAGCCGTCGCCGTAATTCCTGCCGTAAGTTACAGTTCCTGCTTCGGCGTCTTTAATGTGCCATTTAATTTCATCAACCAAATTACCCAGTGAAACTTGTTCGGTACCGTTTGTAACTGTCAAATCATAAACGGATGAAGCATCTGCCGCGCCGGCAACTGTAACTGAAATTGTTTTGCTGTCGTCAGTTGTAAAAGTAAGTACGTTATCTGTAACTGTGCCGCTAACTTTATCACTGAAAATAATTTTGTCCGTTGAATCAAAGCCGGTACCGGCGATTGAAATTTCCGCGTTGCTTGAAACGTCGAAGTTGAAAATATCAGCGTCATTTGCGCCGGAAATAATTGAAATTCCTGTGCTGTTTGCAATGTTGAAAGTATCTGCCGCGCTGTCGTTGCCGTCTACAACAAATGAACCGACTGTACCTGTAGAACCGCTTATACCGCTGATATTGAAAGTATCCGCGCCGCCGCCGCCGTTTATACTTGCAGTTTTTACATCATCATTAACTGAAATTGTATCTGCAGAATCACTGCCAACAATCGTTGTATCTTCGCTTGCAACAGCTACTTTTGCCGAACTTTCAAACGTAATTTTGTAACCTTCGGCGTCAACTGAAATTTCTTTGTTTGAATCAATCGCCGCCGTCGGAATTGTAACGGCGTTGTTTGTTGTGTCAACTGTAACATCATCAAAAGTTGAGGCTGAAGTGTTGCTTTTTATATTGGTTAATGTGATTTTGGCTGTGGATAAATTTTCTGTAATGGCATCTGCGCTCTTGTAGTAAATACTTCCTTCATTCAAATCGGGATCATCACTGTTTTTATTAATATAAAAGCCTGCAGTTTCGCCCGCGCCGTACCATTTTGCAATGCTTGCCGCTTCAGCAATTACCCATTTACCGTCGGAACCAATAGTTTCATTTAATTCTGTAATGTTGCTTCCAAGTGCCAAGCTTGCTGTATAACCCGTTTTCGCTTCAATGGAAATGCTGTAGCTTGTGTTGTTTTTGAGGTGTTCAACGAGTGCCGATTTTACGGTAAATGTATAGGCAGTGCCCGTGTTGCTGACGTCAATATAAGTATCAACTATATCTGCAGTGAGATCATTTCCACTGACTGTGGCAGGCAAGCCGGAAATTGTGGCAACGGTAGCCTCGTCTATACTGTAAGTTATTGTTCGTAAAGTGTCGAGATAAGTGGTATCACTTTGCAGATCGACCCACTCGCCCACAGTTGACGCCTCTTTCAGTAAATAGCTCAATAATTTTGTAGAATCTGCAGAGTTTCCAACCATTAAAGTTCCGTAGTTGTTCTTGAAATTCTCTTCATTGTCATCAATGCCTTCAAGCGTCAAAACAATAGATTTTGTGGTGTTAGAAAATGTAAGAGTTGTATTGCTTGTTTCTTCGTCATAAGCCCAAGTAACATTGCCCCGTTTAACTTCTATATCAGCAGCACCCTCAGCAGAAGCAATAACTATCGTATCGTTTACGTCAAGTTCTTGAATTGTAACACTTTCATTGATATAAAGAGTATCTGCGCCGCCGCCGCCTTTAATGGTGTTGCCGGTTGCCCCTAATGCAATGGTAATGGTATCTTGACCTGAACCGGTTGTAATTGAGTTGCCCTTGCCGTTGACAGTAACAGTATTTTGACCATTGGTGGTGCCGCTTGTTGTAAGTGTAACACCGGACGCGATGGTTATTTCATTGTTATTGGTATTGCCATCTAAATTAATTGTCGTATTGGCGCGACTAACTGAAAGGTTTGATGCATCCGAGATATTTAAAGTGTAATTGCCTTTAGTGCTGTCGCCGCCAACTGTTATTTGTTGTGAAGAGTTAATTAAATCGCCGTCTATTTTCAAAGTAGTGCCTTTTATTTTTCCATCTGTGCCGTTAAGTTTGCTAAGAGTTTCATCACCGTCAGTTGAATTTAAGCCGGAAAGTGTAACTATTTGAGTTGACGGGTCAAATGCACTGCACAAATAATAATATCCTTGATCACTGTCAAATTTCCATTCATAAGAAGTAACCAACGTACTAAGTGCCACTGCGTCATTACTGCCGTTTGTAACCATAACGCTTGATATAATGTCTTCGTCCGGGGCGTCATCGAAAGAAATTGTAATTTCTTCGCCAATAGTTAAAGTTTTTTCGTCGCCGTCATAGTTCCAAGATGACGATGACATTCCGGTGTCAAGTATAAAAGTATCGCCTGCATTCAGTTGAGAAATTTTAACTGCAATTGTTCCATCAGCTGAATTGTTATTATTTTTGAAGTGATATTCGGTTGAACTGTTTTCACCGGCGTTGACTACTGATTGGGTGCTGTCATTTAAAATAACTGTGTTGCCTGCCTGTGCAGTTTCAATAACAACTGTATCGGAATAGTTAGGATCTCCTGCAACACCGCTTGCAACTTTGATTGTACCGGCGACACTTGCCACAACTTTTACAAAAGCAGAATTGATAACCGCGCTGAATGTATCTGAAAAAGTAAATGTAGCGGGATCTGTAAGATTTGCGTTGTTGGCTGAACTTTCCGGATTAACATCATCAAGAACTGTGATTGTAATTGCTGTATCGCCAATCCACTCTGAAGGAACAGTTACACTTGACGCGGCATCAGCAGTTGATTTTCCTGTGGAACCTGAAGCGGCTGTGCTTGCGACGCCCGACAAAGTCCACAAATCAACACGATCCCCATCATTACGAGTTATAGTGGCACTGTTTGCGCCTTCGTATGTTGCGATTGTTCCTTTGCTTTTGTAAGTAATTGTATTGGTTTCTGCGTTATATTCATAATCGATTGTAGCTGTGGATACAGTGCCTGAAACACCGCTTGCAAATGCAAATACAACATCATTTCCATTGCTTGCTTCGCCGAGAGTAAGGCTGCCGCCGTCATCGCCGCTGTCAATATGATCAAGGATATCTTGATTAACCGTGACTGTAGTGTTACTAAAATCATATGTTGTTACAGAAATTCCGGCGTCAATAATTTCTTGAGTTATTTCTGTGTCAAAGCCTGCAATGTCAAAAGTAAATGACGCCGTTACATCGCCGGAGCCGGAACCGTCTTCAACATATGAAACAGTAAAGGTCGTATCACCTTGTTCGCCTGTAAGTATATAGCCGTCAGTGTATCCGGCTGAACGATAAGTTACCGTGCCGGTCGGAGTGTTGTTGGCGTCTTTTGCAATGGTAAACGCCTCTGTAACCTCGCCGCCCTCTTCCATACCTTCGTCCAATTCCACTGCGTAGACAACATCTGAATCAGTGTCATTGATAGTGATTGTTGCCGTTTTACTCATCAAAATTTCACTGTCAAAATAAGTTTCAGACAAATATATAGTTCTTAAAGTTTTGGTTTCTGTTTCTCCGGTTGTTTCATTTTCAACTTCAATTTCAGATTCTGTAAAGTACAATTCAGCAGTATCTATTTCTTCGTCATCTGCAACATTTGAGCCGGTGATAGTAATTTTGCATTCGGCATCATCAATTCCGGAACCCTCTTCAGCTATTCTTCTTCTGGCGTAGTAAATAATAAAGTCTGTTTCATTGTCTGAATTTTTAGTTGTACCTACAAACCATGTTAACGGATCTATGACTGCGCCCAAAGTTGTTAGTGTATCATCGCCGTTGTAAACATTAATATCGTAATAATCTTGAAGTGAAGTGTAGCTTTCTCCTAAATTAAGAGTAATATCTTCATCAATTATTAGTGTGCTAGCCGAATATTCGACTTCATAACCATTGTCAATTTCAATGCTAACTGCAGGCTTAAATTTGATAGAATCTTTTGTTTTGTCAAAACTTGTGAAATTAACAGTAACGCTATCATCAGTGGGATTGTCAAGCACAAGCGTATTGCTGCCGCCGGTTCCTCTGGTGATTGAAATAGTTCCGGTTGCAGTTGAATCAATTTCAATGGTGTTATCGCCGTCACCTGTTGTAATGCTTGCGTCTGCGCCTGAAACAGTTATTGTGTTATTGCCGTCGAATGTTGTAACAGTTGCGCCTTCGCCTGAAACAGTTATGTTATTGTCGTCGCTGCCTGTTGTAACGGTTGCGCCCGCGCCTTCAATGGTTATTTCATTTGCGCCCGCGCCTGCACTAATGACAACATCGTTTGCTCCGTCTGCAACTGTAATTGAATCATCGCCGCTGCCGCAAGTAATAGTAGTTCCTTGACTGTTGACAACGATATTTGCGTTTATAGCGTCTGTTCCCTCATCTTCATCTGCTGCCGCACTTTCAAAATTAAAATTATATTCTACTACGGGATTATCTTCCGTACCGTTAATTTCAATTTCACTGTCATCATCCGGAATTGCAGAATCCTCGATTGTTACTATAGTACCACTGATTGAAACGCCGTAAGCTGAAATATCGTCTGTTTCATAATCTGAAATAGTAAGTTCATCGCCGTTGCTGTTCTGCAAAATTAAACCGCTGATTGTAAATGTGACTGCTGATGATATACCGTTAATTTGTCCACTATCATTATAGGTATAAGCAGGGCTATCATAATAACTTAAAATATTTAAGATGTTATCATATCTCCAAATTCCCATAGATAAAACCTCCCAACCGTCCGTGTTGTTGATGTTTTCGATAAGATTGTTGCTAAGTTCGCCCGTGTAAGAGGCGTTGCCGTCATTGTTGCTGCGAATAATTGTTTCGTTCGTCCTTGTATAAGTAACTCCGGCGATGGTAACGGATTCACCAACATCAAAATCTGTAAGTGCGGTTAAATTGCCTTCACTAACAGAAATAATGACGCCGTCATTTGCGGGAGAATCGCCGGCAGTATACGAAATTTTCGAGCCGTCGCTCAACACAACATTTTCTGTAACCACGAAATTTCCCGAATAAATGTGGCTTGAATTATTTTCCCCTCCATAAATAACACTCCCTGTAGTTATATCGTATGTATAATTTTTACCGTTAATAAAAATATTTTGATATGCAGAAGAAGGATCTGAAACCGTAAAAGTAACAGTGTTAATAACGTCATTTGCACCGAGATTGGAAAAAGTTGAATTGTAATAAACTCTTTTGAAGTTGACGTTATAATTTGCGCCGGATTCTTTTTCAAAAGAAATTTGAGAACCGACAGTTACAAAAATTGTGCCGGTGTAAGAATTGTCCTGCGCGAAAAATTCGCCGTCAAAAGTGCCGACGTTCAAATTTAAAGTTTTGGCGGTTGAGTTGTATTCAAGTTTAGCGTAGCGCGTGCCGGTTGCAGGAGTGGTTACGCAAGCTGCGCCGTTTTCAATAGAAAAACCGGAATCATCTGCACCAATTTCAAAATAATATGTGCCGCTTGTCCAGCTGAAAGTTGCAATATCTGTAACGCCGAGCCATTGATAAAGCTTTTGAGTTGTGAAACTTGACGCACCCTCTGCAGCTTGAATGTAAATGTTTGCATTGTAAAATTCGCTGATATTGGAAACAAGATTATCAAAGTAAATGTAAAGAGTATCGCCAAATGACAAAGATTTATTATCGTCAGAATAAACCACATTAGTTACATTTTCACGATAATAAACTTGAAGTATATCTTCAGCCACAGAAAAATCTGCAATGTGCAAAGTTGTGCTGTCTTCATCAGACGCTTTACGAACAATGAAAGTATCTGCGCCTGCGCCGCCGGAAACAGAATTGTTTGTACCGTAAATTTGGAAAGTATCTGCGCCTGCGCCGCCTTCAACAGAATTGTAGCCGCCTCTGATAGTTACAGTATCGTTGCCTGCACCTGCGTCAACTTCATTGTAATCTGCAGTATGAGTTTTGACGCTTACAACTTCGCCGCTTGAATTTTTGTAACTGATTCTGATATTGCTAAGGTAAATAGAATCGTTATCTGCGCCGGAGTTGATTGTATGATTTTCGCCGTAAATTGTAACGTAATCATCGCCGTCGCCGGTGTCAATATTGTTGTTGTTGTAAAGATGATCAAAAATTATTGAATCTTTGCCGCCGCCGGTAGACATTGTGACGTTATCGCCGAAAAATTCTATACTGTCATTACCGCTGCCGGAAATAATTTTGCTGTTAGTATTGTTGACGCCGCCGCCGTAAATTGTATTGTTGCCGTCGCCCGCGTCGATAGAATTATTTTTCCCGATAACTTGAATTGAATCTGCGCCCGTGCCCGCTTTAATTGAAATATCGTAGCCGGAGCCGGAAATTGTGGCGTTATTGGTATTACCGGCGGCAGATTGAACAGTAAAATGACTGCCTATATTTTCAATATTCCACGCGCCGCCGCCGTAAGTGATATTTTGTTTGACAGTGTCGCTTGCAGTGTAGGTTGAATCAGCAGCATTACCAACTTTAACGGCAGTTTGAGTTGTACTTGCAGTTTGAGTGCCTGATTCACGAGCAACATAATAATCGCCGCTTGAGGTTGCATTAAGATTAACGGCGGCAGTAATTGAGCCAAGCGGTATATCTGAACTTTCGGAGGCAGTTTTGGCAAGCCAGCGCAAGAACATATAACCCGCCGCGTAGGGATAATTTCCGCGTATATTTTTTAAATACTTATCGTAGTCATCATCAGACATATTGCCTTGCGAAAATAAGCCGCTTTCTTTCATTTCGTCCAAAGATAAAACACTGTCTGTAATGTCATCACTGGAAACAACGGACAAATTAATAAATTTAGACAACCAGTCGGTATTGGCATCTAAAGTTTTTTGAATTAATTCTTTCATACGCGCGGGGCGTTGGTCGTCTATACCGTGCGTAAGTTCAGCCATACCTTCCTTGATAAACATTGGCAACGCGGCAAAGTAGCTGATATTTGCGCCCATAATCGCGTGGGTAAATTCGTGAGCTAAAGTTCTGTCAAGATAACCCGCGCCGTCATTTGTAACTGTACCTTCGCCGTTATAATCGTCAGTTTCTGTAATATCGCTGTAATAATTGTTGTTAATGACTAAATCAAGGTGAGTTGTTTCGCCGCCGCTTGAACTGTTTGAAACATAAGCAAGCGTGTTACCTTCGCCCGCCTCAAAATAAACGTCAATCTGATTAACGGTTGCGCCTTCAGTTTCAAAGTCGATATTGTAGGAATTTTCATTGAGTATAAGACTTTGTTCAACCCACCATTTGTAAAGCCCGGCAATTATGACTTGCTGATAATCTGCAAAGCTGCTGTAATTTTTAATGTCTGTAACGCTGTAGGTATTATTGCCATTTGCATCTTTGCCGGTTATTGTGCGCGTTCCGATAATTCGCACGGTTAAACCTTTGACAGTGAAATATAAATAGCCGTCAGAATCAGTCGACAAGTCGCCACTGCTGAAAGTTGCATTTGTATCTTCAGGAACAACAGAATCAGCGGTTTTTACGGTAGAGCCGCCCGCGTCCGCGCCGGTAATTGCGCCCGTGTCAGTATTAGCTAAATTAATTCCGCAAATTGATAAAAGTTTTGCCGCCGCTGTATCGTCGGTTGCACTTTCGCACGTCGCAATAAATTCTGAAATGGCGTCTTCAATTCCGCTGTACTGCGAACAGGTACGAATTGTTTCGTCCAATGCTTGTTTTATAATTTCGGCGGAATTATCGCCGGCGTAGCCGTGCTTATTCAACACGTCCATAAAAGTTTTAATAACTTCAAGTTGAGTTGCCATAAAAACCCGCCCTTTTTGCCCTAAAAAAACGCAACGCCGCCCTCCGCTATATTTTTTAACAGGGGAAGGAGAGGCGGCGTTTTCAATAAAAAATTATTTTGTGCCTTGAGTGAGTTGTTGGTAAATGTAGTCTTGTAAACCTATACCGCCGTTCATTGCCATGTCTTTAGTTAATTCTTCGTGATACATATCACGCCAAATATCCATTGCGTTATCGTCGCCGAAAAGTTCATCTTTTGGTACGGTTTTCCACATTTCGGTATACATCATTTTTAAAAAAATCGCCTCAAGTTGTACGCTTGCGTCTTTAATATCTTGATTGCGTTGAGCAATATCTTCTTCAGTCATAACGCCTGTTTTGGTTGCTTTTTTGAGGCGTTCACTTGCGGCGTTCAATTCATTTTGAAATTTCAATTCCTCGCTGATAAGTTTTGAACCTTTTTGCATTGTGTTGGTAGGATTCATACTTGGCATTAAAGTGGAGCCGTCAATTTGCATTTCATTTGCTCCTTCCGGATTTTAATACTTATTTATTAAAATTTGATTAGAAAATTTTTTCAAGCGTTGGCAACTTCATAATTTTTCATCCAAGCAATAGCTTCTTCATAGGTCGGATGGTGTACAATTCCGGCTTTTTCATCTGCTTCAATTTCTGCTTTAAGTCTTGCCAATTCTTGTTGGTATTCTTCTTCAGATTCATCCCAAAGTTTTTTAAATTCGGGGTCTTGCATTTGCTCCGCTATAAATTCTTTAAGCGTTTTCAATTTCATTTTTATTTCTCCTTTCAAAGTAATCATCACGATATTTTTTAGCTTTTTCAATTTCGCCGGGCGGTGTTGCCGGTGTCTTTTTTATAAAGCCGTTTGTCAGAATTATATTTTGTCCGTCATAGAAAAAATACAAAACGCGAGAAATATCGTTTCCTAATTGCGTCCTAAGCTGAAATATTCCGTCTTGCAAATGCTCCGAAAGTGGCTTACGCAATGCATTTCCTTGATTTTCCAGTATTGTCAAATTACGTACAATTTTATTACGCATTTTTGAATCTTGAGAATTAATAAATTCTTCAGCAGGGGATTTGCCATCTGCGGTTTTATAAAATTCAACATTAAAATTAATGAATATCGCCACCTTTTATCAGATAATTTCCAAGACGGCGTGAATTGCGCCCGCAGCCTTCATAGCTTGCAAGATAGAAATGCAATCGCGCGGCGTGGCACCGACAGCATTTAACGCGCCTACAATATCATTAATGCTTGTAGTTGCAGGAATTACGATTGAATTAGACCTTTGCTCTTCAACGTCAACATCTTCAGTTCTTGTAACGATCGTTGTACCGTAGGAGAAAGGCGCGGGTTGAGAAACAGTTTTGTCGCGTGTAACGCTGATTGAAAGTCCGCCTTGAGTAATTGCGCATTCGTCAACAGTAACATTGCCGCCCATTACGATAGTTCCGGTACGTTCATTGAAAACGATTTTAGCAACAGTGTCAGGAGTTACGGATAATTCTTCAATCGTTGAAACGAACTCAACAACATTGGAGCGGTAGTTATTCGGTATGTTAATATCGATTCTGCTTGGATTTGTAGCGTGCGCAATATTACCGTAAGCGGCATTAATTGCTTTAGTGATTCTTGACGCAGTGGTAAAATCTGCGCTTGCAAGGCTAAGGGAAAGAGTGCCGTTTTCGCCCAAATCATCTTCAACAGTGCGTTCAACTATTGCGCCGTTGGGGGTTGTGCCGACAGTCGGAAAATTTTTTTGCGCGGAAGCTCCGCCGCCACTTCCTGCTGTAAATCCGCCGGTTGAAACGGGACCTTGTGCAACTGCGTAAACTTCACCGTTGCCTGCGCGAAGCGGCGTTTGTAAGAGAGTGCCGCCTTGAATACTTGAAGCATCGCCCATTGAACTAACTGTAATATCAATAGTATCTCCTTCACGAATGAAAGGCGGTAAAGTGGCGGTAACCATAACTACAGCGATATTTTTGTACTTTATACCGCTGGTATCTGCACTTACGCCGAAAGTACGAAGCATTGAAGCGGTTGTAGTTATCATTGGCGTTATTTTATCAGAATCGCCCGTACCTTGTAAACCGACAACCAAGCCGTAACCAATGAGTTGGTTATCGCGGACGCCTTGAATTTTTGCAATATCTTTGATTCTTGTAGGCGCGGATTCGGCAAAAACCGTTGTACTTGCAAACGCGATGCAAAGAATCAATGTAAAAAGTGTAAATAGTTTTTTCATAGCAAAAACCATCCCAAATATTTTTGAGTAAAATTTTACAACCATTAAATTTTCAAAAGGTATACTTTTTAAACGGCTTGCCGGGTGTTTTCTGTATTTTCTTCAACTTCACGAAAATTTTCTTCGACAAATTTTACACTGTAACGATACCAATCCTCGCCTTCGTCATAAATTGCATAACCATCACCCAACGTATCGTGAATTTTTTTTGCCTCGTAAATGCTATTTGGAATTAAATCTACTACACGTTCGCCAACATATTCAAGTAACATTATCATCACCCCACGTTTTGACTTTGTATTCAACTTTGCCGATATTTTCGCACTGATACCAATGAATTTCCTTGATTTTTTCAATTTTTCCGTCAGTAATAACAGCTGTACCTCTAACTTTGTACCAATCTGTAGCTTTTGTCAATTCACCGTTAGGCAGAGGATATTTTTCAATAAGATACTGTACGTCTCGGATTTTTTCACCTTGTGCAATGACTTTTACTCCTGTAACCATTGACCCCGGTTTAAGATACCAATTTTCCTGTTTTAAGGATTTTGGAGATTTTACGTAAAAGGTTTTTGCCATCGCGCTAAGCGTATTTGGCAATAAAAAATCTTGTTCGTCAATCATAATTTTAGAAAAGGAAGTTGAAAATTTGAGTCAAAATACCTTGCCGTTGTTTTGCATTCAAAGGACCTTTGCCGTCGAATTTTAAAGTAGCGTCAGCAACTTTGTATGAAGGGACGGTGTTATTTGCCGTAACATCAGCGCGGCGAATAATCCCGCGCAAAGTAATTTTATGTTCGTCGCGATTTTGCCAAATGGATTGTGTACCTTCAATAACCATATTGTCATTGGGCAAAACTTCAACAACAGTAACCGTAATTTGTCCGCTGAAACTGTTTGTATCGCTTGCGCTGCCGTTAGCAGTGAAAGAGTCGGAGCCGCCTGCACTTGCCGCCGCCAGAAAATGAAAAATTCCCGTACCGGCGTTTAAGGTTGTATTTCCGGATTTAGAATTTGAGCGAGATTTTGTGGCAGTTTGAGTTGTCGATTCACTTATAACAATCGTTAAAATATCGCCGACGTCACGGGCTTTTTTATCTGCAAACATTCCCCATTGGCTGTCTTGCCAAAGTGAACGCGCCTCAACGGTTGCGCCCGTTGTAACAGAAAGTAAAAATGTAGCCGTCAAAATTGCCGTCAAAAATTTTTTCAACATATCACATAATCACCTCCACTGTATTTGAATCAATAACTCGCGCAGAAATAATTTTTTGTGAAGATTCATTTTTAACTTTGATAACTTCACCAATTCGCCCGCGCGCCATCGCAACTCCTTGCGCCGTTGCCTCAATTCCCTTGTAATGCACAATTATTTTTACAGGATTACCATTTTTGATAACCATAGGCTGCGAAAAATAACTCATACTGACAGGGGAGCCTGCGCGAATAACTCTTTGAGGAACAAGCCCTTTAATTTCTTGAATATCTTTGACATAACCGTCGCGCCCGTCAACAGGGATTTCAACAAGGCGTAAATCTGATTCTGTAACGGGAACTTCAATTTTTAAATCGTGATTGGCAACAACCACAAAATCAAAAATTTTTACAGAAACGACAAAATTAATATCACGGTACATTCTGCCGCCAATAGAAATTCTTGCTCTTACGGGCGTTACGCCAATATAATTTACAGTGCCTGAAGGTACGGAAACTTTTACATCGATAACGCCGTTTGGAAGAGAAACATCTGCAAGCGGGCGAAGTAAGGTAATTTCGTGGCGTCGAGTTTCGCCCTGTTCGTCCAAAATTCTTTCAATTTCTTCAACTGCCATTGCCTCAAATTGCCCGCCGGGAACAAACTGATTAGCGAAAACACGCGGCGCAAAATTCATAAAGAAAATTACAGCCGCGATAAAAATAAAGTTTTTCATTTTATTAAAGCATTAACGCTTCAAGCCGTTGGCAATTTCCAACATTGAGTCGGAAGTTGTAATAGCTTTAGAATTTGATTCATACGCACGTTGAGAAATAATCATATTAACCATTTCTTCAACAATCTGTACACCGGACATTTCCAAAGTATTTTGAGTAAGAACGCCCATACCGTCTGCGCCCGGACTGCCCTCTATTGCATCGCCGCTGGCAGCAGTTGATAAATATAAATTTTTGCCGTAAGCGTAAAGACCGGCAGGATTTGTAAAGCGTACAAGCGTAATATTGCCAATTTCAGTTTGTTCACCGCCGGAAGGCGTATCTGAAACAACGCCGTCACTGCTTATTACCAAGCTGTCAACCGTTGCAGATTCTTCAAGCGTAATATTCGGAACAAGTAAAAAACCATCGCTTGTAACAAGGCGGCGGTTAGAATCAAGCTTGAAAGAGCCGTCACGAGTATAAGCCGTTGTACCGTCGGGAAGTTGCACTTGGAAAAAACCCTCGCCCTGTATTCCAACGTCCGTAGGATTATCGGTAGTTTGCAAAGGACCTTGAGTAAAAATTCTGTTGGTTGCGGAAACTCGAACGCCTAAACCAATTTGCAAACCCTGCGGATATTGTGTACCTTCGCCGGAAGTACCGCCCGCGTCGCGCAGTGTTTGATAAATTAAATCTTGAAATTCGGCACGAACTTTTTTATTGCCGTAAGTATTGACATTTGCCAAGTTGTGCGAAACTACGTCCAAGTTTTTTTGCTGCGCCATCATACCCGAAGCCGCAGACCACAAAGACCTCATCATAATAAAAACGCCTCCTAAAAAGTGCAAAAACTTCCCTGTAATTTTTTATTTCCTAAAAAATATATCGTCAAAAATTTAAATTGCCTTTAATACAAAATTAGGCGAACCGTTAAGTCCGCCCTCTTTTGTTTTCAAAAATTTTTAATTTAGAAAATTTTTTTATGTTTGCTAAAAATTTAGCCGTGTCATATTAAAATTTTACGGAAATTTTTTCCTTAGTCCTTAATCCTTATCCCTTAGCCCTTATTTACGCAAATTCAACTGTGCGATAATTTCACGATAACGAGTAATATTTTTCTTGCTGAGATAGCTCAAAAGGCGGCGGCGTTGCCCGACCATTTTCAACAAGCCGCGACGGGAATGATGATCCTTTTTATGTTCCTTGAGGTGTTCGGTAAGGTAGGAAATGCGCGCTGTCAAAAGTGCAATTTGAACTTCCGGTGAGCCGGTGTCGCCTTCGTGCGTACCGTATTTTTTTACAATTTCTTCTTTGGCTTCTTTGTTTAACATTAAAAAATCCTCCTGTAATTTTTTATCCGGCGGCAAAGTCTGCGTCGGAGTTTCGACAAACCGCGCCGACGGTCTTTTTTAGGCGTTAAGTTTATCACATTAAATTTTATATTGCAAGAATTTCTTTGTAACGCCGAAAATTTTAAAATAGTCATAATATTTTGTTGACGTAAAATAATAAATTTGTTAAACTTAAAAAAATTAATCGAAAAGGAGTAAAATTTTAAGTTGGCGGGATTTTATTTTTTGCCGTCAACATTAATGAGGTGATTAGTGTGGCTTTAATTAGTATACCAAAAATCAGAAATTGCACCAAGTGCGGGAAAATTTTTGCTTCTATGCACGGCGAAAGAGTTTGTAAAGATTGTATCCAAGCAGAAAAAGACTTTGAAGAACAAGTTGTCAAATATATAAGAGACAATCCCGGCAGCTCCGTGAAAGAAGTTATGGAAGCAACAGGCGCAACCGAAAAAATGATGAAGCGAATGATGCAGGATGGAATTTTCTCAAATTCAGCAGTAAAGCGCGAAGAAAATGCAACCTATCCTTGTATGAGTTGCGGACGCCCAATCACCAGCGGCACTTATTGTATGGACTGCTTAAGTCGGCTTAGAGATCAAACCCGTAAAGCCGCTGAAGCTATGCAAATCAGAATCAAGGAAGATAAAAACTTGTCCACGATTGAACGCCTCGACAAAATGGCTGAAAAAGAATTTGAAAGAGAAAACCGCATGAGCGGTATTCGACGCAATTTTAGAGGGATGATTAAAGACCATTGAAAAATTATGTGCAATATGATTTTGGACTTATTGAAAGATTGTAAACTTTGCCCGAGAAACTGCGGCGTTAATCGCAATAAAAAAATTGGTTTCTGCGGGGCAACCGGAAAAGTTCGTGTTGCACTTGTCAGCTTGCACAAATGGGAGGAGCCTTGTTTAACCGGGAAAAATGGCGCGGGTACAATTTTCTTTTCTCATTGCAACTTGAAATGTGTTTACTGCCAAAATTTTAAAATCAGCAGTGAAAATTTCGGCAAAGAAATTTCCCTCGAACGGCTGACAGATATTTTTCTTGAACAACAAACGCGCGGCGCAACAAATATTGAACTCGTGACGCCTACTCATTACGTTCCGCAAATTTGCGTTGCGCTCGACGCTGCAAAAACCCGCCGCTTAAAAATTCCCGTTGTCTACAATACAAATGCCTATGAAGAAATATCGACGCTTGACTTGTTAAAAAATCGCGTCGATATTTTTCTTCCTGACTTAAAATATTTTGATAATGACGCCGCCAAAACTTTTTCAAACGCGCCAAATTATTTTGAAGTTGCAACCGCCGCAATTAAAAAAATGTTTGAACTTGTTGGCGAATGTAAGTTTGACGCCGCCGGAAATATGACGCGCGGGGTTATCGTTCGTCATTTAATCTTGCCGAATTTTCGCCGCGACAGTATGAAAATTTTGGATTGGCTTTATAAAACTTTCGGCGATAAAATTTTTATCAGCTTGATGAATCAGTACACGCCGCTTTTCCGCGCCGCCGAATTTAAAAAGATTAACCGCCGCCTTACAACTTTTGAATACGATTCTGTTGTAAATTACGCGCTTGACATTGGAATAAAAAATTGTTTCATTCAAATTGGCAAAACTGCCGACGAAAAATTTGTACCGAATTTTGACGGAAATAATATTTGAAAATAAATCTGCGCGACGCCCGCGCGTTTTTTTTACTGAAAAATTTCTACTTGCCAAAATAAAAAAATATATTAAACTAAGTGCAAAGGAGGGCTGCCTATGACGACTGACATGGTTTTTCCGGCAAAAATGTTCGGGCTTGCGTCAACAATCAGACCGGCTGACATTTTGGAAATTTTATTGGTTGCAATTATATTTTATAAACTTTACGCAATGATTGAGGGCACGCGCGCAATTACGCTCGTTAAGGGAATTTTGGTTTTATTCATGATAAATTTTTTCTGCAACGTCTTTCAACTAAATTTACTTTCGTGGATATTTGAAAGATTTATGACGTGGACTTTTATTTTATTCCCAATAGTTTTTCAGCCGGAATTGCGGCGCACTTTGGAGCGTTTGGGGCAAGGAAAATTTTTATTCGCAGAAAGAACATCAATGGACGTGGCAGAGGCAAACAAAGTTGTTGACGAATTGGTAAAAGCCTCAAAAGCTCTTTCAGCCACGAAAACCGGCGCACTTATGGTCATTGAAAGAAAAATGGGCTTAAATGACGTAAGCGATACAGGAATTAAACTTGACGCAATGATAACGGCAGAATTGGTAGGAAATATATTTTTTGTCAATACGCCACTGCACGACGGCGCGGCAATTATTCGCGGCAAAAGAATTTACGCGGCGGGTTGTCTTTTGCCTTTAACCGAAAAGACAGGACTTTCAAAAGAATTGGGGACGCGGCACAGAGCGGCTATCGGAATTTCCGAGCAGTGCGATGCATTAGTTTTGGTTGTAAGTGAAGAAACAGGGACTATTTCCATTGCAGAAAACGGAAAATTGACGCGCCATTTGGACGGCGAAAAGTTAGCCAAAATGATTCGCCCCGCATTTGTACACCCGCAAAAAAATTCTATCGGCGATTTTTTCACGAAATGGAGAAAGCACGATGCTGGAACAGATTAAACAAGCCTTTCAAAGAAATAAAATTCAAAAAATCGTAGCGTTACTTTCGGCAATAGCGTTATGGTTTTTTGTTATGGATACACAAAATCCGACAATTAATGGCTCTTACGATGTGCCGCTTACAATGGCTAATATTCCGCAAAATTTCAAGGCGGTTTTCAGAGAACAAACTGTCAACGTTAAATTGAGTGCGCCGCGCTCCTACTTCATAGATTACGGCGTCAATAATATTCGTGCGTTTGCCAATTTACAAAATTATTCTGCTGAAGGCGAATATGAAATACCTATTGAGGCAACTTTCCCAAAAGGATTTGAACTTGACAGTATTTCGCCGACAACAATTCACGTACAACTGGATCCGTTCATTGAAAAGCAAATGGCGGCAGATGTCATTATAACCGGCGCACCGGCTGAAAATTCTGTAGTCAGTGCCCTTGAAAAATCGTCAACCTATTTGACTTTGCTCGGACCAAAAACCGCCGTTTTAAATGTTAAGCGCGTAATGGGATATATTGGCTTGAATAACAACAGCGAGACTTTTGATATTCTTGTACCGCTTACGGCGATTGACGGCGACGGGCGCGAAGTTCACGGCGTGCGTGTTGCGCCTTCAGTCATTACAGTAACTGTACACATTGAAAACGAACTTAAGAAAAAAACTGTGCCGATTTCTGCAAATATTACAGTGCCGGAAGGGCGGGAAATTTCTGAAGTTGTCATAACGCCTCAAACAGTTGAACTTGTCGGCAGGGAAGAAATTTTAAGTTCGATTGAATCAATAAAAACCGAGCCGCTAAATTTTCAAGTCAACGCCAAAACTTTTACCGGCAAGTTGAAATTGGAATTGCCGGACGGCGTAACTGCTGATGTTGATGAAGTCGATGTTACTTGCAATTTTAAGGAGTAAAATTTTTTGAAAATCAAAATAAAAAATCTGGACGTTGAATTAAATGACGAAAGAAACTTAACTGAAATTGCGGCGGCGTATTTAAAAGTTGACGTGAAAAAAATTCGTACACTGAAAATTATTCGTCAAGCAATAGACGCGCGGCGTTATCGTGGCGCGGGGATTAAATTTAATTACATTGTCGAAGTTGAAGTTGACGCCAAAATTAATTTCAGTCGAGATAAAAATATTGAAAAAGTTCTTGCCAAAAAAATTATTGAGCGCGTCAAATTGCCACGCACTTTAAAAAATATTCGCCCTGCAGTTATCGGCTTCGGACCTGCCGGAATGTTTGCCGCCTTGACGTTGGCTCGCGCAGGTTTAGAGCCAATTATTTTTGAACGCGGCGGCGATGTTGATTCACGGACGGCGGCAGTTAAAAAATTTTTCAATACCGGTGAACTTGACGAAAATTCAAACGTACAATTCGGCGAAGGCGGCGCGGGTACTTTTTCAGACGGCAAATTGACAACGCGCCTCAACGATTCGCTTACAGATTTTGTACTTGAAACTTTTGTAGAGGCGGGTGCGCCTGCTGAAATTTTATATTTGCACAAGCCGCACATTGGCACTGATAACCTGCGCAAAGTTGTAAAAAATATTCGGCAAGAAATTTTAAATTTGGGCGGCAAGATTTATTTCAATTCGCAAGTTACAGATTTAGAATTTTCAAGCGGCAAGGTTACGGCGGCGATTGTCAACGGCGCGGAAAGATTTTCAGTTGACGCAATTTTTTTAGGCGTTGGTCATTCTGCGCGAGATACTTATGAAATGTTAAATCGTCACGGCGTAGCAATGGAAAGTAAAGCGTTTGCAGTCGGAGTGCGAATTGAACACCCGCAAGAATTTATTAACCGCGCACAATACGGCGCAGATTTTCAAAATTTAAAATTACCCGTTGCAGATTATTTTTTGACGTACAAAGATTCAAGCGGGCGCGGCGCGTATAGTTTTTGTATGTGTCCGGGCGGGCAGGTTGTGGCGGCAACTTCAGAAAATTTTCAAGTCGTTACAAATGGAATGAGCAACTTTGCAAGAAATTCCGGTGTTGCAAACAGTGCGTTACTTGTCACGGTTGATAAAGCTGACTTTAAAAATTTCGGCGGAGATATTTTAAGCGGCGTTCGTTTTCAGCGGCACTTTGAAAAATTGGCGTTTGAACTCGGCGGCAAAAATTTTTCTGCGCCTGTACAAAGTGTCGGCGATTTTTTGAACGGTCGCGCAGATTGTCAAAACTTTTTAGTTAATCCAACTTACCCGCTCGGCTACAAAATTTCTGACTTGAATAAATGTTTACCGGCTGAAGTTGCCAAAACTTTAAAAAACGCGCTGATTTTTTGGAACGATAAAATAAAAAATTTCGCCGCGCCGAATGTTCCAATTACGGGCGTTGAAACTCGAACAAGCGCGCCCTGTCGAATACTGCGCGACAAAGAAAATTTTCAGTCAATCAGCCACGCCGGAATTTATCCTGTTGGTGAAGGCGCAGGCTACGCGGGCGGTATTATGAGTTCAGCTGTTGACGGCGTAAAATCTGCGCGAGAATTTTTAAAATTGACGATAACGCCACATTGATATATAATTTTGAAAGTGATTCACGAAAATTTCACAGATATTCGGAGGAAAAAATATGTGCGGAATAGTTGGCTACATTGGCGGCAAACGCGCCATTGATTTTTTATTGGACGGATTAACAAAACTTGAATATAGAGGATATGACAGCGCGGGCGTTGCCGTAAATTGCGGCGGCGATAATATTTTTGTAGAAAAGGCGGTCGGCAGACTCGATTCACTCAAACAAAAATTGAAAAATAATTTGCCCGCCGGTAATGTTGGAATTGGGCATACGCGCTGGGCAACTCACGGCAGACCTTCAGACTTAAACGCGCACCCTCATTCAGATTGTAACGGTAATTTCTTTGTCGTGCATAACGGTATTATCGAAAATTATTTGACACTTAAACAAGATTTAATCAAGCGCGGGCATAAATTTATTTCTGAAACTGATACTGAAGTTGTTGCTCACTTAATCGAAGAAAATTATCACGGCGATTTTGTTTTGGCAGTAAGAAATGTACTCGCTAAAATCGAAGGCTCTTATTCTCTTTTATTTATGTCAAAATTCCATCCCGATACTTTAATTGCCGCAAAACAGGATAACCCGCTGATTATTGGTATTGGTAAAGACGGCGAAAATTTTATTGCCTCTGATATTCCCGCCATTATTTCATACACCAGAAATACCTACATTCTAAACGACGGCGATATAGCTGTTGTCCAAAAAGATAAAATTCAATTTATCAACAGGCAGGGCACACCTATAACTAAAAAAATTTTCCACGTCAGCTGGAATGCAGAAGCGGCTGAAAAGGGCGGCTATGAACATTTTATGTTGAAAGAAATTCACGAACAACCTAAAGCCGTCCGTAATACAATTTCGCCGCACCTCAACGGCAAAGTTACTTTCAACGAATTAAACTGGAGCGCAGATTTTCTTAACAATATCAACAAAATTTATATCGTTGCTTGCGGCACTGCTTACCACGCGGGCTTAGTCGGTAAATTCTACATTGAAAAACTCGTAAGAAAACTTGTCGAAGTCGATTTGGCTAGTGAATTTCGTTACCGCGCGCCAATAGTTGACGAAAATACTTTAGTTATCGTGGTTAGTCAATCCGGCGAAACTTCAGATACACTCGCCGCACTCAAAGAATCTAAAAGACTTGGCGCAAAAACTTTAGCCGTTACAAATGTTGTCGGCTCCAGTATCGCCCGTGAAGCTGAATTTGTAATTTTGACAAACGCAGGTCCCGAAATTGCCGTTGCCTCCACTAAGGCTTATACAACGCAATTAATTTTAATGTTTATGCTTGCACTTTATATGGCGCAACTTTCAAATTCTATTCCACAAGCTGAAATTGAACGCCTTATTAAATTGCTCAAAAAAATCCCCGCTCAAATTTCTGAAACTCTTTCTGACGTTGAACCAATAAAAACTTTCGCGCAGATTTACGGCTTTAATGACGACGTTTTTTACATTGGGCGCAGTCTTGATTATTGCGTTGCATTGGAAGGCGCACTCAAACTTAAGGAAATTTCCTACATTCACGCTGAAGCTTACGCCGCCGGTGAACTTAAACACGGTACGCTTGCTTTAATCGTTGAAGGCGTGCCTGTTATCGCCCTTGCCACTCAAAAATCTGTATACGATAAAACCCTTTCAAATATCAAGGAAGTTAAAGCCCGTGATGCTGTTGTTATTGCCATTGCCGCGCAGGGCAACGACCAACTTTCAAATTATACTGATCACGTTATTTTTGTACCTGATACTGATGAACTTTTAATCCCGCTTTTAACAGTCGTACCTTTGCAACTTTTGGCTTACTACGCGGCGATAACTCGCGGTTGTGATGTTGACAAGCCGCGCAACCTTGCAAAGTCGGTAACTGTAGAATGAAGGCTGAAATTTTGGGCGTCAACGTTGACTGCCTGACAATGAATGACGCTGTAGCTAAAGTTGCTGAAATTATTTTAAATAAAAAGCCGTCGCTTGTTGCCACTGCAAACGCCGAAATGTTAATGCTTGCCAATTCAGATATTGAACTAAAAAAAATTTTAAATTCAGCGGCAATGGTTACGCCGGACGGCGCGGGAACAGTTTGGGCGGCGCGTCATTTAGGTTACGATATGCCGGAAAGAGTTGCAGGCGTCGATTTGGTAACCAATTTATTTTCAAAGGGCTATAAATTTTACTTTTTCGGCGCGGCTCCCGGCGTGGCAGAAATTGCCGCCGAAAATTCACAAAAAAAGTATAATGCAAAAATCGCCGGCACGCGCAACGGTTTTTTTTCAGTTGAAGATGAGCCAAAAATAATTTCAGATATAAATAACTCCGGCGCAGAAATTTTACTTGTAGGCTTAGGCGTTCCCAAGCAAGAAAAATGGATTTTTAATAATCTGTCAAAGTTAAACGTTCCTGTAAGTATAGGCGTTGGCGGTACGTTTGACGTATTGGCGGGGAAAGTTAAACGCGCGCCGCGCTGGATGCAACGCGCAAAATTAGAATGGCTTTTCCGCGCGTTATTGCAACCATCTCGCGCAGGGCGGCTTGTTGCTTTGCCAAAATTCGTTTATAACGTTGTTAAATCAAAATAAATGGAGAGTGTAAAATTTGTCAATCATTCGAGAAGGCTACTATTTCGCCGGAACTGCGCTGATAATCGCCTTGATAGCCGGAATATTAATAAATCCGTACGCGGCAATTTTGCCGGGCGTGCTGGCGTGTTACTGCTTGTACTTTTTCAGAAACCCTGAAAGAAAAATCCCTGCCGATGAAAATTTAATAGTATCGCCGGCAGACGGCACGGTACAAGATATAGTACACCTTGAAGATGATGAATTTATACACGCGCCTTGCAATAAAGTAATAATCTTTCTTTCAGTGTTTGATGTACACGTAAATCGCGCCCCAATAGCCGGCGAAATAAAAGTTCAAAAATATATTTGCGGGCGTTTCAGACCGGCGTACAAAGATTCTGTCGGCTTTGAAAATGAACGACACTTGATAGGGCTTGATAACGGAAAAATGCGCGTAACAGTTACGCAAATTGCAGGAATTTTGGCGCGCCGAATTGTAAGTTGGGTAACATTGGACGATAAACTGGAAAAAGGCGAATTGTACGGGCTGATACGTTTTGGCAGCTGTACAGAAATTGTTGTACCGGAAAATGTTGAAGTCAAAGTTAAAAAGGGCGAAAAAGTACGCGGCGGCGAAACTATAATAGGCGTGATTAGGGGTTAGGGGATAAGGACTAGGGATTAGCCCCTAAAAATCGACCGAAGGGAGATTTTGCATTGAAAGCAATGATACCGAATACTATAACGGCGTTGAATTTATTTTTTGGAATGTTATCGCTATTATCGACGTACGAAGGAAATTATTATTGCAGCGGGCTATATATATTGGCGGCGTTAATAGCGGACGGGCTTGACGGGCGAGTAGCGCGCGCGTTGGGTGTCTCAAGCGAATTTGGCAAGGAAATGGATTCACTTTGCGACTTAGGCAGTTTTGGAATAGCTCCGGCGTTTTTGGCGTTCAGTTACAGTTTGCACAATGAAGGAACAATAGGGCAAGCGGCGGCGATAATTTTTGCGCTGTGCGGAATGTGGCGATTGGCGCGTTTCAATGTAAGCACGGGCAAAGTACACGGCTACTTTATGGGGCTTGCAATACCGGCGGGCGGCTGTATCGTTGCAACAACAACAATGCTTTTTGAAAAATTACAAATACACCCTGAAATTTACGGCTTAATCTATCCAATAACAATAATAATCATCGGCTATTTAATGGTTAGCCACGTACATTACCCAAATTTTAAGGGCGACGGCGCAGAAAAAATTTATCCTACAGCGAAAATATTTGCGGCTGTAATGTTTGCGGCGATATTAATAATGACTCGAAATATTGAAGGGTTGCTGACGGCGATATTTGCAACCTACGCGGTTTTCGGAATTGTCAATTCACTGACAGCTTTACTGAAGATTGGAGGCGGTTTTAATGGAAGATAAAGTTTCACTTGAAAAAAATTGCACAACTACAGAAATTAAAGAAATAAATCTGAAGTTAGATTTTCTGATTGACGAAGTAAAAAGTATTCGGCACGATATGAAAGAATTGCAGTCTCATAATACAGATAAACTTTATCAGCTCGACTCAAGATTTTACAAAGTCTGCAGCGATTTACAAAGTCAACTGTACAAATTTCAATCTGAATTTTACAGCGGTACAAAAGACGTTAGCAAAGAATTGAAAGAATTGCAGGAACAAACAACCTATTCGCGCTTTATTGATAAAATTGTACCTTTGACGCCGGCTATTATGATTGGCGGAATGGTCTGGTTAATGTTAATTGCAATTCTTTTGGATTGACGAAAAATAAAAAAGCCGCCCTTTTGAGGCGGTAATTTTTTTTATAAAATTTAATAAGTCTGCAGAAATCTGAAATTCTAAATATAAAGAGATGCCCGCGCTTTGCACGGGTCCGGGTAACGTTGGAGCGTACGAGGTGG
>CALDHY010000012.1 GCA_937901445.1 uncultured Selenomonadales bacterium
AAGGCGGCTTTCAAGTTCCGGCGGGATTCTAATCCCCAGTTGTTTTTTGCTTTTTTCTTTTTTCATTCTTACACCAAAATTCCATATTTTGATATTTAAAGTATATGTTTTAAATATCTTATAGATATGAATATTACAGTTAGTCGTTGATTTTGTCAAGCTTGATTATTGATTTTATTTTTTTAGCGTTATATAATGCTAGCAAATTAATAACACGTGCTAACATTTACTGAAGGAAGTGGTCAATGTGGCTGATAAAAAGGAAGTAAAAAAATTTCAAATGACGCTTAATCTTGATAGCTATGAAAAATTAAAAATCTTAGCTGATAAAAATCAACGCTCTGTAGTTAGACAAGTAGCCTATTGGGTTGAACAGAATCTTGAAAAATATGAAAGTGAACACGGTAAAATTTCAGTAATGCAAAATAATAATGTTTTTGCAAATACCGAAATAAGCATGTCTGGGGCGTGATTCTTTTGATAGTCAGGAATAAAGGCAATTCTTTAATGACGTTTCCAGAAAATTATACAGTCGTTGACTTGGAGGCAACGGGATATAGCGCGCAATTTGACAGCATTATAGAAATTGGTTGCATTAAATTTCGTGAAGGCAAGGAAATAAGCCGCTATGAAAGTCTAATAAAGCCGCCGTCGGCAATTCCATATGTCGTTGAATGCATTACAGGGATAAAAAACGAAATGGTCTCAAATTTTCCAACATTCAGCGAAATTGCGCGGGAACTTTGGGAATATTTGAGCGGCGAAATAATTGTTGGTCATAATATAAATTTTGATATAAATTTTCTGTACGATAATTTTAAAGTTGCTCTCGATATGCAATTTACGAATGATTATGTTGACACATTGCGGCTCGCCCGCTTATTGCTGCCGGAAATAAAATCGCAAGGTCACGGTCTAGACAGATTGTGCGGTTATTTTGGAATTGAAATAACTGAAAGGCATCGTGCAACGGCTGATTGTCTGCTGACAAATGAATTGTTCCATTGTTTGAAAAATTTTGCCGCCGAAAACAAAATTGATTTATCAAAAATCTCCGCGCCCAAATACCCGCGTTTCAATTTGAAAGAAATACACGGCAACGAAAATACTTTTGATGCAAGCCATATTTTCTTTGGTAAAAATTGTGTGTTTACAGGTAAGCTTGAAGAATTTTCACGTACGGAGGCGGCGCAAATTGTAGCGAATATTGGCGGGTACTGTGGAAATACCGTCACAAAAACCACAAATTTTTTGATTGTCGGTGATATGGATTATCGGCAAGGTCTCAATGGTTATGAAACAAGCAAGTTAAGGAAGGCAAAACAACTGATTGAACAAAAACAAGATTTAAAGATTATTCCTGAAAGTGCATTTTACGATTTGGTTGCAGATTATTTGGCGGGCGAATAAAAAATGATACGTAAATTATTTGTTGTATTTTTTATGAGTGTATTAATTTTTCTTGTAGGTTGCGGGAATGACGAAAATAAAATTAATGAATTCCGCGCTAAAGGTCGGGTGATGATTTTGCGTGCCGGTTCCTATTGTGCTAAAGATGTTTCCGATATAAAAACTCTTTCTTACATTGATAGGCGTTCGGAGTTATTCGGCAATTCATCCGATGATATATACAGGCAAAATTTTGAAAAACATTTAGAAAGACAGCAAGATAAAGGCTTAATCTTGTACGTAACAAAAGATACTCGCGTTACGGCGGTGTTTGATTCAGCAAATGACGCTTTCCCTGACATATTATTTGAGGAAGGGGAATATAATAAAAGATTTGCAATAACGAAAAAAGAAAACTTGTTGCGCGAGCGTCAAAAAAAATAACCCGCCGAAAAAATCAGCGGGCGGCAAAAAAAGAATCAGCCGAAAATGACGTGGAATTTATCGGGTACGATTTCAAAGTTGCCGTTAAACTCGTTAATAACGATGGCAACGATACGCTTTTCTTGAGTAATGCTCATAATGGTTTGCTCGGCGATGAACAAGTGGTTAGTACCGCGCACAAGCTGACGCCCGCAATAAAGCAACGGCTTATAATCAGCTCCAACAATTTCATCAACCTTAGCCCACGCGCTCGCCGCCTTTTGCGGCATAGAAGTTAAACCTTTAAGTTCTTCAAACTGAATACTACCTAACATAAAAATCCGTCCTTTCAATACAAAATATTTCCGTCGAACTGCTTACCGGCGATAATTAAGTTGTCGGTGAACTGCCACATATAGCCTTTGAAAAAGTCCTGCCGGTAATATTGTGCGTTCCAAATAGGGCAATTCAAACTTTGCCAATCAATTAAATCTTCAAGCCAGCTGAAGGATGCGTAAACGCCGCAATACAACGGCTCCATATTGTCCAGAAAAGCGCGGCAAATATCAGTAACGTTACGGCGGGAAAAGTTAAAGCCGTGATAAAGTTTGTAGCCGTCGCCGTCTTCCATATCAAAAAAAACGGGCAACTCCAAAAGTAAGCCGCTGTTGTCAATGAGCCACTTGCAATATTCGGCTTCCTGCGCGGCGTCGTAGGGCGTCAAGGCGTATGAGTAATGGTACGCGCCGCAAATTAAACCTGCGCGATGCGCGGCGTCAACATTACGCTGAAAAGTTTCGTCAAAATGTTTCTTGCCGTAAGAGGCGCGGCAAATAGCAAAGTCAATCCCTGCAGATTTAACGGCTTGCCAATCAACGTAACCGTTAAAAGTGCTGACGTCAACGCCTTTCATTTTGAATCGCCTCCACTTTAAATTTTAAAGCTTTAACTTCGTCTTCAAGTTTTTCAAGTTGTTCAGCCTGTTCTATTTCACGTTTATTTATGTCGGTAGTCAACTGATTAATAGCAATGGTTAATTCCTTCATAGTTTTATTGACGCCAAAAAGAGTATAAACGCAAATGGCGGCAGGAAAACCAACAGTACTGAAAAACTCGGGCGAAAGAAAATCCATAGTGAACGCCTCCAATAAAAAAAGCCCTAAGGCTAATCTAAAGTCTGAATATTTTCCCACCAATGCTTGTATTTCTTCATTGGTCGTAAAAATTGATTCCAACAAAGAAAGGATTTATTACTTTCGTCAATATAATCTTCATCAATTTTTATTAATTTATCCTCGTTGTTATCCGTGTTATAAATGTATATTCCAGGTTGTATGACCTGCGGCATTACAGCATTATCTTTTTCAATATCGCTTTGTTCTTCTTTATCAAAGAACACGTAATAGCTATATTTATGTCCTTGATAACCGGCACCGACTCCTACTAAATAAAGCCCTTCTTTTAATTGGTGAATTGTTAAATAGGTGCAAGTTTTAAACCAATCACTAAATATCAATTTGTCATCTGGTGAATAAATTTCATATTTTGCACATTCAGGAATACCGCCCCAGCCTGTACGGGAAAAAAAATCAGTCATATAAAAATAATAGCCGTCCTGAAGAATAAACTTAATTCCTTTTGCCTTGCCAAAATCATCTTGAATTACGCTGCGTGTTCCCGTGTTATGGTAGTAGTCCTCGTACCTTTTGACAACACTATTAAATATTCGCTCTTGCTTGCCTGTAGAATCAAAATAGTATGTGCTGTCATAACCAAAAAAATTTGATTCATCTACAATATCTTGATTACCACCGCCAAAATCTGAACAGTGGTCTTCTGCCCAACAAGATATACAAACAGTAAAAAACCAACGGTTTTCGTTTTCTATAAAACCCCATAAATTGTTGGAATACTGTATTTCTGTAAAATAATAGTATATATAGCCGTCTGCTACAACAACTGGGCGCGGCGAGGGATTGTACCACGATTTTAACTTTTCGTTTGCCAATTTTGCAATGTCCAAATCAAAAATAGATTCGCCGTTTTTTTTTACAGAAATATAACTTAGTCCTTCTTGCAAGCAATTAAAATCTCCGCCGGTATACAAGTTTGGCAAAGGGTCATCGTTGTCTACCAGCTGATAGTTTCTGCGGGAATATTCATAAATATCATCTTTTTGTACTTTTTCGTCGATATTTAAAAATTGGCGTCTAAACCCGACTCTTTCATATATTGCCCCGCCGGTGTCCCCAATAGGTATATATTCGTGAAAATAGGCATCTCCATTGCCTATAGCGAAAATTTGATAAATGTTGTTTCCGGTGTCGATGTTACACGCAATGCCGGGTATAGCATAGACTGCATTTTTGGTATTAATCAATTTGTCGGTGTATTTTCCAATATTACCAATATATTCTAGGTTGTTTTTAGCAAAGGTAAAGCCTGTATTGTTGTCTGCAAAGACAGGTATTCCCCATTTTTCCGGCGCGGTAATGACGAAAGGTTGTTGCGGAGTTTGTTCGTAGCCGTAAACGCAGCGTCCGTCCGTCCAGATTAAGTCTCCAACTTTAATATTGCGGTTGCCAATGCAGGTAAGCCATTTACCGCCCGCCCTAACTTTCAAGCCGGAAACTGCTTCTACTCTGGCTCTGTACATAGTCAAGCTCCTACAACAACGGCTTTACCGTTAGTTGAAAGTTGCGCCCAGACTCTTCTGCCGTCGCCGGTGTTACAATCTACAGCCGCCGCAAAAGGATAAGACTTGCCGCCGGAAATAAATCTGTCGCCTTGAATAGTGCCGCGCCTTGCCCGTGATTCTTCGGCAATTCTTTTATCAACTGCAGATTTAATTGAACTTGCCAAATTTTGAATGCTCATTCTGTCCACCTCACTAACTGCAATTTTTGAATCAAACTTCTTGGCGTGAAAGTTATGGTATTGGAAACTAAAAAATAATCGACGCCGTCAAGTCTGACGCGCTCGGTAAAATCGACAATATGTTTTAAAGCGGGTACGCCGTTTTCAATCTTGCTGATTAAGTCCAATGTAACAGTAACTTGAATTTTGCGGTTAAGCCAAATATAATCCTGTTGTAATTCCACTTGCAATTCTGCTTCTCTTACCGGAAATGAAACATCCTCAATAGGTGAAAGGTCGCTGTTGCTGTCTCTGTAATTATCTTTGTCGCCTTTGCCGCCATCTGAATTGCCGCTGCCCCCGCTTCCGCTTGAATCACCACTTCCAGAATTATCACCGTTGTTGACTGCAGGTTTTAATGAGCGTTGTGTATGAGTTTGAGTGTACAAAGAAACTTTATTACCCGGTTTACCTTGAGAAATTGAACTGCCCTGAATTTCGCCGTCAACATAAAGACTGGTAGAATAAAAACTGTCTCCTAACGGGTGATGATAAGTTTTGCGCGTGTGTTTTTCAGTATCGCTTAATTTCCAGTAACCATCGCGCCATTTATATTCGTTATTAATGCAAATTTCAGTTTCTTTTGCCAAATAAATATCGTCATATGTAAGCAGATATTTATAGTAGGTAGTCGTAGTCGTTACGTTTTTTTCTGTTTCTTGTTTAGTCGCCGTATTCTGTACCTTTTTATAAGATAAATAATAATTGTCATCATATAACAAATAGTCATAGTTGGTAACTTGAGAGGATGTTATTTCACCGCCCTTTTCGTTCACATTTTTAATATTGGAGCCTTCCTGCATAAGCAAGCCGCCTGAATATGATAACCACGTTTTTTCGTCGTCATCTGAATATTTAAGTGTACCGGTAAAAGGGCTTTCGTATTCTTCATCTAAAAATTCAGGGTCAAGCGGTTCATCTTCTTGCGGAAAATCTACTGTGACAGAGCCACCGCCGCTACCGCTACTGTTTGAAATAATGTTTGCTGTGGTATATTCTTTGTCTTCAGGCGTATTGTACATGGTGCGGATAAGTTTTTCATTTATGATAGGGCGTGAATGTGGAATATCTGAAATATCAAAAACGGAATCTTCTTTGCCGCGCTGAATACAATGCAAAGTTCCGCCGCGTATGAAAACATTAATCTGACGTTGCGGCAGTCTTGAAGTCCAACTAAACAAACTGCTGATTAAATCAGAATAGGTAATATCTGTGTCGTTGTCTATATTTGTTGGTGTAAAATTATCGAAGTTTGCATTTGCCGTAAGACCGAAATATTCAGCGCATTTATTAACATAATCTGCCGCCTTAACGAATTTTCCATAATCAACATCAAGCACGCTGATATATGAACTTCTATGGGTGTAGCTTGAACCCGTACTTGAATTTGTACGAATAGTTGTTGGATATATTTTATTTTCAAAAGTCGACGATTCAAATTTGACGTATGAATATAACAATTTATCAATATCATACATACCTTTGACGCGTGAAGTTAAATCTTGCTTAGTTCGTTCCTCGACTAAAAAGCTGTAGGGATAATCCAAAAAAGTACCTTGTACGGCGTCGTTAATGTTAATCTGACGCGCAGTTTCAAGCGTGAAAGAATCAGAAAGTGTGCGCTCGTTTAAAGTAACTT
>CALDHY010000013.1 GCA_937901445.1 uncultured Selenomonadales bacterium
AACTGCCGGGCAAAAATTCACGGTTATTAACCATCCAAATAAAATGTTGCAACTTAAAAAGTTTGTACCCTTCCACGTCTTCAAAAAATTTTTCGGCGGTTTTAGAATCATTCAGCAAAATTTTCAAAAGTTTGGCGTCGTATTTCATAGCGGCTTCAACCGTAGCATTACGCAAAAGTTGCCCGTCAACAGAAAAAAATCTGCTGTCTTGTTTCAGTAAATCCTTAAGATATTCAAAAAAATTCATAGCAATACCTCAATTTGTTTTTGTTAAAATTTTACCGCAAAATATGATATAATTCAAAAAAAATTTTATGGCGGGAGCTGATTCAATGGCGCGGCTGATGATTTTTATAATGTTAATTTTGGCGAGCGGTTGCAGTTTTGCCGAAAATGAAGACAACGAAAATATTTTGTACGTGTACAACTGGGGCGACTATCTTGACCCAAAAACTATTGAAATGTTTGAGGAAGAAACGGGAATTGCGGTAATTTATGACGAATACGACACGAATGAAAGTATGTACCCGCGAATTGCTGAAGGCGCGGTTCATTACGACGTTATTTGCCCGTCAGATTATATGATACAGAAAATGATTGACAACGATTTACTGCAGCCGCTGGACTTTGAAAAACTTCCCAACGCCAAAAAATATATTGGCGCAGATTTTTTTGAGCAGTCTAAAACTTTCGACCCTGAAAATAAATATTCAGTGCCGTACTGTTGGGGAACGGTCGGTATAATGTACAATAAAAATATAGTTGAAGAGCCGGTTGACAGTTGGAAAATTTTATGGGACGAAAAATATAAAAACGAAATTTTAATGCAGGATTCATCACGCGACGCGCTAATGATACCGCTGAAACTTTTGGGACGCAGTTTAAACGAAACAGACAAAGAAATAATCGCGCAGGCGCGGGATATGTTAATAGCGCAAAAACCGTTGGTGCAAGCGTACGTTGTAGACGAGGCGAAAGACAAGTTAATTTCCGGAGAGGCGGCGTTAGGCGTGGTATTTTCCGGCGAGGCGTTAATGATAATGCTTGAAAATGACGAAATGGATTTTGCCGTACCTAAGGAAGGTACAAATTTTTGGATAGATTCTTGGGTAATTGCCAAAGACGCCGAAAACGTCGATAATGCGCACAAATTTATAGATTTTATGTGCCGTCCTGAAATTGCGGTTATAAATTTTGACTACTTGGGATATTCAACGCCGAATATTGCAGTACAGGAACTTGAGGAAGATGAAGACTGGAAAAATTCGCCGGTTGCCTTCCCCGACCCTGAAATTTATCAGAATCAAGAAACGTACAAATATTTAGGTAATGAAATGGACAGATTTTATAATCGTCAATGGATGAGAGTTAAAGTTGAATGAAATAAAAAAAAACTAGGAACTAATCCCTAGTCCCCAGCCCTTAGCCCCTAGCCCTTAATCCTTAGCCCTTAATATTGCGGAGTCATTGGAGTAACCACGCCGAATTTGTAGCCTGAATCCCTAAGCATATGAATCAATTTTGGCAACGCCTTTGCAGTTTCTTCCTTGCCGTCTTTTGAGTGCATTAAAATAACCAACGCGCGCGGCGGATCATCGCCCATTTGTTTTTTGACATTGTTAATTTGAGTGGCGGCGTTAGGCGCGCTTGCCGTTGCGTCTTCAGTGCAAATATTCCAGTCGTATTCAACATAGCCGCAATAGTCAAGCATATTCCAATAATCGTTATTGAAAACGCCAGCCGCTCCGCCGGGCGCACGAATTATCAGCGGACGAACGCCAATACATTTTTTTATAATTTCGTCAGTTTTTATAAATTGGTCGACAAAGTCATAAGGCGAGCGGTAAAGTTCGCTGTAAACGTGATTGTAGCTGTGGTTGCCTATGGCGTGTCCTTCGTCAAAAATTCTTTTCAAAACTTTAGGATTCTGTTCAACCATATTACCGAGCACAAAGAAAGTTGCCTTGACATTTTCCTTTTTAAGAATATCCAAAATTTGCGGCGTAACTTTTGCGTCGGGACCGTCATCAAATGTAAGATATGCAACTTTTTCTTCACGATACGGCGCAACTTCCGGCAAATACGTTGTCAAGCCGCGCTCCTGCCTTTCAGAAATGCTGTACTTGTCATAAATCGGTTTGTCTATATCTTCAAGTTGCAAGTTGGAAAAAGATTCATCCGCCAAAATGTACGGTTCATTTTCCGGCAACTTTATTTCTTCGATAATTTGAATAGGCTTTGCCATTACGTTTTCAAGTTTTTCAAAGGGCGGTATTCCTTCACTTGTACTGCCGCTTACTGAAAATATCGTCAACGCCAATGCTGATACTAAAAATTTCTTCATTGTCAGTTCCTCCTAAAACTGAAAAATTTCTGGATATTTCATATTATATTCATTTTAAAAAAATTGTCAAAAAATTTTAAATTAGTTATTGCAAGTTTGAAATGAAATGTGCTACAATAGCCGCGTAGGTTAGGAGCTAAAAAAGCTCTAAGAAATTCGGTACATTTTTAGGAGGTAATGCTAAATGCCGTTAATTAAAACAACTGCGATGTTCAAAAAAGCTTATGAAGGCGGATTCGCTATTGGCGCATTCAACGTCAACAACATGGAAATTGTACAAGGTATCACCAGCGCAGCAGCCGAACTCAATTCACCGGTTATTCTTCAATGCTCCGCAGGCGCAAGAAAGTATGCAAATTCCCGCTATCTCGTTCATCTTGTAAGAGCGGCTCTTGAAGTCAGCGATATTCCTATTGCTCTTCATTTGGATCACGGTCCGGATTATGCAACTTGCAAATCTTGTATCGATGACGGTTTTACTTCCGTTATGTTCGATGGTTCCCACTATCCCTTCAAAGAAAACATTGAAAAAACAAAAGAAGTCGTTGAATACGCACACGCTCATAACGTTGTTGTTGAGGCTGAACTTGGACAGCTCGCAGGCGTCGAAGATGATGTCAGCGTTGATGCAGACAAAGCACACTACACAAAACCTGAAGAAGTAGAAGAATTTGTAAGCAAAACCGGCGTTGATTCTTTGGCGATCGCTATTGGCACAAGTCATGGCGCATTCAAATTTAAACCCGAACAATGCACTCGCAACCCAGAAACCGGCGTACTTGAACCCCCGTCCCTTCGTTTCGATATTCTCGCCGAAATTGAAAAGAAAATTCCGGAATTCCCGATTGTTCTTCACGGCGCGTCTTCAGTCATTCCCAAATACGTAAAAATTATTAATGACAACGGCGGCAAACTTGATGATGCTATTGGTATTCCTGAAGATCAACTTCGTAAAGCGGCAAAATCTGCAGTCTGCAAGATTAATATCGACTCCGACCTCCGCCTTGCAATGACAGCCGGTATTCGTGAACACTTCTTGGCGCATCCGGAACACTTTGACCCGCGTCAATACATTGCACCGGGCAGAGACTACATTAAAGAATTGGTTGCTCACAAAATTAAGACCGTTCTCGGTTCTGAAAACAGTGCAGCGGGCATTATGGCTCTCGTCAATCAATACTAAGAATTTTTCGCCCTGCAAAGGGTATCGTTTCAAACAAAAAAAATCCTCGCTCGATTTTCGGTCGGGGATTTTTTTATACGCTTGAGGTATTTTATGGGCGAAATTGACATTGAAGGATTAATCGTTGAATGGGACGACGATAAAAACGAAAAAAATATTAAAAAACACGGAATTTATTTTGAAGATGCAGCACGAATTTTTCTTGATGAGAATCGAATTGAAAATTATGATGAACTACACAGCATTGAAGAGGACAGGTATAAAGTTATCGGAAAAGTTGATGATGTTTTATTTGTAATTTATACTGAACGTGAAGAAAAATATCGTCTAATTTCGGCGCGTTATGCCAATAAAAAGGAGGTAGAAGAATATTATGGGCAGTATTCGTATCTATAAAGGTATGCCACCACTTACTGAAGAACAAAGGCGCAGAATTAGAGAAAATGCACCAAAATCTGATGATGAAATTGATTACAGTGATATTCCGGCGTCAACTGATGAAGAATTGAAACGCTTTAAACCTGCGCGACTTCGTCTTAAAAATAAAGAAAACATTGCAAGTTGAAAAAATTATAAGGGCTAAGGATTAAGGGCTGGGGAAAAATCTTTAGCCTTTATATTTATTTTGGGGGGATTTTATGAATTGGACAGACCAACAACAAAAAGCGATTGACAGCCGCAATAAAAATTTACTGGTTGCCGCCGCCGCCGGCAGTGGAAAAACCGCCGTGCTTGTTGAAAGAATTGTTGAATTGCTTGAAACTATCGATATTGATAAAATGCTGATTGTAACTTTCACAAACGCCGCCGCCGCCGAAATGAAAAACCGTATCTACAAAAGAATCAATGAAAAAATCGCCGCCGCTTTTACTGACGAAGTTGAAAATTTTGAACGCCAAAATATTTTACTTAGCGGCGCGTCGATTATGACTTTCCACGCCTTTTGCCTTTCAGTTTTGCGCCGTCATTTCGCCAAAATTAATCTTGACCCGCGTTTTCGTGAGGCTGATGAACACGAATTAAATATTTTAAAGCAGGAAGTCATTGAGGATTTATTTGAAACAAAGTACAGCGAAAACAACGCCGCCTTCATAAAGTTTACTGACGAATTCGGCGGCAGTATGCAAGGCGATTCCGAACTTTACAAACTGATTATCAAGTTGCACAATTTTTCACAAAGCCGCCCGTACCCGCAAGCGTGGTTAAATTCGCTCGTTGAACTGTATGAAAATCCTGCAACTTTCAAACTTGACAGCGGCGAAAATTGGATTGACGCCGTTAAAAATTTCGCACTCTCTCAAGCAGAAATTCAAATTAACTATTCAAAAGAAAAATGCAACGCCGCCAAAAATATAGCCGCCGTTATCTTTGCCGATAAAAAATTGAACATTGGAATTAAAGCCACCGCAAATGACGCACAAATTTTTTCTGAAATTGCCGCGTCGTTCGACGATTGGGATAAACTTGTTGCAAAGTTACAACTGCTTGAATTTGTAAGACTTGACGGCGATAAAAAACTTCCGGCTGATATTCAGGACGTTAAGGAAGAATTGAAAAAAATTCGTGACGGCTACAAGGAAACGGTTAAAAATCTGCGCGAAAAATTTATTACAACGGCAACGGCTGATATTATTTCTGAAATGAAAAGCCTTGCAGAATCCGTGCGGCAACTTGTACAAATTACAATCGAATTTGATAACGCCTTCGCCGCCGCAAAACGTGAAAAAAATATTATTGACTTTGCAGATATGGAACACCTTGCACTGAAAATTTTCAATGAAAATCCCGCCGCCGCACAAACTTACAGGGATAAATTCAAAGTCATTATGGTTGACGAATACCAAGACACTAACGGCGTACAGGAAGAAATTATAAGCAAGATTGTCGGCGAAAATAATTTCTTTGCCGTCGGCGATGTCAAGCAGTCGATTTACCGTTTCAGAAATGCAGACCCTACGATTTTTCTTGACAAATATAAAAATTACCCCGCGCTTGAAAATTGCGAACGAATAGACCTTTCAACCAATTTTCGGTCGCGCAGTCAAATTCTCGACGCCGTTAATTTTGTCTTTAAAAATATAATGACTGAAGAAAATTATGAAATTGACTATGACGAAGCCGCGCAGTTGAATTTGGGCGCAGATTTTCCCGCCGGTACAAATACTTTTGACGAACGCGCAGAATTTTTAATTATAGGGAAAAGTAGAAAGGGATTAGTTGAAAGTGATGAAAATGACGACGCGCCGGATTATGATAAACTTGAAATTGAAATGCAGGTTATCGCCAATAAAATTAATTCGTTGCGTCGCGCAGGTTATCAAGTTTGGGATAACACTTTGAACGCTTACCGCCCGCTTGAATTTAGGGATATTGTAATTTTGTTTCGTTCGATTGACAGAGCCGCCGCACAGATTGTTGAAGTTTTGCAGAAAAATAATATCCCCGCTTACGCCGCAGATAAGGACGGCTACTTTCGCGCAGTCGAAATTCAAACGATTCTTTGTCTGTTGAAAGTTTTGGATAACGCCCGCCAAGATATTCCGCTTGCAACAGTTTTGATTAGTCCCATTGGCGGCTTTTCGACTGAAGATTTAGCCAAAATTCGCATCAATGACAGAAATTCAGATTTATTCAGCTTGATTAGCGGCGATGATAAATATAAAACTTTCCTTGAAAAAATAAATCGCTGGAGAGAAATTGCGCGTCAAGTTAGCGTGCCGGAATTGTTGAATTTAATTTATCGTGAAACCGGCTACTACGATTATTGTGCAAAATTCGGCAGAATTGCACAAGCAAATTTGCGAATGTTAATCGACCGCGCCGCCGCCTATGAAAAAACTGCTTTTCGCGGCTTGTCAAGATTTATTCAATTTATCAAACGAATTAAGGAACTCGGCAACGATTTAGCCGCCGCCCGCACTCTTTCAGAATCTGAAAACGTTGTCCGCGTTATGACTATTCATAAAAGTAAGGGATTGGAATTTCCCGTTGTATTTGTTGCAGGATTGGGCAAAAAATTTAATATGCAGGATTTAAAGGATACTGTCATTGTGCACAGAGATTTTGGAGTTGGAATTTTTGATACTGTTGAAAATGTGCGTGTACCGACTTTCGCCCGCAAAATTATTTCTCAAAAAATTAAATTTGAAATGCTTGCTGAAGAATTGCGTATCTTGTACGTGGCAATGACGCGCGCCCAAGAAAAGCTCTTTCTTAGCGGTGTTGGCGGTAGTTCAAGCGATAAAATAAATTGCCCGCTGGATTGGCTCTTGAAACTCGAAGTTGAAAAGGTTTTCGACGTTACAGAAATTGATTCAGTTGATTTGGGCAGTAGGCAAGAAGCAGTAGGCAATAGTGAAACAGAAAAAAAATCCCTAGTCCCTAGCCCTTATCCCTTAGTCCTTGCGAAACGAAGTGAAGCGAATATTCCTGCAAAAATTTCTGTTACTGAATTGAAACGCCGCGTCAATGAGGATGAAGAATTTGACAATATCGACTCAACAAGGTATATTTATCGCCGTCCAAATTTCTTACAGAAAAAAGAAATTACCGGCGCAGAATTCGGCTCGCTTATGCACAGCGTTATGCAACATTTAAACTTTAGCGGCGATTTAACTCGCGCAGGAATTATAAAGCAGATTGACGAATTAATTAACTTTCAGATTATCAGCCCTGAACACGCGGAAACTATCAAACGTCGCGCAGATTCCATTTCAAAATTTTTCAGCAGCGATATTGGCAAAAAAGCCGTCATCGCGCAGGAATTGTATCGAGAATTGCCGTTCAGTTATTTTGTTGACGCCAAAAGTACAAAGATTTTTGACAGCAACGATAAAATTTTGATTCAAGGAATTATTGATTTACTTTTTAAATTTGACGGCAAATGGTTTCTTGTCGATTATAAAACTGACAGAGATAACACGGACGAATATTTCAGGCAAGAATATAATGAACAAATCCGCTACTATGTACAGGCGATTGAATCTGTTGCAAATATAAAAGTTGACGCGCAGTACTTATATTTGCTCAGCGCGGGACGTTTTATAGTGGTATAGTTAGATAGTGTTATAGTGTTATAGTAGTTAGCTATCACACTACCGCACTATCACACTATCACACTACAACGAAAGGAGTTTATTTTATGGAAAATCTATTGTTTAATGTGCAACTGTTTGCTGATTCTGAACCGCCGGGCGGTGGCGGCGATTCAAGCTCGGTAAGTTGGAGCGGTGCAACTTCAATCACTTCAGCTACTGTTACAAGCGGGCAAACTTACACTTCAACTTCAGCTGACGAAAACGCCGTTCTAATTTCAACAACTGGCACTGTAACTTTGAACAACGCAACCGTAACAAAAAGCGGCGGCACTTCAGCAAGCGACAATTATTCTTTTTACGGGATAAATTCAGCCGTAATGTGTATGGGCGGCGGTACGACTTCGATTGTCGGCGGCACAATTACAACTTCAGCGGCGGGCGCAAACGGTACTTTTTCTTACGGCGCAAACAGCGGGCAAACTAACGCGACCGGCGACGGTACAACCGTTTATGTCAAAGACGTTACAATTACTACAAGCGCGCAGGGCAGCGGCGGTATTATGACAACTTACGGCGGTACAACCGTTGCAGAAAATTTAACAATTACAACTGAAGGCGGCTCCTCTGCTCCAATTCGCACGGATCGTGGCGGCGGCTGGGTTACAGTTACGGGCGGCAGTTATACTTCAAACGGCTTGGGCTCTCCTGCAATTTATTCAACTGCAGAAATTACCGTTAATGACGCTACTTTGACTTCAAATCAATCTGAAGGCGTTTGCATTGAAGGCGCAGGCTCAATCGCCCTTTCAAATTGTACCTTGACTGCAAACAATACGGCTACAAACGGCAACGCTACTTTTTACGATACGATTATGATTTATCAAAGTCAAAGCGGCGACGCTTCCGACGGTACAAGCGAATTTTCTATGACGGGCGGCACTCTCAACAGTCAAAGCGGGCACGTTTTCCACGTTACAAATACAACCGCCACCATCAATCTTGACGGCGTAACTATCAACAATTCCGACGACGAAGGAATTTTACTTTCAGTTTGTGACGACGGCTGGAGCGGCGCAGATAATATCGCTACTCTTAACGCAAGCAATCAAACTTTGACGGGCGATATTTTGGTTGGCAGTGATTCAACTTTGACGCTTAATCTTGAAAATTCTACTTTCACGGGGAATATTTCAGGCGAAATTACAAATGCAAGCGGCGACACTGTTTCAACTACTGTTGGTACTGTCAATGTTACGCTTGATGATGATTCTAAATGGTATTTGACCGGCGATACTTACATTTCAACTTTCAGCGGCGACGCGGCTAATGTCATTAATAACGGTTTTACTCTTTATAAAAATGCCGTTGCAGTTGACGGCACTACAGATTCAGGAGATGACAGTATGAATACTAATGAATATCAGGTTGTCGGCGGAATAAGATATACTGCGCTTGAAGACAACACCGTTTTACAAACAAGCAACGATACTGTAACGGGAATTACAAGCGGTAAAGTTGTTGCAACGATTGACGGCGCGTCAACCACTCCAAATATTACAATCGACGGCTCAACTGCATTTACTTTTACAAATACCGTTGACAGCAGCGGTTATATGAATTTTGAATTTGGCGGCGGCAATTTTCAAATTGGGGATATGTCGTTTCATTACGTTTCCGGCGATATAACTTACACTGCTAACAGCATGACTTTTTCTTCAAGCAACCCGCCTGTTTTCTCTATGACGGGCGATTATAGCTCTTTGATGGGGACTCTTAATTTGTCTCTTCCGAATGATATTACAGTTCCCATTGAAAATGGAATTATGACGTTTAATTTGACCGGTACTTCAACTGCAACGCTTAGCGGCGGGCTTGCAAGCGGTTCAATGTCTTTTGAAGGTGAGGCTGAATACGATACAAACAATAAAACTCTTATATTGACTAAAGACGCACATTTTAATATTGACGCAACCGCTTTAATTTATTCCATTGATTTTGACTTGGTGGCGGCTGAAGATACAACGCTTGCCTTTGACGACGGCAATTTTATTATTCAAGACGGCGGCTCGGTTGAAATTACCGGCGATACTTTTGTTAGCAACGGCACTTTTGCAGTTAGCGGCGGCAATTTGAGTTTTGATTATGAAAGTGCATTAAGCACCGGTTCAACTTTCGGTACTGTAACTACACTTACACTTGACGCGGGCGCAGTGCTTACATTTACGGCTGACGGCTTGACAAATTCTGTTACTGTTACTGCCGGCAGTTCCAATGACGCGGTAATTACAATGCAATCTGACAGATTTTTGGTAACAAGCGGCTCTGACAGCTACGAAGTACTTTTCAGCGGAAGCGGCGATACTGCGCTTAACATTACAAATTCTGATTCAAATACTTTAATAACTGCTACTTCATTAAATGACACGATTAACAACACCGCTTCAAATGTAACGATTGATGCAAGCGAAGGCGACGATTCTATCAATAACAATACACAAGGCAGATATGTAAGTATAGACGCGGGCGCGGGCAACGATTCAATCACAAATGCTGCCAACTGCCGATATGTAACGATAGACGGCGGCGATGATGACGATTATATAGAAAATAGTTCGCAAAACGTTTCTATCAATGGCGGCGCGGGTAATGACACGATTTATAGCAGTAACAGTAACAACACGATTGACGCGGGCGCGGGCAATAACATTATCAGTCTTTCAAGCGGCAGCGGTAATGTTATCATAAGTAGCGGCAACGATACGCTTTACAATTATTCTTCAAGTAGAGGAACTATTCAAGCCGAAATTTCAAGCTCGACTGTTGAGGGCGATAACGTAATTTTAACAACTGCTGATGGTACTTTAACAATCGTTGACGGCAAGGACGCAACTTTGAATCTTAACGGCACTGAATCCGTTATCAGCGGCGATACAGGCGACGAAGTTTGCAAAATTGGCGACGTTACCTATACAAGCTTACAAGACGCCGCAGACGCCGCCTCTTCCGGCGATACAATTACCCTTTCAAAAAATATTACACTTACTGAAACTTTAGATTTCGGCGAGGCGTCAGTAACTTTAGATTTAAATGGCTATACAATCAGCGGCGAAGTTACACAAAACGGCTTGATTAATATTGGAGCAAGTCCTACTGTAACAATTACCGGCGGTACTGTTACAAATAACGGCAGTATGACAATTCACGTTAAAGGAAATTTGGTTGTTGAAGACGCCACAATTACAAGCAATATTGCAGATGATGGCACATATGAGGCGGCAATTTATAATTACGGAAATGTAACCGTGACAAATTCTTCAGTTTCCTATTTTGTAAATGAAGGCGATTCTTTCACTTTCACGGGAACAAGCGGCAACGATTCAATTAACGGCACGGGAAATAATATAACCGTAATTGCAAGCGCGGGCAATGATACAATTTCTGAAATACCTGCTGACATTCAAGCAACCGTTACAAGTTCAACCGTTTCAGGCGATGACGTAGTTTTAACCACTGCTGACGGTACAATTACAATCCTTGACGCTAAGGGCGAAACTTTAAATCTTAACGGCGTTGAAACTGTTTTCAGTGATTCAACTGCTGAAGAACCGCTTAATATTTCCAACACGGATTCAAACACTCTGATAACCGCCACTTCATTAAATGACACAATTAACAATTCGGCGGCAAATGTTACTATTGACGCGGGCGCAGGTACTGATTCAATAACCAACAGCGGCGAAAGTGTATCAATCAGCGCGGGGGCAGATAATGACACAATCAATAACAGCGGCGCAAATGTAACTGTTGACGCGGGCGACGGCGATAATTCGGTTGTCTATGCTTACACTGAAAACGGCTCGATTAACGCAGGCAGCGGCGACGATACAATAACGGCGATTGAGGCGGCTAATGTTTATATCAACGCGGGCAGTGGCGATAACTACGTTTTCAACGGCTTTGTTTACAATGACGCAAGCAATAATTTAGTTGACAAAGAACAAGAAGCAGCCGATACAAGTTCAACCATTATAAGCGGCGCGGGTAATGATGTTATTGTTAATCAGGGAATTTATAACGGCTCGATTAACGCGGGCAACGGCGATAATGTTGTAAGCATTTATCACAGTTACAAAAACACAATTACAACCGGCACGGGCGATGATACAGTTGACATTGCGCGCGGCGGCTCTTTAGGCGTTTATACCGGCGGCGGCGATGATTCAATAATTGGACATTTGGCAACTATTCAAACAACTGATTTTGACAACTGGGCGTTTGGCGGTTATGCAACGATTGACGCAGGCGCGGGCGATGATTATATTGCTCCACTTTACAGCGATAATTCGTCAATTTATGGCGGCGCAGGTAATGACACAATCATTAACAACGGCGCAAATACCACGATAAACGGCGGCGCAGGTAATGACTATATCGAACTTACCGACGATTCAACCGGCGAATATGAAGCGCAAGTTATTATTGCAAGCGCGGGCGATGATACGCTTGTTGGTGCAACTTCCAACACTTCAATTCAAGGCAGTTTCACGGCGGCAACTGTTGACGGCTCCGACGTTGTTTTGACAACTTCAAGCGGCACTTTGACAATTAAAGACAGCGCGGGCGAAACTTTGAACATTAACGGTGCTGAAAGCGTTATCAGCGGCGAAACTGACACTACAAATACTCTTGCCGCTTACCTTGCAGATTTTGCACTTCATAAAACAAGCGCGGGTTATCCGCAAATGGCGGCTCTTGCTTTTCATCCCACTGAAGCAAACCCTGACGCGCCTACCAATTATTATTCCAGTGAAACTTGGACTGCCACTTCAGCTGACGATTTAGCACTTTCTGCCGTTCACTATTCGCCTGAAAATCCTACCGGTAAATGGGTTATTCTTGTTCACGGCTACGGCAAAGTTGGCGCGGCTATGAATGATTTTGCCGCTCCGTACCTCGCGCAGGGCGTAGACGTTTTAATAGTTGACCAACGCGCCGCCGGTAATTCAGAAGGCGAATGGTTGACAATGGGCGTTGCTGAAAGTGCTGATTTAGCTGTTTGGACGCAGGAAATTTCAAAAACTAATTCAAACGCACAAATTACACTGCACGGCGTATCAATGGGCGCGGCTACAGTTATGCTCGGAGCGGCTCTTTCTCAAATTACCAACGTTACAGGAATTATCGAAGATTGCGGCTACAGCGATATTTCCGCAGTTTTTAATACTGTATTGAGTGCTTACGGCGCGGCTTTTGGTATTACCGGCGATGTTACAGAATTGATTGAAGATACTTTTGAAGTCGGCGAAAGTTTAACCGGTTACGATGTTGCACAAGCTACCCCGCTTGACGTTATCGCGCAGGTTACTGTTCCTTCTCTTTTCATTCACGGCGCAGATGATCCTGTTATTCCTGTTTCTGTTGCAAACGAACTTTACAATACAAGCGGCTCTGTTGATAAAACTTTAGTAACAATTTCCGGCGCAGGACACGCTGAAAGCGGCGAAACTGATTCTGAAACTTATTTTGCCGCAGTTACAACTTTGCTTGAAGATTCAACTGAAGAAATTGGCGCGGATATTAATTCAACTGTTGACAATAAATTAATTCGCGGCACAATTTACGATGATACAATTTCTGCAACCGGCGAAAATGTTTCTATCGACGGTATTTCAGGCAACGATACAATTTCTTATTCTGCAACGGCTGATATTTTATTTGACGCTGAACAAGTTACAGTTGACGGCGATAATGTTGTTTTGACAAACGGCGATAATTCAGTTACAATTCTTGACGCCAAAGATAAAACCATTATTCTTAACGGCGTTGAAACTGTTATCAGCGGTGAAGTTGTTCCGCTTGAAATTTCCAATGACAAGAAATCTACTTTAATTACTGCTACTTCATTGGACGATACAATTACCAACACCGGTAAAAAAGTTACGATTGACAGCGGCGCGGGCAATGACTCAATTACAAACAGCGGTAATAAAGTTTCCATTGTTGCAAGCACAGGTAATGATACTGTCAACAACACCGGCAATAATGTAACTGTCAACGCGGGCGACGGCGATAATACCGTTGAATATACCGGCACTTCAAGGGGCTCCATTGTTGCAGGCGGGGGCAATGATTCAATTACTGCGATTGATTCGGATAACATTTCAATCAATACCGGCGACGGCGATAACTACGTTTTAAATGCTTTTGCTTACTATGATTCAGAGGGTAATTTTGTTGCCAAAAACGATAACCCCAATAAATCCACAAAATCTACTGTTATTGGCGGCAGCGGCAATGATACAATCACCAATCAAGGAATAAACAACGGCAAGATTGACGCGGGCGAAGGCGATAATTATATAGAACTTTACCACAGCTACAGCAACACTGTCACTACCGGCGCGGGCGCAGATTCTGTTATTGTTTCCAAAGGCAGCAGCATTAATGTTTATACCGGCGAAGGCGACGATTCCATTATTGGGCGTTTAGGCGAAATTGAAGATGACGACTGGTCTTTTGGCGGCTATGCAACCATTGACGCGGGCGCAGGCGATGATTATATTGCTCCGCTTTACAGTGATAATTCGTCAATCTTTGGCGGCGCGGGTAATGACACAATCATTATTAACGGTGAAAATACCACCATTAACGGCGGCGACGGCAATGATTATATTGAACTTACCGACGATTCAACCGGCGAATATGAAGCGGCTGTAGTTGTTGCAAGCGCGGGCAATGATACAGTTGTAAATTACAGCTCTGTTGTTACTTTGCAGGGCGAATTTACAACGTCCTTTTACAGTGGCAATGACGTAATTTTGAAAACTTCAACCGGCTATTTAACTGTCATTGATGGTAAAGACGCCACTTTAAATATTAATGGAACAGAAAGTGTTATAGGAGGAGATAACGCAATGGAAGTTATTACAATTAATGGCATTATCTACACGATAGGCGACGGCGCAGAATTAACTTACGATACTGAAGGCAACGTTACGGGAATTGCAAGCGGCACTGTTACGGCTGAACTTGCAGACACCGGAACTTCGCCCGTTATTACATTGGACGGCACAACGGCATTTGATTTTACTGCAACGGCTGAAGACGGCGCGCTCAAAATGCAAGTCGGCAACGATTCAATCAGCTACACTTCCGGCAATGTTACTTATACTGCAGACGATATTACTTTTGAAGAAAGCACTGCTGAAGCTACGGCGTCAATTTCAATTAATGACGATACTGATATTGAGCTTACAATTCCTGCAAGCGGCGGCACAATTTCAATTACTGACGGCGAAATTTCACTTGCCGCAGGATTCGCCTTAACCAAAACTTTTGACAGTGGAAATATCGTTACAGTTACTGCAAATGTTGACGATTACGGCGAAATTAAAATTAATGACGACGGCAGCATTTCTGTCACGCCCGAAAGTACGGACGCGGTTACTGTTGCTGAAACTTTCACTTTCGGTGCCGTGTACAATTTCAACAATATTACAGGTACTTTAAATATTTCTGATAACGTGATTGCTGTTGATGAAGGCACTGCTTCCGGCAATTTAAGTGTATTTGGCAATGAAAGTACCCTTGCGTTTACTGCTGTTGACGGCTCCGGCTCTGCTACTGTTGGCGGTCGCCAATCGACTTATGCAGCTGAAGACGGCGCAACCTTCACTGTACAAAATGAAGATAATGTTATGACAATTAACGGCGGCGGCTCCATTATTAGTCAACTTGTAAGCGGGGCGCATGCAATTTCTCTTGACGCCGGAATTAATCTTACTTCAGTTTCAGATTTTAAATTTGTTCTTACCGATATTGGCACTTATACTTTGAATGGTAATACCGTTACAACCGAAAAAGAAAATGTTGAAGTTTATCTGCCGAATGGCGATACAATTATTTTTGAATTGGCAGACGATCGCACTTTAACCATTACGCCGAACACTGAAGACAGCGGCACAATCACTGTTGACGAAAACGGCGGCGTAACCCTTGCCCCGACTGCAACTGATTCAATGAATGTACTTTTAGACGTAGGAAATGATGTAATTCACAATTACACAAGCATTGACAGCTCATTGACTTTCAGCGGTAACTACGTTATTTTCAACGGCGATACAAGCATTGCAGGTAATGTACTTGTCAACAATGAAGAAAGACCTTTCCATTATGAAGTTGAAGGCGAAACTGCAAGTTTGGAACTTACCTCAAACGGCAATATCATTTCTTGCACAGACGGCACAACTTTAACCGGCGAAGTCAACAACGCGGGCAGTGTCATAATTACAGGTGAAGGCTCTGTAAGCATTGAAGTTGACGACAGCAGAACTTATCATAACGCTTATTTGTCTGAAGATATAACTATGACTTCGGCGGCGGAAGCATATCATTTCATTTTACCGACAGCCGCCACTTACAATGTAAACGGCTTAGAGCTTACTTCAACTGCAGAAAATACCACAATTTATCTTTCAAATCATGATACAGTTACTTTTGATACTGACGAGGATATAATTTTTGAAGGCTTGAATATCAGCGGCTCTGTTACAATCAACGATTCAAATATTTTGCAAATCTCCGAAGGCAACAGTGCTACCATTAACGGCATTACTTACACGGCTATTGACGGCGACGCTCAACTTTCCTTTGCCGATTCCAATATTACCTCCATTACTTCCGGCAAAGTTTCTGCCGCTTTTAACGATGCTGTTGTTATCTTTGATTCTACTGACGCTCCATTTGACTTCAGCCTTGAAACTAACGGCGATAATTTAGTAGCTACAGTCAATGATATTAGTTTTGAGTATTCTTCCGGCACTACCACTTATACTGCCGAAAATGTCATTTGGGGCGCGGGTGCCGAATTTTCTTTCACTGATTCAGATATTTCACTTTCGGCTAACAGCGACAGTTCATTTGCTTTAAGTACTGTTGACGGCGGTATTTCTTTTGTTGCCAATGATTCAGATAATTCCCTTGCCTACACTGTTACCAACGGCTCGGACACTTATTCGGCAGATTTAAATTTCAGCGGCGATATTGTTTTCAATTCTGATACTACTTTCACGCTGAACGATGGAGCTACTTTGGCTGTTACTACTCCCGAAATTCCCTTTACCTTTATATCCTCTGCAGATAACGGCGGCACTGTTGCCATTACACCGGAAAACGGAATTGAGGCGCAAATTAACGGCAGTGAAACTTTGGAAATTGATTGGCTTACAACTTTTGGACTGACTTACTACGCAAATCAAAATCAACCCGGCGCAATAACTTACAAAGATTCAGTTTTGACTATCAAAGACGGTACAAGTTTGGCAGGCACTACAAGCAATACAATGGGGGCTGTTTTCAACTTCGACGCAATAGACGCGGACGGCACAGCAACTTATACAACAGGGCACGTTGCATATCGCCCCGGCGAAGGCGGCAAATTTACTTTCGGTTCTGTAACTCTTTCAGAAGGTTGTTGCCACGTTTATTATAACAGTTCAATGAGTTACAAAGGAACTACGTACCGAACAGCCTTTGTCTTTGACGAAAATGCTGCTATTGAGTTCGAGCAGATTACTGAAGGATATGCACGCACCGTATTTTTCTATGGCGGCGAATATGACGTTTTGGGCTACACTCTTTCAAATGAAGATATAGTACAAGGACGTTTGATGGGTGAAAAGACTTTCGGCTTTATGGCAGAAGATGAAGTTACTTTTAACGGAATGGACTTCAGTGGCGCAGGATTGGTAATTTGCGATAACGGCGTTATAACTTTGCCGGACGGCGTGGAAGTTTCAAACGTTGCTACCGGCAGTGAATTTGTAATGACAGAAAGCGGCACTGTTGTTATCAACGGCACAACTTTTAAACTTAATGAAGACCTTGAAGACGGTATTACCATTACTGTAACTGATGACGGCTATTCAGTTTCACATATCATAACCGCCGACGAAGTTGCAAAATACGGCGACCCCGAATCAGATATTGGCAAAACATTTACCGAAAATCTTTCAATCGAAGGCGACGACGAATATACAGTTACAGCGCACAGTATGGGAATAACAATAGTTTCCGGTATTTCAGACGACGCCAAAATTAATGTAACCGCTGAAAAAGACGGCGAAACTTACGAAAACGGCACAGGCTTTACATTTATCACAGATGAAGCCGGTACTGTTACATTCGGCGAAAATTCCTATACAGTTTCAGACGATGAAAGCGTTGTTTTGGACGTAAGCTTTGACAATGACGGCAATGCAACTTTGAACAGCGTTGACGATTTAACCGGCAATATTTCCGGCGACTTCAACGGCGAACGTACAATTAACGAAACAGAAATTACAATCAGCGCGGGCGCAGATAACGCCTCAATTTCTGCCGACAGTGAATCTGTTACTGTTTCTGCAGTTGAAAGCGGCGCGGAAGTTACATTTGACAGCAGCAATACATTTGTTAAAGTTGAAGATTCAATGACAGTCAATGAAATTACTTACAATGTAGCGGGCGATTCAGACGGCGTTATTGTTGGACAAGAAGTAACAGACCTTGACGAAAACGCAAGCTTGACTGTTTCAGAGGCAGGAAATTACACAGTCAACACCACCGCCCTTAAAGTTGCTGAAGGCGATGTTGTTGTTGGATTGACTGATACTTATGCTTATATTGCGGGCGACGAAATTTTCAATTCAAATACAACAACTTCAGAAATTCTTGAGGCACTCGATGTTGAAGAATCTGACGCGACAATTATTCCTTCAACTGCAAGCGGCAACCAACGCGCTACTTTGCCTGCAGATGGCGGCTTGGCAATTATTGAAGATACAAAGGCTCCCGTTACCATTGTTGGCGGCAGAGGCGATGATACGATTGTAAGCAAGGGCGACGATGTACTCTTTAATATGGTACGCGGCGGCGACGATAAAATTATTGCGCTGGACGGAACACTTAAACTTGAAAATTACGACCCGCGCAGTGATGCAGGTATTCAGCTTACTACTGACGATATTAAAGACGGCTTCAAATTCGGCGACGGGCAGATTGAACTTGCAAACGCCAATGTTGAACTTAGCAACAACTTTGTAAATCTTTATGACCTTGCGGGCAATAAAAATCTTATCGGCTTTGCAACAAATGAAGATAAACGCGTTGACGCAAGCGAATTGACAGAGGGTATTTCAATTATTGGCGGCGGCGATAATGCAAGCAGTAATATTTCAAATGCAACGCTTATTGGCGGCAGCGGTGACGATTCAATTTACAGCGGCGATTCTGCAAACATTTCGCCCGGCGAAGGCAATAACTATATCGAACTTGACGGCACTAAATCCACCATAAATTATGGCGGCGGCAATGATACTATCGAAGGGTTCAATTTTGCTGACAGTAACAACGCAGATAAAATTCATAATGCTGAAGTTACTGATGTTGCAGTTGATAACGGCAATGTTGTTTTGACAACTGAAGACGGCAACATTACAGTTAATGACGCCGAAAATAAAGATATTGCCCTTGATAATGATGTTACTTTACAAGTTGGAGAAAACGAAATTAAATTTGACGGCGTGGCAAATCAATATTGGGCAACCGGCGAAAAAGCAACCGTTAAAGTTGACGAAGATTACGCGGGTACAAGCGCGCCTGTAATTGCACTTGACGAAATGAGCGGCGATATTAAAGACGTTGACGCGTCAGCTTATGAAGGCACGGCAGAAATTACCGGCAACAGTGAAAGTAACGTCATTTCTGCAAGTAAAGGCGGCTCCACAATGGACGGCGGCGCAGGCGACGATAAACTTATTGGCGGCGACGGTGCAGACGAATTTATTTCAGCGGCAGGCGACGATACAATTTCTAACTTTGAATTTGGTACAGAAAAAACTGCAGATACATTCAACGCGGGCGAAACTTCAGTTAATAAAGTTAAAGTTGACGGCGAGGACGTTATTTTGATAACTGATAACGGCTCCGCACAAATTGAAAACGCCGCCGGTCAAACAATGCAATTCAAGAGTGAACATACTAACAACGACGTTATCACGGCACAATTTGACACGGGCACTGTTACAGTTAATGACGACGCTAATTTCTATTGGGTAGCGGGCAACAGTGCAAGCATTGCAGTCAGTGAAGACGTTGATTCAAAAACAACGCTTGTATTGGATTTAAGCAACGCAGATTATAACAACGCCGACCAACGCTCTTTCTATGGCGATATTAAAGAAATTGACGCAAGCACATTTGAAGGCACGGCATCACTTAAAGGCAATGATAAAAATAATATCATTACGGCAAGTGAAGGCGGCTCTACTTTGAACGGCGGCGCGCGCAACGATAAACTTATTGGCGGCGACGGCGTAGATACTTTTGTTTACGAGAAAGGCAACGGCAAAGATACTGTTTCCAATTTTGAATTTGGCACGGGCAAAACTTCTGATATTCTCAATATCGGCGATAATGAAATTAGCACAGTTAAAATTTATGATGATGATGTAATTTTAGAATTTGATGGCGGCTTGGTTAAAGTTGAGGGCGGCGCAGGTCAAATTATTCAGTTACAAGACGCAAATAACGAAATTACCGCCACACAATTTGCAAAAGATACAATTACAATGAATGAAGACGCAAGTTTATTCTGGGTAACAGGCAAGAATGCTACAATGTCCCTTGAAGATTTAACCTCAAAAACCGTTACTGTTGACTTTAGAAACAGTAGTGGAAGTTCCGAAAATGAAGAAAGTAGTCTTGTACGCGGCGATATTAGAACAATCGACGGTACAGGTTACAAAGGTGCATTAACCATTTACGGCAGCGACAAAAATAACGTGTTAATCGGCGGTAACGGCAATTCTACACTTTGGGGCGGCGACGGCACAAGCAACGATACACTTATTGGCGGCAGCGGCGCGGATACGTTCATTTACTCGAAGAATAACGGTAAAGACGTAGTTCAAGGCGCAACTTCAAAAGACACTGTTAAACTTGACGGTATTACCCTTGATGACCTTAAAGCTCTTGGCGATGATTTGATTATTGGAAATGACGTTAAATTTGAAATCAAAGGCGGCGGCAGCTTGACTGTTCAAGACGCTAAGACAAGCGGCGTAACCTTTGATGTTGACGGTACTAAATATGCTGTCAATCGTTCTACCGGCGAATGGGAATTTAAATAAGGAATAAAGACTAAAGACTAAGGATTAGGGAAAAGCGAATTGTAATAAAAACGCCCGCGCTTTGCACGGGTCCGGGTAACGTTGGAGCGTACGAGGTGGCGGAAGCC
>CALDHY010000014.1 GCA_937901445.1 uncultured Selenomonadales bacterium
AGAACAGCATCGTCTTCGACGAGGCCGAGAACCGTATGCACACCATCAAGGCCGTTATGGTTGCAACATTAGGCGACTGATTATGTGGTTTACCAATCTGTTTACAGGTAGTGGAGTGGCCAGCACAGTACTGATGCTGGCCATCTCCATCTTCGCAGGTCTCCTCCTGGGCAAATTGAAAGTAAAAGGAATCTCGCTGGGCATCACATGGGTGCTCTTTGTGGGCATTGCGTTGAGTGCATGTGGTGTTTCATTAAACCACGATATGTTGCATATTGTCAAGGAATTCGGTCTGATATTTTTCGTTACTGCCGTGGGTTTGCAAGTCGGACCTGGCTTCTTTCGCTCCTTCAAAAAAGGGGGACTGGCTCTCAATCTCGCAGCTACAGTCAATGTATTCCTTGGTGTCGTCATTACTGTTCTTATTGCTAAACTGGCCAATCAGGATCTCACCGATATGGCCGGCGTCTATACTGGAGCTGTGACCAACACTCCCGGACTCTCTGCAGCCCAACAAGCTGTCGGAGACCTCTCATCCGGACGTCTCGCTGCCGGTTATGCCGTTGCCTATCCTCTGGCAGTTGTGGGTATGATTATAACCTGTATCTTCCTGCGTCCACTTTGCCGCATCGATCTGAAAAAGGAACCTGTCACTGACGAAACACTTGAATCAAAAACAGAAAAACAAGCAACCTCCTCTTCGCAACGGCATAAAATCAACCTTATCCCTATCTTCATTATCATCGCCCTCGGCATCGTCTTGGGCTCAATACCTATACCTGTTGGCATGTCGGCCCCTGTCAAGCTAGGACTTGCGGGTGGACCGTTGGTTGTGGCTCTCATCGGTAGTTGGATGGGCGTTAGAAAAGGTTGGTTTACTGAGGAATTCACAGACAGCCATGGTGTTTGGATGCTTCGTGAAGTGGGTATAGCTCTCTTCCTTGCCGGTGTCGGTCTTGCTGCCGGCAGCGATTTCGTCGCAACTATCAAAGTCCACTATATGTGGGTAGTATATGGTGTCATCATTACTATGATACCACCACTCGTGGTAGGGGTTTTCTGTCGAAAGGTTTTGAAAACCAACTATTACACTCTTATGGGTGTGATAGGTGGTATGCATACCGACCCTCCAACTCTCGCCTTTGCTAACAATATGGCTCCTGAAGGTTCCAAGCTACCCAACATGGGCTATGCTACTGTTTACCCTTTAACAATGTTCCTGCGAATTTTTACAGCTCAACTGCTGGTTCTTATGGCATGATGTTTTATAAGATTTCCGACCACCTTGAATCTTGAGATTACAATGTCAGTCGTAATTTCTCTATGATGTCGCGCTCTTCATCTTGAACCTCACCATCAGCTCCGGCAATCTCCTGCATTCGAGTCAAAGTCTCACGTGCATTATCCTTGTTGTGGAAGCAGAAGTCATCATCATTCAAAAAACTGTTGTTCTCCGAACCAAGCAGTTTCAGCATTCCATCGCATTCGCTGGTGGTTAACTGTTCTATGTTCCGTATGGCAAGAGTAAGTGTCTGCTTCTCTTCTTCGCTCACTTTACCGTCGGCAACAGCTATCGCGATAAGCAAACGCACCGTACGACGCAAGTCTTCTTTGTCCTTGAAAGCTTCCGATTTGCTTATGTTGCCAAAAAAACGGCCTATGCTTTTTATGCTGTCCTTAACGCTACTTGCCATCTTTTGTCCTGCACTGCTGGGTGCAAGCAGCAATTCGGGTTTGTTATAGGGATCAACTAAAACGGCTGTTTTTATCTTGCTTGTCAGAACATTGCGATACTGGAATGTGAAACATGGAACAAGACGGTAGTATATCTCTTCAATTGCATTATTGTCTCCGATCTTGTCGTGTATCAGTTCCAAATAAGGTATCAGTTCCATAGGGTAATTCTCATTTTCAGTGCCGTTGAAATGCGTGAGCATACGTGTAGGTGTGCAATCGTCATCCTTATGTGATTCGATGACGCTATCTTTAATGTTTGATATCTCGCCATCAAGACAATGTATCATCTTGGCTTTCTTTTCGCTGATGGTAGGGACTATGTATGAAAGCGTTCCGATGTGGCGATTGCCTTTGCAGTCGGAACACGTGACCTGTTCCACCATACCTTGTTTATCTGTACGCTCTACAAGTCCTGTTCCTTTGCAGCAGGGACACTCTCTGACTCCACATTCCTCTTTCACGACAAACATAGGCTGCTTGTTTGACAACCTTCCGTCAATGGTGTTTAATATTACATGATGGTGGTCTACTGTCCGTCCACCGTTTTTAAGTTCTTCCACTCGTTTTGCAGCACTGCTGAAAAGACTCTCTGTTGAATATTTCGGGGCTTTTTTTATCGCATCAATAACCGCATTATCGTCAAGTCTTACAAACGGACTGTCGCTGCTTCTGCGGCTAATCTCGACGATGTCCTGTGCCATTGTGTCGTCTACGGCAGCTGTGCGCCGTTCCGACTTGAACTCAATACGCTGGGCGTATGCCTCAATGTAGCAGTAAGTGTACTTCTTGATTGCAGTAGCGTTGTCAATGATAATACTGTTGACATCCTCAGGCGCAATTCTCTTGACAATTTCAATCAATTCTTCTGGTAACATAATATATCATATTAATTAATTATCTCTTCTATCTCTAGCCAGCGTAACTCCTTCTCGTCAAGCAACTCTATAACCTTACCGATACGTATAGACGCCTCGTTGATGGCATCAGCATCGACCATACTGCCCGATAATATCTCTTCCAACTTCATTTTCTCTTTTGTAAGTGTTTCAATCTCGGCCGTAAGTTGTTCAAATTCCTTTGTCTGTTTGTAGGTTGCCTTTGGTTTGTCGTTGCGGCTGCGTTCGTAGTGAGGCTTCTCGTTGCGTCGCTGTTTCTGCTCCAATCGTTCGCGTTGTTGCCGTTCAGACATGTATTGGGTGTAGTTGCTGTGATAATCCTTTACCTTGCCATTACCTTCAAAAACAAAGAGATGGTCTATGATATTATCCATGAAACTGCGGTCGTGGCTGACAATCACCAGACATCCCCTGTATCCTATAAGAAAACGCTCTAAAATGTCGAGGGTGTATATGTCTAAGTCGTTTGTCGGCTCGTCAAGTATCAGGAAATTGGGATTTGCCATCAGTACCGTGAGCAAATAAAGCCTGCGCCGCTCACCGCCACTAAGATTGCCAAAATAATTGTATTGCGTCATGTCGTCGAAACCGAAATAACGCAGAAACTGGTGTGCCGACATCTCTTTCCCGTTGTCCAGTTCGATGACATCAGCCACATCTCTTATAATATCAATTACTCTTCGATCATCACTGGCATTCATTCCTCTCTGGCTATAAATCCCGAATTGTATCGTCTGACCCACAACGACTCGCCCGTTGTCGGGTCGTAGCTGTTCGGTAAGAATCTGAAGGAAAGTACTCTTGCCGATACCGTTGGGTCCTACTATCCCTATTTTTTCGCCGCGTTTGAAGCAGTATGAAAAGTCGTCCACTATTTTGCGCCCCGAAAGCGTCTTGCCGACATTGTACATCTCAACAATCTTTCCTCCTATACGTTCAGTCTTTACTGAAAGTTCGGGCTTTTTCTCCTCAAACCTTGTATGGGCTTTTTCTTCTAGTTCGTAGAAAGCGTCGATGCGGGCCTGAGCCTTAGTGCCCCGTGCTTGAGGCATGCGACGCATCCACTCCAATTCGTTTCTGTATAGGCTCTTTGCTTTCTCAACTTCGGCCCGTTCATTGTATTCGCGCTCGGCCTTTTTCTCCACATAGTAATTGTACGGACTTGCCTTGTGCATATCCGTGTTGCCGCGACTCCATCGATAATAGTACAGACGGCTGTTGTCAAGTTCCAAAACATCCTGGCACACATGGTCTAGAAAATAACGGTCGTGCGTAACCATAAGAATGGCCAGTCGTTGTTTGTCAAGAAACTCCTCAAGCCATTCTATCATGCTTATGTCCAGGTGGTTGGTTGGCTCGTCAAGTAGAAGCAGATTGGTGTTGTCTATGAGTATCCGGCTCAGAGCCACTTTCTTTTGCTCGCCTCCACTGAGAGTCTCCATAGTCCGATCCATCATATCATTGATTTCGAGACGAGAAAGGACCTCCTCAACTCGCTGTTCAAAATCCCACGGCTCTTCATTCTCGGGACGTTCTGCCGACTCTACAAAACTGCGCACCGTCTGATGTATATGGAATTCCGGATTTTGTGGCAGATAAGCCATCTTTACGTCTCCCCGTAGTGTCACCTTTCCGCTGTCTGGCAGTTCTTTGCCCGTAATGATGTTAAGCAATGTGCTCTTCCCATAACCGTTGCGGGCTATCAAGGCGGTCTTCTGACCGACATTGATACCAAAACTTATGTCGTCAAACAACAGTTTATCGCCATAAGATTTGGTGAGGTTTTCAATAGTTAGTAATGCGTCAGCCATCCCTTTTTGCATTCATTTAAAGAATGCAAATATACATGTTTTCTTCAAAATAAATATACATAAATGCCGAAATGCTTGCTTTTCAACTGTTTTTTTATGACTAACTTAAAAGAAACACATATGATTATGTGTAATTATTCCTACAAATTCAAGTTTTCCCCTTTTATATATTTTATCATTTTGAGGATTTTATTGTATCTTTGCACCGCAAAATAATCTTTTACAGCAGATCGAATGAAATTGTAAAAAAAATAATAACGTAATGAAAAAGTTTTTCCTAAATGACAAGGTTATGCTCTCCATAGTCCTTGTCAACACTTTTGTGATATTCTTGCAAGAATGCGGTCTCGAAGGTTCTCTGCTTAGTGCCTTGGATATTCTCTGTACTTTGCTCTTTGTCATCGAGATGATAATCAAACATATTCTCTTCGGTGTCAAAAACTATTGGCGTGACGGTTGGAATGTTTTGGATGGTGTTGTCACCATTATCTCTCTTCCGGCACTGCTCTCTTATTTCGTTCCGGATTTCTCCGACTATGGTTTCATCATCGCTTTCCGAGCCCTCCGTGTATTCAAACTCTTCCGTACAGCCCGCCGCTTCCCAAACCTTGGTGAAATTTGGACTGGATTCCGACTTGCTATGAGCCGTTCGACGGCGTTCCTACTCGGCTATTTTGTCATTATCGTAATATTCGCAATGTTCAACAGTGCTCTTTTCGGGGGAATAGCACCTCAGTATTTCGCAAATCCTTTAGAGGGTATCTATACCGTATTCCAATTGTTCACCGTCGAAGGTTGGTATGAAATACCGAACGCTATCGTAGGACATCTCTCTCCTGTGTGGTCGCACCTTGTCCGACTCTATTTTGCTTTTCTGCTAATAGGTGGCGGTATCATCGGTATGTCGCTCATCAACTCAATATTCGTTGATGCCCTCGCTGCCGACAATAACGATGACGTGAAAGAGCAACTGGAACAGATGGAAAAGAAAATAGACGCTCTGCAACGCCTATTGGAAAAACAAATCAATTCCTGATTAATACCCGTACTTGTCCTTCCAGCGCCACTTGAGCAATTTGCGTGTTTCCTCTTCGCGTGGATTGTTGCCGGGGTCATAGAATTTGGAGCCGCGCAGTACGTCAGGCAGGTACTCTTGCTCGGCAAAGTTCCCTGCGTAGTCATGTGCATATTTGTAGCCGTCGCCGTATCCTAAGTCTTTCATCAGTTTAGTAGGTGCATTGCGTATATGTAGCGGGACTGGCAAATCTCCTGTGTGTTTTATGGCCTGCTGTGCATTCTGTAGGGCGACATAGGTACTGTTACTCTTGACGCTGTTAGCTAAGTATATGGCACATTGCGACAGCGTGATACGACATTCGGGATAACCTATTTTTGTCACTGCCTCGAAACAGGCATTGGCCAACAGCAGTGCATTAGGATTGGCGTTGCTGATATCCTCGCTGGCGAAAATCAACATTCGACGTGCTATAAATACGGGGTCTTCTCCACCTTCAATCATACGCGCTAACCAATATACAGCACCGTTGGGATCACTGCCTCGCATGGATTTGATGAAAGCACTGATTATATCATAGTGCATCTCGCCCTGACGATCATATAATGCAAGATTCTGCTGAATGACATCGATGACTTTACGATTGTCAATGACGAGCTTTTGACTCTTGTCGCGATTGACTACCAACTCGAAGGCATTCAACAATTTTCTGGCATCGCCTCCGCTGATGCGAAGTAACGCCTCGTCTTCAACTACCTCTATCTCTCTGCCTTGAGATGCATAATATGCAGAGGCTCTTTTTATCAGCTGTTCTAATTCTTCCTTCCCAAGTTCAGTGAGTTTGTATACTTGGCATCGTGAAATAAGTGCCGATATGACCTCAAATGAGGGATTCTCGGTTGTCGCACCTATCAGGGTTATCGTACCTCTCTCCACAGCACCTAACAACGAATCCTGCTGCGACTTGTTGAATCGGTGTATCTCATCAATGAAGAGTATTGCCCCCTCTTCTTCCTTGGATTTGTCAATGACTTCACGTACTTCTCTCACTCCACTGTTGATTGCACTCAGTGTGTGGAAAGGTCGTTGCAGGGTGTGGCTTATGATGGACGCTAGCGTGGTCTTACCGGTCCCCGGCGGTCCCCACAATATCATTGACGGCACCTCTCCTCTCTCTATGAGGGTACGCAAAACCGCTCCTTCCCCTACAAGGTGCTGTTGACCTATATAGTTTTCAAGCGTCGTAGGACGTAACTGCTCTGCAAGGGGTGTCATTTCTACAAAATCAACATGGCATCGCCGTAGGTGTGAAATTTGTACTTCTCTTTGATGGCTGTCTGATAAGCCGACATCAGAAATTCAGGACCGGCAAAGGCCGATGCCATTATGAACATCGACGACATCGACGGATGAAAGTTGGTAACCATCATGTCGGCTATGGTGAAGTCGTATGGTGGAAAGATAAACTTGTTGCTCCAGCCGTCAAACGGACTGATTTTGCCTGGAATAGTCACTGCAGTTTCAAGAGCTTTCATGGTAGTGGTGCCTATACAACAAATCTTACGTCCTTCCCGCTTGGCTCCGTTAATGATGTTGCAGCACTCTTCGCTGATATGCATCTCTTCGGAATCCATGCGATGTTTGCTGAGGTCTTCTACTTCAATGGCCTTGAAGTTTCCTATGCCTGCATGTAACGTAATCTCTGCCCATCGGACATCTTTAATTTCAAAACGCTTGATAAGCTCGCGGCTGATGTGAAGCCCGGCAGTGGGTGCTGCCACAGCCCCTTCAACTTTGGCATAGATGGTTTGGTAGCGTTCTTTGTCGTCTGTGGTAATATCGCGCATCGCACGCAACTCATCGGGTAGGGGAGTCTGCCCCATGCTCTTTATCATGCGTATGAACTCTTCATGACTCCCGTCAAAAAGAAAGCGTATCGTTCGTCCGCGCGATGTGGTATTGTCAATTACTTCTGCTACTAACGCATCGTTTTCGCCAAAGTATAACTTATTGCCAATACGGATTTTACGTGCTGGGTCGACCACTACATCCCATAAGCGGGTGTCGGGATTCAACTCTCTCAACAGGAATACTGTTATCTGTGCACCGGTTTTCTCTTTCTCTCCCCTTAGCAAAGCCGGAAATACTTTTGTGTTGTTCACAACAACGACGTCATCAGCATCGACATAGTTGATGAGGTCTTTGAATAATTTATGCTCAATGCTTTGGTTTTTGCGGTTAAGCACCATCAATCGTGCTTCGTCTCGGAGTTTCGACGGTTTCTCTGCTATCAAATCCTTAGGAAGGTTGTACTTGAATTGTGAGAGCTTCATCGTGGAATATAAGGTGTTGATCATATAATGATATAATTATTTCTATATGTTTCTGTAACGTATTATTATGTCTACGTTTAAGGTGATTTTTGCAAAAATACTATTTTTGGAATCGAAAGTCAAGTTTTTTAACAATTTTCTGCTAATTCCTTTGACATCTCGTTAATATACAGTGCTAATATGAAAACGCTGCAAGAAACGGATTTAACATTTATCGGTGGTGTTGTCACGCAAGGGTAAGCAAGTTGCGATACTCCTCGTTGGAAGGAGTTATAATCTCTTCAATGGCATCAAGTGATATCGCTTCTGTTATACTGTACTCGCCAATTCGTTCTCGACGCAATGCACTGAGAAAAGCCCCGGAACCGAGGGCTTCGCCAAAGTCGCGTGCAATACTGCGGATATAGGTGCCTTTTCCACAACGTATTTTGAAATCGATTTGTGGCAACCACTCAGGTACGCACCCCTGTGGGTTGCGGTACAACTCGCGGTCTGTTATAACCTTCGGATTATCACCTGCAACAGCCGGAATATCGCCTGCTGCATTTCTGCTCGGTCGGTAGGCTGTAATCTCGAAACTTTCTATCTCAACCTTCTTTGACGCTAACTCGGCCTTTTCACCTTCACGAGCCGAAACGTATGCTCGTTTACCGTCAACTTTTACTGCCGAAAACATAGGGGGGAACTGCTCAATTTGACCTACGAATTGTTGACGGACGTTTTCAATCAGCTCCGTCGTAATCTGACCGGTCGGATAATAGCGGTCAACTGCTTGCTCAAGGTCGAAACACGGCGTAGTTGCTCCTATAACCATTGTGCCGCTATAGTCTTTTCTGCCCGATTGTAGCTGCTCTATCTGCTTGGTGGCTCCTCCAACGCATACAAGTAATAGTCCCGATGCAAGCGGATCAAGCGTGCCGGCATGTCCTATCTTGAATTTCTTTAGACCAAAGGTGCGCTTGATGTGCCACTTGATTTTGTTGACCACCTGAAATGATGTCCAGCCTACAGGCTTGTCAATGGCAAGAACAATACCAGCTTTACAGGACATAGGGAAGTATGAGTGACAAGAAGCTTATCACGGCACAGTATATAGCAAACCATATCAGTTTGCCCTTTTTGACGATATTTATCATCCATTTGCATGCAAGGCATCCTACAACAAATGCGGCAAGGAAGCCAACAATAAGAGGAAATGTACCAATGGCAGTCGTAACTCCTTCAGCCACTGCCTCACCTCCTATGAGATCCTTAAAGTCGAGCAATGCTTCGCCAAGAATTGGCGGAATAACCATGAGAAATGAAAACTGTGCTAAACGTTCTTTCTTGTTGCCTAACATAAGTCCCGTAGCAATAGTGCTCCCTGAACGCGACAAACCAGGCAAAACAGCAAAGGCTTGTGCAATACCGATGAAAAATGCATGCCACGGAGAAATGTCGTCTCTCTCTCGAGGCTTGGCAACGTATGAGAAAGTGAGCAACCAGGCAGTAAGCATTAGGCAACACCCCACAAGGAAAATAGGATTTCCGAAAATACCGGCCGATGTGTCGGGATTGAATATTGTCTCTACCTTGTCTTTAAACAGTATCCCCACAACTCCGATAGGTATCATAGAAATGATGATGTTCACTGCATAACGTGTGCCTTCATTCCATTTGAATTTGACAAGGTCCTTGAATATCCACACAATCTCTTTCCATAGTATACAACAGGTACTCAGCACTGTGGCTACGTGAACAGCTATGTTGAACGTAAGGTTTGACTCTCCGTCAACACCAAATAGAGCTGAACCAATGGTAAGATGCCCGCTGCTACTGACAGGCAAATATTCGGTAAGTCCTTGAACTATCCCTAATATCAATGCTTGGAACCAATCCATATTATTGTTTCTGAAATATGAAAAATGCGATAACTATGCTTGCGGCTCTTCGCCATTGTCCTTGTTTTTCGGACGGAACATGATGGCGCATATCTCGACCACAAGGCCGGCTACAATGACAAGCGGCGCAACCACAAGTCGACGGTTGTTGAACATGGCATCGTTGAATACATTGGGGTCGTCACTGCCACCACCGCTAAGCAGCAGATAACCTATCCCTAACAACAATATCCCGATACCAAGTAAAATATAGTTCATACTTCCAAAGGTAAAGGTGTTGTTCTCGCTCTTCTGTTGAGGTGCTGTCGACTGGGGTGTTGTTTTAGTGATGTTGGCACCCTTCACCGCTGCTGGGTTGCCGCTGGATTGCTTTTTGTTATTGCTCATTTGAATTATTTGTTGTGATTAATTGAACTGGTCGTTTTTGCTGCGCAAATGGCTGTGTACTGAAAAATAGGTTGCTATAAATGAAATCAATATGCCAACCACAAAAATCATTGCCGTAAGTACAATATAGCCGCTAAAGTAACGCGGATGGAACAACGCGAGGTGAAACTGCTTGTTGAATGCGTAAACTGCCGAAAACATCAATACCGTCGCAAAAACGGCACCAAGAAAACCGTATAAAATGCTTCTCCAAAGGAATGGACGGGTGATAAACCCCATCTTCGCACCAACCATATCCATGGTCTTGATGGTATATCTATTGCTGTATATGGATAATTTTATGGTGGTGCTGATGAGCGCTACCGAGACTATAAGTAGCAAAACCATGAATATAACCAAAAACCAGGAAAGCTTGTAGAATATCTGACTCAGGTCGTTGAGCATCGATTCATGATAGGTTACACCGTCTACAATGGTATATTCATTTACTTCTTTCTCAAATTGTTGGCGCAATTCGGTCATGCGTTGTGGGTTGTAGTCGGCCTTGAATGTAACCATAAGTGTAGGGTACAGCGGATTCACACTGTCAAGCAACGTCAGAAAGTCTTCATCAAGTTCGGCAGAAAAAAGTCTTGCAGCTTCATCGGCTGAGATGTAGTCTACATTCTTCACATAATCAAAAGATAACAACTCATCGCGCAGACTTAATGCTTCATCTTCTGATGTTTCAGAACTCAGGTCAACCTGATAGGCTATCCGTTCCTGCATTTCGTGCGTGGCTTTGTAGGAATGATACTCTACAAACATTAGCAAACCGAAAACGAATAGCACCAACATGATGCTGAAAACGGTGGAAGTGCGTCCAGCCCAGAGTTTTATCTTGCTGCGCCGCTTATTTTTTTTGTTACTCATAGCGATGCAAAAATACTAAAAAAATATAATAACACCGAAGGATGATAAAAAAATCCTGTCGGATGGACAGGATTTTCTTGAAGAAAGATGTATTTATATATTGGATTAAATAAAGAGCGCTGACAAATGCGTCAATTGGCAAGCATCACTGGCATTACAAGCATTAGCAGGTTCTCTCCGTTAGCCTCTTCCTCATTGTTGTAAATGGGGAAGAGAATCCCGGCACGACTGGGATGCGACATTTCCATCAGCACATTTTCGGTGTCGAGGTTTGTGAGCATCTCGGTGAGGAACTTGGCATTGAAGCCGATGTCCATAGGCTCTCCCTCATAGTTGCAAGGTATGGTCTCATGTGCATCGTTCGAGAATTCAAGGTCTTCGGCCGAGATCTTCAACATGCGTTCCCCTATCGAAAGGCGTACCTGATAGGTGGATTGGTTCGAGAAAAGACTTACACGACGCAACGTGCTGATAAATGTTTCGCGGTCAACGGTCAACTTGTTGGGGTTCTCTTTCGGAATGGCTGCCTCATAATTGGGATATTTCCCGTCGACAAGACGGCAAATGACTTGGAAGTTGTCGAACGAGAAAAGTGCATTGGTGTTATTGTAGTCTATAGTGACTTCGCTGTCCTCTTTGTTGATGCTCAGTACGTTCTTGAGGATGGTGAGTGGTTTGCGAGGCAGTATGAAACTCGCTGCTTCGTCGGCATGGATATCGTTGCGACGATAACGTACCAACTTGTGGGCATCTGTAGCAACAAATGTGATGTTCTCGGGTGTCATATCACAGAAAATACCAGACATCTGTTGACGCATCTCATCTGTTGATGCAGCAAACGAGGTCTTGTTGATGGCGTTGACCAACACGGAGGCTGGTAGGTGGGTCTGAGCAGTCTCGTTCATGACCGGTATACTGGGATATGTGTCTGCATTCTGCCCTGCCAGACGGTATTTACCCTCTCCGGAACTAATCTCAATGCCGTATGTGGTGGCATCGACAGAAAAGGTCAAGGGTTGGTCATTCATCGATTTCAGCATGTCAAGCATCAGCTTGGCAGGAACTGCTATGGTGTTGATACCCTCCACTTTGGCATTATCAAGTTCAATCTTTGTTATCAGCGTTGTCTCAAGGTCGGTGGCTCTGACGGTTAAAATACTGTCATCTAATTGCATGTGGAAGCAAGTGATGATTGGAACTGTGTTGTTGTTGGTAATTACGCCGCTCAAAGCATTGAGATGCTTGAGGAATAAATGGCTATTGATTATGAATTTCATATTGTTATATTTTTTTTGCGTCGTGAATGATGGATATAAACCATTTGCAAAAGTAAATTATATTTCGCGGATGGTGAAGGAAAATTTCTAATTATTTTTCAACAATTGTTGATAAGGCTACCAACTTCCATGAGCACCACCACCGCCAAAACTGCCGCCGCCAAATCCTCCGAAACCGCCACTGCTGAAACTTCCCCCCGAACTCCCACTACCCCAGTTATTAATACGTGTGCTGCCACCGTAAAACGAACCGCCACCGTAACTCCCGTTGTCTCCGAAAGTACCATCGTCAAAGGCGAAGCACAACACAATAACAACGACGATGATTGCCACTATGAAAATCAATGGCCAGACCCCACTGTCATTCTTTTCTTTGTATTGTTCGTAGCTGTATTCGCCGGCGCAGACGGGTTCGATGATGTCTAATGCAGCTACAATGCCTTCGTAGTATTCTCCATCGCGGAAGTGAGGTATCATCTCGTTCTCGATAATTCGCTTGCAGAATATGTCCGGCAAAGCGCCCTCCAATCCTACTCCGGTTGCAATTTCTACTTCGCCCTTGGTGTCGTCTTTGGGTTTTACAACAATCAGTACTCCGTTGGCAAGCTCTTTTTGCCCAATACCCCATTCGTCGCCGACCTCGAAGGCAAAAGCCTGTATATCGTTGCCACCGAATGCAGGAACTATTATTATGGCAATCTGGTTCGACGTGCTGTCGTTAAAAGCTGTAAGTCGCGACTCTAATTCGTTGTTTTGATTGGAAGTGAGTATATTGCAATAGTCGTAGACTAGGTGGTTGCCTTTTTCAGGCAACCATCCTGTCTCCTCCCACGGCTCTTGTGCCGTCGCCATCAGCGGCAACACAAACACCCACAACAAGCAAAACAGTTCTCTCATTTGTAGATTGTAATTTACAGTCCCAGTAAATCTAGATTTCTAGAATATCTAGAGTATCTAGAATATCTAGAGTATCTAGAATTTCTAGAAAATCTAGTCTATAGTAGAGCTTCTGTTGACGGGGCTTCCTCCGCTCCTTCCGACGCTTGGAAATATCCCATTGCTTTATGGCCAAACAAGCTGGCAATGACACTGTTTGGGAAGAGTCGTATCATAGTATTGTATTCTCGCACTGCGTCGTTGAATTTCTTACGACTCACATTAATCCGGTTCTCGCATCCCTCTATCTGGGCTTGGAATTCCTGGTAGTTTTTGGTCGCCGTCAGTTCCGGATAGCGTTCCACGGTGACATTGATAGCTCGTGTCATTTCTTGCGCCATCTTGTCATAGGCTTTCTGGAAATTGGCGATGTTTTCTTCTGTCAGATTGTTGGCGTCGAGCTGAGGAACGTTGTTGCGTGCTTTGATGACAGCTTCAAGAGTCCCCGATTCGTAGTTGCCGGCACCCTTAACCACATTGATGGCCTGTTCGACAAGGTCTTTACGGCGTTGATAGTCTGCTTGTACGTCTGCCCACTTGCTAGTGGCATTCTCCTGTTTTACATTCATCTTGTTATTGGCAGATATGGCCCAAATGACTATGACAGCCACAATGCCAAGAATAATCCATAGTGCGGTGTGTTTCTTCATTATGTTATGTGTTTATTTGTTTAAATTCTAAAGAGAAAAAATATAAAGCATAAATATTGTCTAGATAATCTATAGAGTCTGGAGAATCTAGCAAATCCGTCCAAAAATCATTTAATCAAATTGCCTAGTATATCGCGGGTCAGTTCGCGGGTAATCGTGCGAGTGGCCGACGATGTGGCGTTCTTCACTATCTTCTGACCGGCAGAAGTCTTCGATTTTGTCTTTTTCCCACTCACTTTGTCGCTGACAGCAGTACCTACCACCGTTCCGATTGTGGCAGTTACAGCGGTAATGACAGCTTTGGTTACCTTCGACATGAGTCCGCCCTTTTTCTTTGTGCTTCTGTTGTTATCAGGAGTATGGGCAGCCTTTCCGCTCTCATTTTGATTGCTGGTGATTGGCTCATTTTCATTTTCATTCTCACGCATAAGAATCTCGTAGGCACTCTCGCGGTCAATCATCGTATCGTATTTGTGGCCGATGGAGCTCCGGCTCATGATGTCGTTGCGTTCGGCAGCGCTGATGGCTCCTATCTGCGACAATGGGAAAAGCACTTTAGCTTTTTGAACAATGCTCGGTGCTCCTTTCTCATCAAGGAAACTTACCAGTGCCTCCCCTGTTTCAAGTGTGGTAATGGCTTCGTCAGTTTTAAAAGCCGGATTGGGTCTGAATGTTTCAGCAGCTACTTTGACAGCTTTCTGGTCGCGTGGCGTATAGGCTCGAAGAGCATGTTGCACACGGTTGCCAAGCTGTCCAAGGATATTGTCAGGGATGTCGGTTGGAAGCTGGCTGATGAAATAGATGCCGACACCCTTGCTGCGAATTAGTCGTATGACTTGCTCGATTTTTTCAATCAAGGCTTTTGATGTGTCTTCGAAAAGCATGTGAGCTTCGTCGAAAAAGAAAACCAGTTTCGGTAATTCCTGATCGCCTACTTCCGGCAGGACGGAGTATAACTCACTGATAAGCCAAAGAAGGAAAGTGCTGTAGAGTTTTGGCTGCATCATCAGCTTGTCGGCAGCCAGAACATTCATCACGCCTTTCCCGCCTTCGGTTTGCAGCAGGTCATATATGTCGAACGACGGTTCTCCGAAAAACTGGTTGGCACCTTGGTTTTCGAGTTGCAGTAGCGAACGCTGTATTGCACCGACTGTTGCCGATGAAATATTGCCGTAGGTAGTGGTGTATTCTTTGGCGTGTTTGGACACGTAGTCCAACATAGAACGCAAATCCTTGAGATCCAGGATTAGTAGACCGCGTTCGTCAGCTATGCGGAACACTATGTTTAGAACACCATCTTGAGTATCGTTAAGCCCCAACAGTCGAGACAGTAGTTGAGGACCCATTTGTGATATGGTGGCTCGTATTGGATGCCCCTGTTCGCCGAAGACATCAAAGAAACGTACCGGGCAAGGCTGGAAGTTGATGTCGGTCAAACCAAACTCATCCTTGCGTTTTTCGATAAATGAGCTCATTGAGCCGGCTTTACTGATACCGCTCAGGTCGCCTTTCATGTCGGCCATAAAGCAGGGTACACCTGCTTGACAGAATGTCTCAGCCATCACCTGCAGGGTGACCGTTTTTCCGGTGCCAGTAGCACCTGCAATGAGACCATGACGGTTGGCCATTTTCCCAACGATGGCGAGGTCGCCTTCGTCACAATGGGCAATGTAAAGCCCTCTTTCGTTATTGAACATACTGATTACGCGTTGATTTATAGAAAACTAATAATATTATGCCAAATAAAAACCCATTTGCAAATTTACAATTATTTGTAAAACTTCCAAATCCAAGCCTACAAACAAAAGAAAAAGCAAAGAGTTAGACCGTTATTTTCGAAATGCAAGGTAGCACAATAATTTGGTTTTTTTACAACATTTTCTTTCTATGAAGGGAAGTAATTTTAATAATTTATGTATATTTGCATTTTGTTATTGATAATGTAAAATTTTGAAAGATGCTGAAAAATACGTTGTTATTATTCGGTATCTGATATCTTGTAGCACAAACTATCCAATCATGAAAAAAATATTGTCAGTAGTTATAGTGACACTGTTAGCATTCTCTTTCGTCAAATCCCAGGACATTGTCAACCTTCGCATGGATCGTCAGCAGATGGGATTGCGGGGACTTGTCGCGTCAATGGATGAAGACATTCTGCTACGCAAGGATTACTTCCGCGAGGATTGGCCGCTACGCAAATGGTTTGTCAAAGACCTCCGCAATGTGCTCCGCGAAGACGAAGGCCGCATAGTGACATTCAATCAGGCCGGCCGTATGACTACAATAACATACACTCTGCAGGGCATGCAAGGCAAGAAGACCTCTTGCTCGTATGCATCAAATGGTCTGCTGTCGTCCTATCTTGGAGAAGGCTATAAGGTCGAAGCTAAGTACAACGGTAACTACGCCGATATCAATGTGTATGCTGAGACCAAAGATTATAAGCCTGCCGTCAACCTTGCTAAAGCCGACCTCAACACAACGCCGTACACCAACACCTATCCGTTCGACTTGAAATGCCGTCAAGAACTCACTGACGACGGCTTGGTGCTGACCTCCAGCTACTACTATGTAGACAGCATTCCGGCTCGGGTATGCGAATACAATTACAACCATAACAATATCTTGACCAGCGAAAAGACCATCGATTACAGTTCAGGAGAGAAAGAGGTCACTACGACACGCTACACCTACGACAATCAAGGCTTTCTGATTAAAAAAGTGATTCATGGAAAAGCTGTTGATGAGACCTACAGCTATGAAAACAATGAATTGGGTGATTGCACCAAGATGACTGTTGAGCGTCCCTATGGCACGTCGGAATACACTTTTGATTATGTCTATGATTCTGCGAACAACTGGACTGTCAGACTGCAATTCTTGAATGGTGTATTTGACAATGCGGCAGTCCGAACACTAACTTATCACAAGTCGCCTAAAGAGTCAAAGGCCAAGGACGAAAAAAAATCGAAGGTTGACACAAAGAAAAAATCAGATGGCAAAACTGCGACCGATAAAAAATCTGACAAAGACAAAAAGAAAAATAAGAAAAAGACTAAAAAAACTAAGAATAAAAAAGTTGAACCCGTTGAAACTGTCGAAGGCGGGCAGGTGTAAACTATGGAAAAATTTATAATTATTGACGGCACAAATATTTTTTACCGTTCGTTTTATGCAATGCCGAATTTAACCGCGCCGAGCGGCGAACCTACCGGCGCAATTACCGGCTTTGCAAATGTGCTGGTAAAAATCCTGCGCGAGTATAATCCCGGCTACGCGGCTATTGCGCTTGACACTTCAAGAAAAACTTTTCGCACTGAAATTTTTTCCGAATATAAAAGCGGGCGCGCCAAAACGCCTGACGAATTATTTTCACAAATTGCGATGCTTGAAGAATTTGCTGAAGTTATGGGGATAAAAACTTTAGCCGCGCCGAATTTTGAAGCAGATGATATTATTGGAACTTTGGCGGCGCAGGCGTCGAAAGATTTTTCTGTTGACATTGTAAGCGGGGACAGGGATACTTTCCAACTGATTAATAAAAATACCCGCGTGCTGTTCGCAAAAAATACTAATCTTGAAATTTACGACGAAGAAAAATTTATTGCCGAATTTGGATTTAAGCCCGCGTTGCTTATCGATTACAAAGGCTTGAGCGGCGATACTTCAGATAACATTCCCGGTATTTTTGGAATTGGTGAAAAAACGGCTAAGAAACTTTTACAGGAATTCGGCACGCTTGAAAATATTCTTGATAACGCTGAAAAAATTTCCTCAAAAAAATTTCGTGACGCCGTGCAAAGTAATTCTGAAATTGCAAAACTTAGTAAGCAACTCGCGCAGATTGTTTGCAACGTACCGAATATAAATTTCGTCGCGCAGGATTTTAAAATTTCGCCGAATTTAAGCCGCGTTGATGAATTTTGCAGCCGCTATTCTTTGAAGGTTGCCAAAAAGCGTATCCATGAAATTTACGACGCCGAATTAAATTTGTTTGGCGATTTTAAAGTTGAAACGCCGGAAAATTTTTTGGAAGTGCCGCCAATTTCGCCCGTTGACTACGATAAAATTTTTGCCGCCGAAAGTTTGGCGATTGTTGGAAATTTTGTTAAGGCTGGCGATGAAATTTTTGAAGTTGACGCCGCCAAAATTTTTGCCGAATACAAGGGGAAAATTTTTTTACACAATTTAAAAAAAATCTTAAAAACTACTCCCTATTCCTTAGCCCTTAATCCTTATCCCTTAATCCTTGATATTGAAATAGCGGCTTACCTGCTCTACCCTGAACGTGAAAGTTATTCTTGCGCGGAATTGTTGACGCTTGAATTTGATTTAAGTTTGAAAGAAAATTCGCCCGCCGCTGAAGTTACCGCGCTTGAAAAACTCGGCAAACTTTATGAAGAAAAACTTGACGCCGCCGAACTTTCAAAACTTTATTATGAAATTGAATTGCCGCTTACTGAAGTTTTGGCGAAAATGGAAATGCGCGGCGTTTACGTCGATACTGCCCGCCTTGAAAAAAAATCTGCCGAAATTGAAAACCGTATCGCCGCCGTTGAAAAAAATATCTACAGCTTAGCCGACGAAAAATTTAATATCAATTCGCCAAAACAACTTGCCGAAATTCTTTTTGACAAATTGCAACTGCCGCCCGTTACTCAAACTAAGAAAAAAACTAAAAGCGGCGTTTCTACCAATGCTGAAGTTTTGGAAAATCTGCGCGGGATTCATCCTATCATTGACGAAATTTTAAATTTCCGCACGCTTACCAAATTAAAGTCAACGTACCTTGACGGTATTAAAACTTTGATAAATCCTGCAACTCACCGCGTCCACACGAATTTTAATCAAACCGTCACGGCAACCGGCAGACTTTCAAGCTCCGACCCTAACCTTCAAAATATCCCCGTGCGCACCGAAGAAGGCAGGGAAATTCGCTCGCTTTTTGAACCGGGCGCGGGATACGACTTTTTATTTTCGGCTGATTATTCGCAAATTGAACTTAGACTTTTGGCGCATATGTCCGGCGATGAAAATTTGATTAACGCTTTTTTAAGCGGTGAAGATATTCACGCACGCACGGCGGCTGAAGTTTTCGGCGTGTCGATTGACAACATAACGCCCGACCTGCGCAGAAAAGCTAAGGCGGTAAATTTCGGGATTGTCTACGGTATCAGCGATTATGGACTTTCACGCGATTTAAAAATTTCCAGAAAGGAAGCCGGCGAATATATTTCTTTGTACTTTGAACGCTACCCAAAAGTTAAAAATTTTCTTGACGATACAATTTCACAGGCGCACGAAAACGGCTACGTTACAACAATGTTTGGACGCCGCCGCTTTTTGCCGATGATTAAAAGTACAAATTTCCACCAACGCGGGCTTGCCGAAAGAATGGCAATGAATACGCCAATTCAGGGCAGCGCGGCTGACATTATCAAAATTGCAATGATTAACGCTGAAAAAAATCTGCGCGACCTTGAGAGTCGAATTATTTTGCAAGTGCACGATGAACTTGTTATTGAAGCTAAAGAAAGTGAACTCGCGCAGGTTGAAAAAATTGTACGCGCCGCAATGGAAAACGTTGCAACTTTGAAAGTGCCGCTCGTTGTCGATTGTCATTTTGGCAAAAATTGGAGTGAGGCTAAATGAAAGATTCTACTGCTGAAAAAATTTCTGAACTGATTAAACGTTATCCTGCGCTTGAAGTTTGTCGCGCAGATTTAAATTCAGCCGTTGAAAAAATTTGCACAAGTTTTCGTAACGGCAACAAGTTATTAATTTGCGGAAACGGCGGCAGCGCGGCGGATTCTTTGCACATTGTCGGCGAATTGATGAAAGGTTTTAACTTGCCGCGCAAAATTGAAGATTTCAATAAAAATTTTGTCGAACGCGCAGAAAAACTTTTCCCCAATGATATAAATTACCTCAAAAAAAATTTACAGTGCGCGTTGCCCGCAATTTCGCTTGTTGGTGAAATTTCCTTGAGTACCGCCGTTGCAAACGATAACGCCGCTGATTTAATTTTTGCGCAACAAGTTTTCGGACTCGGCAAGTGCGGCGATATTCTTTTGGCAATTTCGACTTCCGGCAATTCTGCAAATGTTTTGTACGCGGCGAAAGTTGCAAAAGTTTTGGGGCTTGAAATTATTTCTTTGACGGGTAGAACAGGCGGCAAACTCAAAAATATTTCTGACGTTACAATTTGCGCGCCCGCTGATTCCGCCTTCACTATTCAAGAATTTCACTTGCCAATTTACCACGCACTTTGCATTGCCGCCGAAAATGAATTTTTTGCTTGAAATTTTTAATTACAATCGCTCGTAATTTTGCGGGCGATTTTTTTTGTACAATTCTTTCAAAACTGCTATAATAATTTAGAATATTTACGAGGGGAGAAACTTACGATGAGCGAAACCCGGCAACTTTTTAAAATGAAAGATTTACGCGGCAGACTTTCAGAGCGCAAATACAAAATGACGCCGCAACGCAAGGAAATTTTGCAAATTTTTATTGAGAGCGGCGAAGGCAGCCACTTAAGCGCGGAGGAAGTTCATGAACTTTTGCGCCAAAAAGATTTTGATTTTGGGCTTGCTACAGTTTATCGCAACGTTGAACTTTTGAACGAACTCGGAATTTTGAACAAAGTTGACTTCGGCGACGGGCGCACACGTTACGAAATTAGCGCGGCTAATCCTGAACTTCATCAGCACCACCATTTAATTTGCTTGAAGTGTAAAAAAATTATCGAGTTCGAGGACGATTTATTGGACGACTTGGAAAATTTAATCGCCCAAAAATCTGACTTTCAAATTGTCAATCATGAAGTAAAATTTTTCGGCTACTGTTCAGACTGTAGAAACGAGGCGGCTAAATGAAAATAAAAAATTTTAAACTTAACAGCGAGGATCAAGTTATAGTAAAAATTACCGGCGAAATTTTGCGCGCTTTTCATATCGAAGAGGCAAACGAATTTGAGCCGGTTGACTTTGAGAAATTTGAAATTTTTAATGAAGTTCACGGCGCAACCGTCAAAACGCGGCTGATTGTCAAAAGTAACGGCGTTGAAAGAAAATTTACAGAATCTGAAAACGTCAACCCGAATGAACGGCGCGGCGCGGAAATTCACCGCCTTATCAAAAAAAATCTGTACAAAATTTTGACGAAAGACTTAAAAATTTCCGGCGTTCCCTATGGAATTATGCACGGCGTCCGCCCTACAAAAATTGTTCATCGCTGGTTGCGCGGCGGCTACGGCGTAACCAGTCACGGCGTCATTGACAGGGATAAAATTTCTCGCCGCCTTCGCGCAGATTATCTTACAAACTTTGAAAAATCCGCCCTGCTTACTGAAGTTGCAATTCGCCAAATTCCAATTTTAAATTCCGGCGACGAAAAAACTATTGGCGTTTATGTTGGTATTCCGTTTTGCGTGACGCGCTGTCTTTATTGTTCGTTCCCGTCAAACGTTTTGCCTGACGATGAAAAAGTTGCTGAATTTATGCAAGTTTTGACGAAAGATATTGACGCGGCGGCGGCTGAAATTAAACGTTACGGCTTCAAAGTTCAAAGTATTTATATTGGCGGCGGCACTCCCACTGCTTTACCTGAAAAATTTTTTGCCGAAATGTTGAATAAAGTTACGGCGGCTTTTTACAGTACAAGCGTCGAAGAATTTACCGTTGAATGTGGACGCCCCGACACTATTACCGCCGAAAAAATTTCTGTCATGAAAGATTGTCGCGTTAGTCGAGTAAGCGTCAATCCTCAAACTATGCAACAAAAAACTTTAAATAAAATCGGGCGTCAACATTCTGTCGAACAAATTTACACGGCGTTTAAAAATCTGCGCGACGCCGGTGATTTTGAAATTAATATGGATTTAATTTTGGGACTGCCGGGCGAAACTCTTGACGACGTGAAAGACAGCTTGGAAAAAGTTTTGGCGTTAAATCCTGACGATATAACTTTACACGCGCTGGCAATTAAACGCGGCTCTCAACTTCAAACTCAACTTGCAGACGAAATTAGCACGCTTGAAGATTTTGATTTACCGGATGATATTGAAGTTAGGAAAATGGCTGACGTTGCCGAAAAAATGTTACGCGGCAAAAATTATCTGCCGTATTATTTATACCGGCAAGGCTACATTAGCGGGCAAATTGAAAATATCGGCTACTGCAAGCGCGGCGCGGAGGGAATTTATAACGTTCAAATTATGGACGAGCGGCAAACAATTTTGGGCGTAGGCGCGGCGGCAACTACCAAAGTTCCCGACAATGAAAATTTGCGCCTTGAAACTTCATTCAATGCAAAAGACTTGATAACATATCTGCGCGACGTGGATAAATATATTGAAAATCGCTCCAACGTTTTGGCGGAAGTTTATAAAGCGGTAGAAAATATTGAACAACCCGCCGCTGATAATATCGAACAACCCGCCGCTGAAATTATCGAACAACCCGCCGCTGAAAAACCTGTAAAAAAAAACGAAAAAGAGGAAGAAAAAATAATTGATAACTAAAGACAAAATGGCTGAAGTTTTTGCAGATACTGAAAAATTTTACAAAACTGACAAAACTTTAAAAGCCGCCGTTGCAAATTCAATCGCCGGTACAAAATTTTTTTCCGCTGAAGATTATCCCGCGTTGCCCGCCAAAAAGTTTGACGCAACAAAAATTTCTGTAACTAAACAGCGCACTTTTGAGGCGGCGGCACAACTTCACAAAAATAATCCAAATTCAAGAATCGCCGTGCATAATTTCGCATCGGCTACAACTCCCGGCGGCGGAGTTAAAAACGGCAGCCGCGCTCAAGAAGAGGCTCTTTGCCGTTGTTCGACGCTTTACCCTGCTTTAAACACTGATGAAAATTGGATTCGTTACTACAAATTTCACCGCGACCGCCGAGACAGTATTTATACTGACGCCTGCATTTTTGCGCCGGAAATTATTGTTTGCAAAAGTGATATTGACGTACCGCAACGATTGCCACAAAAAGATTGGATTAAAATTGACGTGATAACTTGCGCGGCTCCAAATTTGCATGCAATTAAAATTTCAGACAATGAACTTTTAAAAATTCACGAAAAGCGCGCGCGTCATATGCTTACAGTTTTGGCAAGTTGCGGCGTTGAAATTTTTGTAACGGGCGCGTTCGGTTGCGGTGCCTTCCGAAATAATCCTTACGTCGTCGCGCAGGCTTACAAAAATATTTTGCCGGAATTTGACGGCTGCTTTAAAGAAATTGTTTTTGCGATTTACTTTAGGTCTTATGAAATTCAAAACTTTGACGCCTTTAAAAAGATTTTAGGTTTTAATAATGGAAACTGATACTTTAAATACTTTACAATCTATTTTGGCTTCACTGATAGAAATTTTCCATCCAATTTTGCAAATTTCAAGCTCGGTTGCAACAATCGCCGTTTTCTTAAAATATTTGATAATTTTGTTGACGATTTTAATTGGAATTTTGGTATTGTATTTGTTACGAAAAATATTAATCGCCGTTTTTAAATTTGCAAAAGAATTGTGGACTAAATTTCGCAGAAGGTAGGAGGAATAAATTTGCTGACAAACGCGCCGAGAGGCACTAAAGATATTTTGCCGGAACAAGTTGGAAATTGGCTTTACATTGAAAATAAAATTCGCACAATCTGTAAAAATTACGGCTATGAAGAAATACGAACGCCGACTTTTGAACATACCGAACTTTTCCGGCGCGGTATTGGCGAGGGTACGGACGTTGTTGACAAGGAAATGTACACTTTCACGGATAGGGGCGAACGCTCAATAACTTTGCGCCCGGAAAATACCGCATCGGTTGTACGCGCCTATTTGCAAAATAAATTGTACGCCGCCGGAAATTTGGTAAAACTTTTTTATATCGGCTCAATGTTTAGATATGACAGACCACAAGCCGGCAGGTTACGTGAATTTCATCAATTCGGCGTTGAGGCGTTGGGGGAACAGAATCCCGCCGTTGACGCAGAAATTATTTTATTGGCGTGGGATTTTCTGAAAAGCTTAGGGCTTGACGATTTGAAGTTAAAAATTAACACCGTCGGTTGTCCGAAATGCCGCCCTGTTTATCGTCAAAAACTTCAGCATTACTTCAGCGAAAATATTGAGGAACTTTGCGACGACTGCAAGCACAGACTGTTGAAAAATCCAATGCGAATTTTGGATTGTAAAGTTGACGGCGGCAAAGAATTTATTGAAGACGCGCCCAAAATTGAAACTTGCCTTTGCAACGAATGCAGAGAGCATTTCGCGCAGGTTCAGAAATTTTTGACGGCGGCTGGCGTTAATTTTGAAATTGACAGTCGATTGGTACGCGGCTTGGATTATTACACGAAAACCGCCTTTGAAATTCAGTATTTGCCCTTAGGCGCGCAATCTGCGGTTGCAGGCGGCGGGCGTTATGACGGCTTGATTGAAGAAATTGGCGGTACTCCCACGCCCGGTATTGGATTTGCCGCCGGTATTGAAAGAATTTTAATTGCGCTTGAAAAACAAAATTTGTTGCAGGCTGAAAAAAATAATTTTGACGCTTTTATAGTTGCAGTCGGCGCGGAAGCTGAAATTGCCGGCTTTAAATTATTAACTGAACTTCGACGCAAAAATATTTCTGCCACAATGGATTTTGCCCAACGCAGTATGAAGGCGCAAATGAAACAGGCGGCAAAGTCCGGCGCAAAATTCGCCTTGATTATTGGCGATGATGAAATTAAAAATTCCACCGTAACAGTTAAAAATCTTGAAACTTCGACGCAAGAAATTATTTCAGCCGAAAACGTCGCGCAGATTTTCAACTAAAAAAAATAAACCGTCCAAGAGCAACTGATTAGATTTGTCTCAGTTGCAGGGCGGTTTTTTTAGTTTGACAGAAAAAAATTTTACTTAATGACAGGTTGCGGAATACCTTCACCGAGCGTGTAGAAAGTTACATTTTCTAAATTCACTGTGCCGCCGTTCGGAATGAAAACAATATCCTGCGCAGTAGTTTTGGGATAAACGCGGGTTGACATAACCGCCTCGCCGCCGTTCACAAAAATTTCAATCGACGACCTGTCAAGGAAAATTTGCAAATTAATTTTGTTGCCGGAAATTTTAACTTCACGTTCGCCCTTGACATTGCCGCCGGCTTTATCGCGGTTGAGTTTCAAAATTCCGCTTGATTTATCGTAACTTAAAACAGTCTTTTCATTGCCGCCGCTGCGAAGTTCAATGGAAAAACCTTTCGCAGATTTTGTATCAATCGTTGCCAAAAGTTCGCCCGTTTCGCCGCGCACGCCGTCAAGCTTAGTTTTCTTTGTTATATTTACATTGCGGTAGGATTTTTCGGCAATTCTCAAACTTTCCAATTCGGGAACGGGAACGCTTATAATTTTGCCGTCTTTAATGTGAAGTTCACGCGGTACAGTCATTTGACAAGACCAGCCGTCAACGTATTCAGAAAAAATATTGCCTGTAGGCGGATCCCACATATCAAGCCAGCCGATTAAAATGCAACGCCCGTCAGGAGTCTGTGTAACTTGCGGCGCGTAAAAATCAAAACCATAATCAAGCGTATCAAATTTGCCGTGCGTAAAAACGCCTGTATCGTAATTCATTTTGCCAATCATATAACCGGCTTGAAAGAAATTCAAATATTTTTTGCCTTCAGGTTTCATACCGATAGGCGACATGATAATAGCTTCTTGCCCGTCGATTTCGGCGAAATTCGGACATTCCCACATTGTACCTTCGTTGCCTTGACTGTACGCCATAATACTTTTAAATTTCCAGTCAAGCATATCTTTTGATTCAAAGAGCAACATTTGCGCCCTGTCACCGGCTTTATTTTTCGAGCCGATAACAACATAATAAGTATCGCCATGTTTCCACATTTTGGGGTCTCTGAAGTCGCCGCCGTGAATATCGCCTAAATTTGAAGGCGCGTAAAGTACGGGGTTGCCTGCGTATTTTTCAAAAGTAATTCCGTCGTCACTGATTGCGATATTTTGACTTTCGATTCTGTCTACACCTTCCGGCGTCAAAACGGGTAAATCTACATGTCCTGTGTACATTAAATAAAGTTTGCCGTCCTTTTCCAACGCACTGCCACTGAAACAACCTCCGCCGTTGCCGCTTGCGTCGTAAATACTGTTCGGCTCCAGTGCAACCGGCAAATGTTCCCAGTGAACTAAATCTTTGCTAACAACGTGTCCCCAGTGCATTGGTCCCCATTTAGTGTCGTAGGGATAATGTTGATAGAAAAAGTGGTATTCGCCTTTGTACACGCAAAAACCGTTGGGGTCATTCGCCCAACCTGCATAAGGCGCAATGTGATAAAGCGGATACCACCGAGCATTTGTCACTGTAACAGGTGTTCTTTCAACCGCTGCCTCAACTTGCGAACTTACCGGCATAATCAAGCAACCAGCCGTTATTGCCGCCGCAAGCATTTTCTTGAAAAATTTTCTCATCAAAATACCTCCTATAAAAAATTTTAAGTAAAACTACTATAGCCGTTATATCAAAAAAAATAATTTGTCAAGCTGAAAATTTATGGTTTCAACTTCGATATAGTAAAAAGAAAATTGTTACTTGACGAGTTTTAAAATTTTATTTATCATTCAAAAATATTAATTTGAAATTATGGGAGAGATTATCTTGAAAAAATTTTTAATTGCACTGATAATTTCAACGTCAATAATTGGCGTCGGAATGTCTGAAGTTGAGGCGAAAGACCCTTATGAAGTTATTCGCCAAGAAATCAGCCGTTATCACAGCGGCGAAAAAGAAATTGCGTGGTTGTCAATGGCGATTTTATACGCGGCGGATCAATGTCAACTGGACCCGCTTTTAATTACGGCGGTAATGGAAACTGAAAGCGCGTTCAGATTTAACGCGGTTAGTCCCGTCGGCGCGGTCGGTTTAATGCAACTTATGCCCTCAACTGCCCAAATGATTGGCGTTGACCCGCACAAGCCGCTTGCAAATATAGTCGGCGGCGCAATTTATTTAAAAAATCAGCTTAACAGATTCGCCGGAAATGGAGCATACGCGCTTAGTTATGCAGTTGCCGCTTACAACGCAGGACCGCAAGCCGTCATTAACGCGGGCGGTATTCCGCACATTTCCGAAACTCAAAATTATGTTGTTAGAGTTGTCAACAATTATAATCGCCTGCAACAAATGTTGAACGGCTGATTAAATGCTAAAGAATAAAGACTAAAGACTAAAGGCTAGGGAATTTGAAAATCCTTAGCCTTTAAATATTGACGTATTTTAAAAATTTGATTATCATTGACAATCTAAGGAGGAATTATAAATTGGAAACTTTAAAAGGAATGGAACGCACTTTTAATTGTGGCGAACTCCGCAAAATTGACGAAGGAAAAATTGTACAGCTTGCCGGTTGGGTCTCGCGCAGACGTGATCACGGCGGCTTAATTTTTGTCGATATGAGAGACAGGAGCGGAATTGTACAGATTGTTTTTGACGCGGCAGAAATTGGCGCGGAATTTTCAAAGGCTGAAACTCTGCGCAATGAATTTGTTATCGGCGTACGCGGCAAAGTGCGCGCGCGCAGTGCTGATACTGTCAATCCCAAAATGGCTACCGGCGAAATTGAAATTGTTGTAAGCGAACTTAGAATTTTGAACAAGGCAAAGACTCCGCCCTTTTACATTCAAGACGGCGTTGACGTTGATGAAAATGTAAGACTGCGCTACAGATATTTAGATTTACGCCGCCCCGAAATGCAACAAAATATTATGCTGCGCCACCGCGTAACAAAAATAATGCGTGATTATCTGGACGAAAACGGCTTTTTAGAAATTGAGACGCCGATGCTTTGCAAAAGTACTCCTGAAGGCGCGCGTGATTTTCTTGTACCGAGCAGATTAAATCCCGGGCAATTTTACGCCTTGCCACAATCCCCGCAAATTTTCAAGCAGTTGTTAATGGTTTCCGGCTTTGAAAAATATTTTCAGATTGTACGTTGTTTCCGTGATGAAGATTTACGCGCCGACCGTCAACCCGAATTTACGCAACTTGATATTGAAACTTCATTTTTGAATCAAGACACAATTTTAACTTTGATGGAAGGTTTAATTAAAAAAATTTTTGAAACTACGCTGAATGTTGAAGTTAAAACGCCGTTTTTGAGAATGAGCTGGGACGAGGCAATGGAACGTTTCGGCAGTGATAAGCCCGACCTGCGTTTTGGTATGGAACTGCAGGATATTTCCGAATTTGTCAAAGGCTCTGATTTTAAAGTTTTCAACAGCGTACTTGAAAAGGGCGGGCAAGTCAAAGTTATCAACGTCGAAGGCTACGCAGATATTCCGCGCCGCGAGCTTGATGATTTGGTTGAGTACTGCAAAATTTACGGCGCAAAAGGTATGGCGTGGATTCAGTACACCGCCGAAGGTATTAAGTCGCCTTTCAAAAAATTTTACAGCGATGAAACTTTTGAAAAAATTAAAAATGCAACCGGCGCAAAAACCGGCGATTTATTGTTAGTTGTCGGTGATAAATCTTCAGTCGTCGCGCAGGCTCTCGGCGAATTAAGACTTGAAATGGCGCGTCGCAGAAATTTAATTGACGCCAATAAACTTTGCTTTTTATGGGTTGTCGATTTTCCAATGTTTGAATACGTCGAGGAAGATAAACGCTGGAAGGCTATGCACCACCCCTTTACCGCGCCGCGTGAAGAAGATATTGAATTTTTATTGACTGCGCCGGAAAAAGTCAAGGCTAATGCTTACGATATTGTTTTGAATGGCGTTGAAGTCGGCGGCGGCAGCTTGAGAATTTATCAAAGTGATTTACAGGCAAAAGTTTTTGAGGCTATTGGTTTAACGCCGGAAGAGGCGCGCGCAAAATTCGGCTTTTTAATGGACGCCTTTGAATACGGAACGCCTCCACATGGCGGAATTGCCTTCGGACTTGATAGGCTTGTTATGTTAATGGCGCAAAGAAAATCTATTCGTGACGTTATTGCATTCCCGAAAACTCAAAGTGCTATTGACCCAATGAGCCACGCGCCCTCTGAAGTTGACGAAAAACAACTGCGCGAGCTTTACATTAAAACGACTGTGAAAAAATCTGTAAATTAAGGACTAAGGAATAAGGACTAAGGGTTAGGGGTTAGAAATTTTTTTAACTCCAATAAATTTTGTATTGAAAGAAAATTTGTCAAAATAAAAAATATCGTGCGTTATGATAATCAGCGTGCGATTTTTTTTTGTGGAATCTTCAATAAGCGCGGCGATTAATTTTTCAGAAATATTTTTATCAAGCCCCGCCGTCGGTTCATCCAAAATTAAAACGTCAGGATTTTTGGCAAGTGCAAGCGCAATTTGTAACCTGCCGCGTTCACCGCCGGAAAGTTTGGCGGCGTCTTCTCCAATTTCAGAATCAATGTCAAAATTTTCAAGTTGGCAAAGTTTCAAACAATTAAAAATTTCGGCGTCAGAAATATTTTCACAAAAAATTTCAAAGTTGAATCTGATTGACTGCGAAAAAATATAATTCGTCGAAGTTGCCGCCGCAAATTTACCGCTCGTCAAAATTTCGCCGCTGTCAGGTTGAAAAAGTTTCAGCATTAAATATAAAAGCGTAGTTTTGCCCGCGCCGCTCTCTCCAATAATCAAAAGTTTTTCGCCGCGCTTAACTTGCAGGTTAAAATTTTTTATAACGGGGAAACTGTAACCAAAATTGACGTTGCGAAATTCAATCGCAAAATCTGTCGAAGTTTCGGCGATTTTTATTTTTTCATTGGAAATTTTGACGCGCCGAATTTTTTTGTAGCTTAAAACTGCGAAAGGTACTGCTGAAAAAATTTCCTGCGCGACGAACAAGATTAAAGCCCAAACTGTCAATTCAACCTTGCCGACAACCGAGCAAAGTTTAAATAAAATAAAGCAATTCCCCGCCGCTATAAAAATTTTTATGAACGTGTCAAAGTTTAATTGGCGCGTTTGAACTTTTAATTGTGAATCGCCAAAAGTTTCAGCCGTGCGATTTAAAATTTTCAGCGCAGGTTTAACGCCGTAAATTCTAAGTTCGTCCCTTGCGTCGTTGAAATCTAAAAGTTTTGCGCGGTATTCCGAATCGTCAACTTCGGCAACTTTAAACTTTATCGACAAAATTATTACACCAAAAAAAATCGCCGGTAAAATCCCTGCGAAAATTCCGAGCGGCGCAACCAAAAAGCACGTCAACAAAATTGTTACAAGCGCGGCGGTTGTAAGCGGCAAAACTACGCGCGGCAAAAAATCTTTCAGTAAATCTGCCGTAATAATTAATTCGTGCAACAATTCGCCGTTTGAAACTTTTTTGGTAAGTGCCGCACTTTTGAAAAGTTCCTCGCGCAGATTGTCAAGAAATTTGAAAATTGTTTTGTGCGTGAAAAATCTGTCACAATATCTTAAAACTGCGCGAAAAATTCCGGCGGTACGAACTAAAGTAATTCCAACCGATAACGCGCTTAAAGGCGGTTGCAACGCGGCAGAGGCGATTAACCACGCGGCGGACGCCATTAACAAAATTTCTGATAACGCCGCCGATACATTCGCCGTAACGGCAGGCAAAAATTTTTTTAACATAGACAAAAACGCCTTTTTGGTAGTAAAATTATTTAAAAGGGAGCTGGTTAAAATGGCTGACGAAAAAGAAAAAATTACACTCGAAAAAGATACAAAGTCTGAAGATGCGCGCTTTGACGTAAAATCGTTGGACGAAGTTAAGGACGAAAACGGCAACGGCGTTTTTCATATGCGCACAAAGACTAAATGGATTATTTTCTTTTCAATGATAATTATGGTTTTTGCCGGCGGCTTGACGTACGCGGCGATGGAACTTTTACTTGTTGTCGAAAATTGGCAACTTGCAATTTGGATTTTATGTACAATCATTGCGCTTTATTCGATTATGGCGCGTTCGTTGGCAAGTTTACTTTTCAACGTGGTTTTATTTTTCGGTGTATCGCTGATACCCGTTTGGCAAATTTTATATACGACTTTTCGTCCGACCATTGAAAAAATTTTTGGAGCAAGTTAGGGGGCGGCAAAATGTACGAAGGGACTTTAATTTGGCACGAAGATTCTATTGCAGTACAACATTTTTTACACGGCGAATTGATTTTTACAAAGTTGAAAATCGGACAAGAAATTGAACTTTACCAAAACGGCTACTGGCACAAAGTCAAAATTCATTCGACTACGGACGAGCCCTATATTGAAAATTGGATGTACGGCGATTGTTTAGGTTGTGAAGTGCGTTTGCCGGATACACAAATTTAGCGATGACAAAGTTTAATAACAATTCTTTCGAGACTTTCAATACCTGCGCGACCAATTTTAAAATTAAAATCAGCGTCTGCAAGTTCAATAAAAATTTCTTCGAGTAATTTTAAAGGGTAAGTTGGAACGATTTTTTCAAACTTTTGGGCAATGAACGGGTGCATTTCCAATTTTTGCGCCAATTCCTTGCCCGTGATTTTATTTTTGAGATAAAATTTCGCAAGCAAAAGTTGCCGGACGTGGCGGCTTAAAACCGTTATGACAACCACGAAATTATTTTGGTTGCGCATTTGAGTTCGTAAAATTTCGACGGCGGATTTAATTTTTTTTGCGTTAATGGCGTCAACAATCGCAAAGGTTGAAACTTCCGGCATTTCAAGTAAATTTCGTTGCAAGTCTTTCACGGTAATTTCCCTGCCGGGTACATTCAAAGTTATTTTTTCAAATTCGTTTTCAAGATACCACAGCGAAATTTCAGGCAATATTGACATTCGCTCGACAAAATATTTTCTTGCCTCAAGGTTCATAACTTTTTTGATTGACTTTAATTTTTCGTCAAGCCAACTTTCTAAGTGCCACGATTTAAGCGGCTCGGCTTCCAAAATTTCGCCGACCTTTGAAACTATTTTGTAAAGTTTTTTTCGTTTATCGGCAGTTTTTGAAATGAAAATTACGTAGTTTGTATCGAGCATATTTTCAAGCGTTCTTTCGAGGCGTTCAGATTTATTTTCCGCGCTGAAAAACGGCGCGTTTTTTACGACGACCACATTTTTTGGATTGAAGAAAGGCGCGCTGTCAATCGCAGTAACAATTTCAGATACAGGGATTTTTGACAGGCAGTCAATCGTTGTAACGTCAGATTTTTCAACCTGCAACTTCGACAGGATTTTTTCGCGTGCCTTGTCAATGTAAAAAGTCTCTTCGCCGCTCAAAAGGTACACGTGCTTAATTTTTATATCAAGCGTTTTCATAAAATCTTTAAAATTCAAGTAATTCGCTCCTTTCAAATTTTTTAGATATTAAAAGCGTCCGTGTGCACGCAAGCACACATAAAAATCTAAAATTAATAAACAAACTCTAAGTATTAGGGGGAATTTTTCAAATGCTTAATAGGGATGCATGGGCAGAAATTAATTTAGCCGCAATTCGTCATAATCTTACAGAAATTCGCCGCCACATTCAACCAAAGGCTAAACTTTGCGCGGTTGTCAAGGCTAATGCTTACGGACACGGCGCGTTGGAAGTTTCAAAGGTTGCCGTAGAAATTGGCGCGAATTTTTTGGCGGTTGCAACTGTTGAGGAAGGCTTGGAACTTCGTCGCGCAGGTTTTACTTTGCCAATTTTAATTTTGGGGCTAATTCCGTACGACGCCGCCGAAATTGTTGTTGAAAATAAAATTACGGCTACAGTATCAGATTTTGAACTTGCCGAAAAAATTTCTGTTGCCGCTCTTAAATTCGACACTCAAGCGAAAATTCATTTAAAAATTGAAACGGGTATGGGCAGAATTGGAATTTTGCCGAATGACGCTGTAGAAATTGCGGAAAAAATTTCTAAACTGCCGAACGTCGAAATTGAAGGCATTTTCAGTCATTTTGCGGACGCTGATTCGCCTGATAAAACTTTTACAATTCGGCAACTTGAAACTTTCAAAAATATCTGCGATAAAATTTCTGCGCGAGGAATAAAAATAAAAATTCGCCACATTGCAGAAAGTGCCGCAATTTTGGAAATTCCCGCCGCTCATTTGGATATGGTGCGCGCCGGAATTATAACTTACGGCTTGTACCCTTCAGAAACTGTCAAACATACGATTGAACTTCAACCGGCAATGAAACTCGTTGCAAAGGTTGTTTACGTCAAAGAAATTTCCGCCGGTACTTCCATTGGTTACGGCAGGGAATTTATCGCCGCTAAGGCGTCTAAAATCGCCACAGTGCCGCTTGGATATGCTGACGGGTATATTAGAGCTTACAAGGGCTTTCACGTCGAAATTAGGGGCAATTCTGCGCCTGTAGCGGGGCGCGTTTGTATGGATCAATTTATGGTTGACGTTACGGAAATTCCAAATGTCAAAATTGGCGACGAAGTTATTTTATTCGGCAGTGATAAAATTTCGATTGATGACGCCGCCCGCCATTTACAAACTATAAACTACGAAATTACTTGCCTTGTTTCTGAACGTGTACCACGAATTTACAAAATAATTTAAGCAGTTAAGCCGCCGTCAATCGTCAAAATTGCGCCGGTAATAAAACTTGCCGCGCTTGACGCCAAAAAGTTTATCGCCGCTGCAACTTCTTCCGGTTTGCCGATTCTGCCCATTGGATAAAGTTTAGCCAAATCTTCGACAGTTTCGCCGGAGTTTTTTAATTGGTTTAAAGTCAGCGGCGTCAAAATATCAGCCGGTGCAACGCAATTCACGCGCACTTGAAAACTTGCAAGTTCCAACGCCAAAGACTTTGTAAAAGCAACAACCGCGCCTTTGCTTGCCGCGTACAACGCACAAAAATAATTTCCCTTAATTCCCGCGTCGCTTGCCACGCTCACGATACAGCCTCGCCGCTTTATAATTTCGTGAACAACTGCGCGACTCATAAAAAAAGTACCCTTGACATTGGTATTAAAAATTTCGTCAAAATCTTTCTCCGTAACTTGAGAAATTGCGCCTTCAGTGTAAATTCCCGCGCTGTTTACCAAAATATCAACGCCGCCAAAAAGTTTTAAAGTTTCATAAACAATTCTTGCGCAGTCAGAAATTTTGGCAACATCCGCCGAAATATATTTAAAATTGCCGTCGAGTTCGGATTTTACTTTTTCAAATTTCGCCGCGTTTCGCCCGACCAACACGCAATTATATTTCTGCGCCAAAAATATTTTCGCCGTTGCCAATCCAATACCTGAAGTTCCGCCCGTTATTATCGCCGTTTTCATTTTTTCACCACGCTAAAATTTTGACTACTATAAACTATTTTGATAAAATTTTAAAGGAAATTTTTTTCATTTGGCGTAATGTACAAATGAGAATTATGAATTTTGTATGTAAATTTTTAAAGGAGCGTTTTAAAATGCAAATTCTAAACGCCGAAAATCGAGATTGGAAAGAATTATTTTTGGCGAAAAAAATTCCTATAATAGCCTCAAGTTTGTTGGTTGCAACGGGCGTAACAGCGGCGGCGGTTTCAAATTCCATTGCCGACAGCGATAAAATTATTTCCGGCGTCAACTATGAAGGGCAACCGCTTTCAGGAATGAATGAAACGGCGGCTCAAAACTTTTTCCAGAATGTAGCCGCGCAAAAAATGCAACCGCTGACTTTTCAATACGGCGACGAAACTTTCACGGTTAATCCCGCCGAAATTGGCTGGACGCCGCAAATTGATAAAGCCGTTGCAGACGCCGAAAGTTACGGGCGCGGCGGTACTTTCTTTGAGAATCTCGGCAGTCAAATTAACACTATGTCCAAAAAGCCGCAAGTTGCCTTGACTGCGAATTTCAACGAAGAACTTTTAAATAAGAAAATCGCCGAAATTGCAGAAAAAATCGATACGCAACCTGTAAACGCCGTTGTTAATTTGAATGGTGATGATATTGAAAAAATTCCCGGCGTCATCGGTAAAAAACTTGACCAAGCAAAACTTGCAGAATCTCTTAAAGATCCGTTGACAAATTTAACTGCCTCTAACGGCGTAATTCCGCTGGAGCCTGAAGAAATTCAACCGTTCATTACAACCGAAGACGTCGCGCAGATTGATACAATTTTGGGCGAATATACAACTTATTATTATCCCGGCAATCGCGGCTACAACATTTGGCTTGCCGCAACTTCCATTTCTGATAAAATCATTAAAACCGGCTGGGAATTTTCTTTCAACAATACAGTTGGTCCGCGCAGTTATTCTGCAGGTTACGCCAACGCGCCGGTTATTGTCAACGGCAAAACTGAAGACGGAGTTGGCGGCGGCGTTTGCCAAGTAAGCTCGACTTTGTATAACGCTGTACTTTTGGCTGGCTTGACTCCAACTGAAAGGACGCCGCACTTTTTCCCGTCAAGTTACGTTAGCGCGGGCAGGGATGCAACCGTTGCCGAAGATTATATTGACTTCAAATTTAGAAATGACTTGCCGCACCCTGTCTACACGAAAACTTATGCTAACGGCTCTGAATTGACTGTTTGCATTTTGGGCACTCGCGCAGATTTAAACGGCGCAACAGTTGCCGTTGAAACGGGCGGTCCGGCTATGAATCCTTCAGTTTACCGCGTCTATTACAAAGATGGCGAAGTTGTCAAGGATGAATATTTACACACCGACAAATATTACAGTCCAAAAGATTTTGAATGACAATGAAAAAAATTTTTATTGCAATAATTTTAGTTTTAATAATTTTTAAATTGACAGAAGAAAAAATTTATATCGCCGCCGAAATTGAAGGTTCCGCAGAAACTGTTACAAGCGTTGCCGCCAAAAAAGGTACGCCGCTTGTAATAAGTTTTATTCATTCCGTGCAGAAAACGCCGGTAATTGAGGAACTGGAATTTGACGGCGATAAATTTATTTTACTTCGTACAAAATATAAATCGCAGGGCGTCGGCTTGCCGTTCATGGAAAGTGACGGCGTTTTTCGTGAAGAGGGCGATTGGTTCATAATGGACGATATGAATCGCCCAATAAAAAATCTGCAACTGCGAACGGGCGTCGGTACAAATTTAACCGTTACTTTGAACGGTCAAGAATTTAAACTCTATGAAAAATTTCCCGCCGGTACAAAAATTATAATTGACGCGCGCTAAATTTTTATGAAATTTTAATTTTTAAGTGTTAAGATTAAAAAAAATTGCGGTGGGATTTTTATGAGAAAGATTTTTAAGAAATTATTGGCGGCGTCGATTGCGGCGGGCAGTTTTATTTTTACGCTGCCCGTTGGAAATTTTGTTTCGCCGGTTTATGCTGAAAGTCGCGCAGAACTTAGCCAAGCCGAAAAAGAAACTTTAGCCAAACAAAAATTAAATGAGGGAAATGCTCTTTCAGAACAGGGTGATTATCAAGGCGCAATAGAAAAATACACTGAAGCCGTTGAACTTATTCCTAATTTTGCAAATGCATACTACAACCGCGGGCTTGTTTACGATAAATTAAAAAAGTATGAGCAAGCAATTTCTGACTACAACAAAGCTATTGAACTTAATTCTAATAATGCAACTGTATATCAAATACGAGGTTTTGCTTATTACAGATTAAAACAGTACGAGGCGGCAATTTCTGATTATAGCAAGGTTATTGAAATTAATCCGAATGATGAAAATGCATACTACCTGCGCGGAGCTTTTTATGCTGAAAAAGGAAATTTTCGACAAGCAATAGCAGATGCTACAAAGGCGATTCAACTTAATCCTAATTATGTAACTGCATACCAATTACGGGGAGTTTGTTATAAAAATTTGGGCGAAACAGAAAAAGCCAATGCAGATTTTGCAAAGGCTAAGGAGTTGGGGTACAAAAATTAGGAGTGTTACAAAATGAAAAAGACTTTAAAGAAATTGTTGATCGCGTCGATTGCGGCAGGCAGTTTTATTTTTACGCCGTCCGTTGAAAATTTTAATTTTTTTTCAACTGTACAAGCTGAAGTTAAAACTTATACCGGCGTTGGAAAATGCATTCAAAGTGAATTGGTAACGGCGGCGCAGGCGAAAAATTACGCACGCCTTCGCGCTGAATTAAACGCAAAAGAACAAGCGGGCGTTTATGTTGTAAGTTATTATCGTATGCAAAATTCCACCCTTACCGAAAATGAAGTTTCACTTATCACGAACAGCATAATTAATGTTGTTGGAGACGTTAATTACGAGCATAAACCGTTTCAACAGGACGGCGTACCGGCTATACTTTACACGGCAACTCTTCAAGCAAATATCGACAGCGACGGTATAACGGCTTACATTCAACGCCAAAATGAACAACGCAATAAAGATGGAGGCAGAGGCTCTGAAAGTCAAATTCAATTTGCAGACAAAGAAATTAAAGACAATCTGGATAAAATTGATAATTTGATTGAACGCTACAACCGCGCAACCACGCAGTCAGAAAAAAATAAAATCCGCGCAGAATTTAGTCAATCAGACAGGCAAGTTTTAGCAGGACAAAAACTTGAGGAAGGCAACGAATTTTACTACAAAGGCGATTATGAAAAAGCGATTGAACTTTACAGCGAGGCACTGGCTTTTAATCCGAACTACGATTGGGCGTACAATAATCGCGGCATTGCTTACATTGATTTAGAACAGTACGAGCAAGCAATTTCTGATTTAAACCGCGCTATTGAACTCAATCCGAATTATGCAAATGCATGCTACAATCGCGGCATTGCTTACTCTAGTTTAAAACAGTACAAGGCGGCAATTTCTGACTACAAAAAAGCTATTGAAATTAATCCGAACTTGTCAGAGGCGTACATCAGACTCGACATTGCTTGCCAAAATTTAAACCAGTACGAGTACGAGGCGGCAATTTCTGGCTACAACAAAGCTATTCAACTCAATCCGAATTATGTAGAAGCATACAACAACCGCGGCATTGCTTACTCTAATTTAAAACAGTATGAGGCGGCAATTTCTGACTTCAACAAAGCTATTCAACTCGATCCAATTTTTGTTGAACATATATACAACAATCGCGGCGATGTTTACAAAAATTTAAAACAGTACGAGGCGGCAATTTCTGATTACAGCAAGGCGATTGAACTCAAACTCAATTCTGCTAGAGCTTACAACAATCGCGGAATTTGTTATCAAGCGTTGGGCGAAATTGAAAAAGCAGAGGCAGATTTTGCTAAGGCTAAAGAACTCGGCTACAAAGAATAAAAAGTTCGGAGGGATTGTAAAATGAAAAAGACTTTAAAGAAATTATTAGTGGCGTCGATTGCGGCGGGAACTTTTATTTTTACACCGCCCGTTGGAAATTTTGACTTTGCTCCGACGGCTTACGCTGAAGAAAATTCCAATGATATGCAAGATGATTTATTTAACGGCGAACAGATCAATTTTGAAAAATTTGAAACCGACCTTGAATCATTCTTGGAAAGCAAAACTGATGGTAATTCATGGTTAATGCAAGAATTAAATGTTTTAGGAGATGAGCTGAAAAAAATTTTTCGCCAAATGTATGATTTGAACGAGCAATATAAAAGTGCAACCTCCCAATCTGAAAAAGATAAAATCCGCGCGGAATTTAATCAATTAAAACAAAAGTTTGATCTCATCGACGAAGCCGAAAATCTCCATAAAAAAGGCGAAAACGATAAAGCATTGGAACGTTACAATCAAGCCATAGAAACAGACCCTAATTTTACATTTGCTTATTTTTTTCGAGGAAGTCTTTACATTGATATGAAGGATTACGAAAAAGCCCTTGCTGATTTTGATAAAATCCTTGAACTTAATCCGAATCTTAGGCTGGCGTATTTTGCTAAATGCGGAATTTACATTGAATTAGATCAGTACGACAATATTATTTCCGAAACTTCCAAAGCTCTTGAAAGTGATCCGAAAGATTATGTGGCGTATCTCATGCGTGGTGCAGCATTCGTCGAAAAAAAACAATATGAAAATACTCTTGCCGATTTCCATAAAGTTATTGAAATTGTTGGAAATAATGTCGACAATTTCAACGTATTTGGTATCACGCTCTATGATGTTTATGATTTTTGCGCAAAAGTTCATATTGAACGGGGAAATCCCGACGCGGCTGTTGCTGAATTCGATAAAGCTATTGAACGCAATCCGAACGATGCCAAATTCTATTATTATCGCGGTATAACTTATGGGAAATTGGAAAAGTATGATGAATCAATAGCAGATTTTAACCGCGCCATTAAACTTGATCCTAATTATGAAGAGGCGTACTTCAGACGCGGTTATGTTTACGGTGAATTAAAACAATATGATTCAGCTATTTCTGACTACAATAAAGCTATTGAACTCAATCCGGATGATTCAATTTCATACTATAACCGCGGGATTGATTATTATAACTTGAAAAATTACGAAAAAGCTATTTCCGACTACAGCAAAGCCATTGAAATTAATCCCAATTATTCAAATGCATACTATAATCGCGGCAATGCTTATTACCAATTAAAACAGTACGAAAAAGCTATTTCTGACTACAATAAAGTTATTGAACTCAATCCGGATGATGTATCTGCATATAACAGCCGCGGTTACAATTATCTTAAAATGAAAAATTACGACGCGGCATTTGCTGACTTCAACAAAGTTCTTGAACTTGATTCAAATAGTTACTACGGGTACGGCAACCGCGGAATAGTTTACACTGTATGGGAAAAATATGATGACGCACTGGCAGATTTAAACAAGGCTCTTGAACTTAAGCCCGATGACAGTGAAAGTTATTACTATCGCGGCAAATGCTATCAAGCGTTGGGCGAAAAGAAAAAAGCTCGCGCAGATTTTGCAAAGGCTAAGGAGCTCGGTTACGAAGAATAAAAATTTTATTTAAACTAAAAAAGCCGCCCGCAATTTGGACGGCTGATTTTTTTATTTATATGAAAATTATTTTTTCAAAAGGTCGCGTGTATGTTGAGCAACTTGCTCGGGCGTGATATTTTTATTTTGAGCAACGCCGCTTTCAATAGCCGCTTTGGCAACTGCCGCCGCAACGGTAGGGGCAACTCTTTCATCAAATGGATTTGTAATAACGTGTTCTTCATTCAGTTCAGAATCGCTGATTAATGACGCAATAGCATAAGCCGCCGCAATTTTCATTTCTTCGTTTACGTCGGTTGCTCTAACGTCCAGCGCGCCTCTGAAAATTCCGGGAAACGCCAATAAATTATTTACTTGGTTAGGAAAATCACTTCTGCCGGTGCAAACTACGCGCGCGCCTGCCGCCTTTGCTTTATCCGGCAAAATTTCTGGATTGGGATTAGCCATAGCCAAAATAATTGCGTCTTTGTTCATACTTTTAACCATTTCTTCAGACAGCAAATTTGCCTTTGAAACGCCAATGAAAACGTCCGCGCCCTTGATAATATCGACAAGTTGTCCTGCCTCGTGTTGAGAATTTGTAACGGCGGCGATTTGGTCTTTGTAGGGGTTCATACCCTTGCCGCGTCCTTCATAAATTGCGCCGGTTGAATCGCACAGCATGATATTTTTTGCGCCCATTTTCTGAATCAGATAAGTTATCGCCATACCTGCCGCGCCCGCGCCGTTGACAACAACTTTAATATCAGAAAATTTTTTGCCGACAAGTTTTAAAGCGTTGATTAACGCCGCGCTTACAACAATAGCCGTTCCGTGTTGGTCGTCATGGAAAACGGGAATATCAACTGAATCTTTCAGCGCGTGTTCAATGTCGAAACATTCCGGAGCTTTAATATCTTCAAGATTAATCCCGCCGAAACTTGGAGCCATTAACTGGATAGTTTTAATAATTTCGTCAACTTTTTTTGTATTCAAGCAAATTGGGATAGCATCGACGCCGGCAAAACCTTTAAACAGAATCGATTTACCTTCCATAACCGGCAAGCCTGCGCCCGCGCCAATATCGCCGAGTCCCAAAACTGCAGTACCGTTTGTAACAACGGCGACCAAATTTCCGCGATTTGTATAATCATAAATTTTTTCAGGGTCTTTGTTAATTTCAAGGCAGGGAGCCGCAACGCCCGGCGTATACGCTAAAGTTAAATCGTACGCGGTTTTCAGCGGTACTTTACTGACGGTTGCCAATTTTCCTTGAAATTTTTTATGCAGGGCTAAAGCCTCTTCGTTTACATTAGCCATTAAAAAACTTCCTCTCCAAAAAAATTATTACCTGTGAATTATAGCAAACAAAAAGTTTTTTGAAAAGTTGCCGCGCAATGTATACTTTAAAATTTGTGGTAAAATATTTTTGAAGGAGTGATAAAAATGAACAGTCAAGAAATAGCAGAATTGGCAATGTGGACGGCGCGGGCGATTTATGACGCACTTAAACAAGACGGCGTGAAATTATCTGCCGTTGAAGAAAATTTAATTGCGCAGTTTGTACAGCGAATGTTGACAGATTGGCAAAGCGGAATAAAAATTGATACGCGCCACATGCTCAAACTTGTTGAAGAAATGGAAACGCCCAAAAATCATAAGTTATCGCCGGAAATTCTGCGCGTGCTTACGGTTTTTGTTGAAAAGTTCCCGTTATTCGCTGCACGACAATAAAATTAAAATTTTGCAAAGATAAAAAGCCCGCTAATTTCGACGGGCAATTTTTTATTGCAAGAAAATTTTTTACAGGTATAATATTTGCGTTATGAAAAATTTGTAAGGTGGTATTTTAATGACAGAAAAAAATTTTCCGCTTGATGAAAAAACTCTGCGCGAAGTTATAAAAAAATATCCTACGCCGTTTCATTTGTACGACGAAAAAAAGATACGTGAAAATTTCCGCCGCTTGCGTGAAACATTTTCTTGGGCGGCAGAATTTAGAGAATATTTTGCGGTAAAAGCGACGCCCAATCCTGCGATTGTAAAAATTTTAGCTGAAGACGGCGCGGGTACAGATTGCAGTTCACTTGCCGAATTGATGATTAGCGAAATGGCAGGCGTGACCGGCGAAAAAATTATGTTGACTTCAAACGATACGCCCGCAGACGAATTTCAAAAGGCAATTTCACTCGGCGCAATTATTAACCTTGACGATATAACGCACATTGAATTTCTTGAAAAAAACGCGGGCTTGCCAAAAATTTTATCTTTTCGCTACAATCCGGCTGATATTATGAACAACGGCAACGATATTATCGGCAGACCGGCGGAGGCAAAATACGGCTTGACGCGCCAACAGATTTTTGACGCCTACAAAATTTCTCAAAGTAAAGGCGTTAAACGTTTCGGCTTGCATACGATGATTGCCTCAAACGAACGTGAAACAGAAACTTTTTTGTACACGGCGCAGATTATGTTTGAACTTGCCGTTGAAATTAAAAATCAACTTGGAATTAATTTGGAATTTGTAAATTTGGGCGGCGGCTTCGGTATTCCATATCGCCCTGAAGAAAATCCTGTCGATTATAAAGCTATTGGCGCGGGGATTTTTGAACTGTACAAAAAAATTCTTGTACCTAACGGGCTTGAAAAAATCCGTATTGCAACCGAAAGCGGGCGCGCAATTACCGGCGACGCGGGCTGGCTTGTTTCAACCGTCATTCATGAAAAAAATACTTACAAAAATTATATCGGCTTAGATTCTTGCATGGCAAATTTAATGCGCCCCGCACTTTACGGCGCGTACCACCATATTACAATTTTGGGCAAAGAAAATTTTGACTGCGAAAAAATTTATGACGTTACAGGCTCTCTTTGTGAAAACAACGATAAATTCGCCATTAATCGCAAGTTGCCGAAAATTGACATTGGCGATATTTTAATTATTCACGATACAGGCGCGCACGGACACGCAATGGGATTCAATTATAACGGCAAGTTACGCAGTGCCGAATTACTCCTGCGCGAAAACGGCGAAATTGAATTGATACGTCGCGCAGAAACGCTTGACGATTATTTTGCAACGCTGAAATTTTAATTATGCAGATTGATAAAAAAAGCCTCCAATGCTATAATTTAGCAAAGGAGGTTTTTAAAATGACTGAAAACAATTTAGAAAATCGCGTTAATCATCTTGAAACAAAATTTGAAGTGTTGGTACAGGAACTGCACGACTTCAAAGACGAAATGCGCGATTTTAGAAAAGAAATGCGCGACCGCGATAATCAACGCGCCGCCGAAATTTCCGAGCTCCGCAAAAAACAAGACGCAGATATGAAAGAAATTCGCCAAAAACAAGAAGCGGATATGAAAGAAATTCGCGCAAGTATCGACGGAATGGGTAAACACGTCCGCAATTTGACAGTTGCAACAATAATTGGAATTGTTACCATTGCGGTTACAGTTGTTGGTTTTGTAATTACGTTCGCCTCAAAATAATCACAAAACAGTATTCAATTCTTCAAAAGCTCCACCCCAATGGGGCTTTTTTCATTTGCAAAATATATCATAACGTCAAAAATATTTCAAGTAAAAATTTAATCCTGTTCATAGACGCGCCGCAATTCGCCGTTTGAATCTGTTATCGTTATGGGACTCCAATTTAATTTTTTGTCGACAATGCTTAAGGCGTCGGTGGCGATTTTATAGCCTGCCATATTAATTTCAACGTCATAAAAATTTATTTCTTTGTATTCGGTTTTAAATTTGCCGGAAAAACTGTCAAACATTATCAAAGTATAACGCCCTTTGCCCGAATTAAAACTGCCGCTTGCAACAGTTTCTTTTGCATTGCCTTTTGAATTTATCTCAAGTTCCAAATTTATATTGCAGTGCAGATGAGACATTGGCAACGCCGCGCTTGCCTTCAAATTTTCGCCGTGTCCGTAAATGTTATAGTAGCGCGTGTCAATGTTGTAATCGCCGTGCGCCGTCAATTTTCCCCTGTAAACGTCAGCCGTTACGTCATTAAATTCCAGCGTTGCATCTTCATAAAAAATTCCGCCCTCAACGTTTTCAAACTCAATACCGGGAATTTTTAAAACTTCAAGTTTAACAGTGCCCTTGCCGACAGGTTGAGTAATTGGTCCTTGAAAATTCGCCTCAAGCGTCATTGTGTCGTGAATGTTTAAGCCGAAACCTAAAGAGGACGGGTCAACTTCACGCAAAGAAATTTTTAAATCGCAGCGCGGAATTTCAGTTTTAAAATCAATTTTGCCGCGTATCGACATTCCGTTTCCTATCATAGTTCCGCCAAATTTGCCGGTGCGAGCATTCAAAGTCATTTCATCATCAGTATTTATTTTTGTTTCAAATTTGACATTGCGCAAAAGGTAATGGCGTTCACGGTAAAAAATTTCAAATTGGCAATTTTCAAGCAAAAGATTCAGATTGATTTTGTGCCCTGCAAGGTTAAAATTTTTCCAGCCGTTTTCAATTTTGGAGCGTTGCAACCTGCGCCGTCTTTCGCCAATTTCTTTGAGTTCGTCTTCAGTCTTGTTGACGCGGCTAATTTTTTGTTCCCATTCGCCGCTGTCAGTTTTCATATCTTGACTAACTTTTTTGAAGTCGGGCGATTGGCGCAAAAAATCCACGTTCATATTTTCATCAAAGTTGATTGAAATATTTGCATGTTTAAACGATAAACTTTCAATCGTGTCAGACTGAAAATTTCTTGTCAGCGCGTCAAGGATTTTTATTTTAAAGCCGCCCTCCGGAATTTCTAAAATTGTACCGCCGCGCTCGTCCTTCCACAAAAAATCTTCAAAAGTTACTTCGCCGAAAATATTTGCCTGAATTTTTTTTACGGTAATTTCGCCGTTCAGTAAAGTTTGTTCCTGCATAACTTTATTAAAAATTTCAGCTGCGCCGCGACTTGTAACTTCCAACATTCCAAAAATTATCAAAGCTGTTGTCGGCAAAATTACTAAAAAATATTTGTGCTTTTTCATTTGCAAAATTTAACATAGCCGCAATTTTTTTTCAAGGCAACAGGAAATTTTTTCGCCGCGTGGTATATTTTCAGCATAGGAATTAACAAGGATTGTTGACAAGGAGGTAATTAAAATGGCGGTAAAAATCGGCAACAGCTATGTTTCTGAAGCGGCTTTAAGTTTTGCGCAGGCGCAGGAAAATTCCGGCGGCGACGTCTTGCAGGATTTAAAGGAAAAATTCCCCAATTTGAAATTTCAAGTCGGGACGGCTCCATTTTCCGGCAGCGGCTTAAACAACGTTTCAATTTCGCCAAAAATTTTAAAGGAAATGCAAAATAACCCCGAAAAGCGCGTTGAATATGAGGCGTTGATTTATGACATTTCAACTCAAAATGTTTCAAGACCCGGCTTAAAATCGCACGGCTTTATTATTGGCGATGACGGCGGTTTAAGAGGTTGGGGAATTTCTCAACACGACGACGGCGAAATTAAGCGCGTCAAAGTTACGCTTGACAAAAACGACAAAAAATCTTGGTGGCAAACTTTACTTGACGAACTCGACGCCAAAAGAACGGCAACAAAAATTAAATCTGCGAATAAAATTAACGTACTTGCATAAATTACGGCTGTAAAAACGCCTGAAGGGCTGTATTTGACGTTTTCAACGCTTTTTAGTATAAAAGTTATACCCCAAAAATTAAAATGCATTGTAGCCCCATTACAGCGCGTCTGCGGCGATATTAAAAATTTTAAAACTTTTTGCCCTTGCCAAAACGGCGGGCTTTTTTTATTTGCTAAAAGATAAAAAATTTGTATAAGTTTTTTTCTTCATCTTTCCTTCCATAACTACATTTGAAACTTT